>JAHDXT010000008.1 GCA_023384095.1 Hyphomicrobiaceae bacterium
TGCCCCATGTGAATCCAGCACATAGCGTGAATCAATCAGCCGGAGTCGGTATGACGGCTTGGAAAGGCGGTCACGTCTCGGAGCTGCCTCCTGCCGAAGCCTTGCCGGTGCCGGACCTAGCTCCTGCGCCTGTTCAGGACTTCCAGCGCGACTTCCTCGATGCCGGCGGCGTCGAGCCGGTAGTGCGCGTAGAGGTGGGTCGGCGGCGCGATGAGGCTGTATTCGTCGTAGATCCCGTGGCGCCGTAGTGGCACGCCGCATCCCTCATCCGCGAGGACCTCCGCCACGGCGGACCCCAAGCCGCCAAGCACGTTGTGCTCCTCGACGGTCAGCAGCGCCTTCGACCGGGCCGCGGCGCTCAGGACCGCCTCGTGATCGAGCGGCTTCACCGTCGCCATGTCGATCACGCCGATGGAGCGGCCTTCGGCGTTGAGCTTACGGGTGGCCTCCAGCGCCGGGTGCACCGGCAAGCCGCAGGCGATGATCGTCAGCTCATCGCCTACCATGTGCTCGATCGCCTTGCCAATGACGAACGGTTGCCCCTTTTCGTAGACGTCGGGCTCGCGGCCGCGGCCGATGCGGAAATAGATCGGCTGGTCCCAGTCGGCCGAAGCCTTGACGGCGGCGGCGAGCTGCGGACCGTCGGCCGGCGAGATCACCGTCAGATCGGCGATCGCCCGCATGGTGGAGATGTCCTCGGTGGCGTGGTGGGAGGTTCCGTAGAAGCCGAGCGAGATGCCGGTATGGTGCCCCACCAGGCGCACCTTCTGGGCGCAGTAGGCGAGATCCATCCGGATCTGCTCGCAGCAGAGCAGGCCGAGGAACGACGCGAACGTGGCCACGAACGGCGTGTAGCCGGTGGTCGCCAGTCCGGCCGCCACCGTCACCATGTTCTGCTCGGAAATGCCGAACTGGATGTAACGATCGGGGAACCGCTTCGCGAACCTGTTGAGTCCGTTCGAATACTGAAGGTCCGCCGACCCGGCGACGACCGGATGGCCGTCTTCGACCAGCCCGATCAGCGCGTTGGACAGGAAGCTCAGGCCCGGGTTCGCGGCATTGAGCGCGCGGTACTGCCAGGAATTGGGCGATTGGGGTCCGGCCATGGCTCAGATCTCCCGGCTCATGATCTCTTCAACGGCAGTCCGGGCATCCACCGGGTCGAGATAGCCGAGGTGCCAGCCGGGCTCCGTCTCCATGAAGGAGACGCCCTTGCCCTTCAGTGTCCGCGCGACGATGCAGGCCGGGCTCCGGCGCGTGACGTCCGCCTTCACCCGGCGCAACAGCGTCGTCAGCGCGGAGAGGTCGTGGCCGTCAACCTCGTAGGCGTCCCATCCGAAGGCCCGCCACTTCTCGGCCAGCGGCTCGATGCCGTTCACGTCGTCGACGGCGCCGTCGAGCTGGAAGCCGTTGCGGTCCACGACCACGACGAGCCGGGACAGCTTGTGGTGGGCCGCGAAGAGCGCCGCCTCCCAGACCTGCCCCTCCTGCATCTCGCCGTCGCCCAGCATGACGAAGACGTTGAAATCGCGCCCGGAAACCCGGCCGCCGTAGGCCATTCCCGCGCCGGCGGAGAGGGCATGACCGATGGAGCCGGAGCTGAAGTCGATGCCCGGCACCTTTCGCATGTCGGGATGGTCGCCGAGCGGGTTGCCGAGGCGGGTGTAGCCGTCCAGCGTCTCCCTGGAGATGAACCCGTAGTCGGCGAGGATTGGGAAAAGGCCGACCGCGGCGTGGCCTTTGCCCATGAGGAAGCGGTCGCGGTCCGGCCAGTGCGGCTCGCCGCGCCTAAGCGACATGACGTCGTAATAGAGCGCCGCGAAGATCTCGGCCGCCGAGAACACGGAGCTGTAGTGCCCCACCTTGGCGATCTCGATCAGCCGGATCGCCTCCAGCCGGACGAAGCGGGCCCTCTCGCGCAGCCGCGCGATCTCGGCCTCCGTCGGCTCAATCTCGTTCCTCGGTGTGCTCGCGGCGGGCAATGCAGTCGCTCCTCGGTGCCTCGGGAAAGCGCTTCTATCGGGATCACGCGGCGGCCGTCGCCGGCCGCCGCGGTCGCGATCAGATCTTGAGCTGGGAGATGAACGGCTTCATCTTGTTGGTCGACTCGTCCCAGATCTCCTTCACGTTCTCCTTCGTGATGAACGGCGACTGGAACAGGATCTCCTTCGGCACGCTCTTGCCCTCGAGGATCCTGGCGGCGACCTCGACGCCTTCGACGCCCATCGGCGTGTACTGCCAGGTGCCGTGGACGTCGCCCCGGTTGATGGCCGCCATCATCTCCGCCTGGATGCCGTCGTATCCGGTGATCATCATGCCCTTGAGGCGGCCGGCCTCCCTGGCGGCCTGCATCGCGCCGAGCGCCATGTCGTCGTTGTTGCAGTAGACGCCGTCGATCTCCCGCTGCGACTGCAGGAAGTCCTCCATCCGGCGCAGCGCCTGCGAGCGCTCGTAGTTGGCGACGGCGTGGCCGACGATCTTCATGCCGCTCTTCTCGACGACCTCGCGCCAGCCTTTCGAGCGCTCCTGATTGACCATCGAGCCGGTCTTGCCCTCGATCTGCACGACCTTGGCCGAGGACCCGAGCTTGTCGACGTAGTACTTGCCCGCGTTCCGGGCCGTACCGAGGTTGTCGGCCGCCAGACGGCACGTCCAGTTCGCGTCGCCGACGAGCGAGGAGGACAGGACCACGATCGGGATGCCGGTCTTGTTGATCTCCTTGACCGCCGGCGTGATGGCCTCAGCGTAGTAGGTCGAGATGATGATGAGGTCCATGCCGCGCGTGACGAAGTCCTCGAGGTCCTGGACCTGCTGCGAGGGCCGGTCCTTCGCATCCGACACGCTGACATTGAGGCCGAACTTCTCGGCCGTCTCCGTCACGCCGCGGCGCTGGGTGACGAGCCACTCGATGGTCGAGAAGCTCATCGAATAGCCGACCTTCTTTCCGGCGACCGACGACTGCGCGAAGCCGGAGCGCGCGACGAAGGGGGCGCCGAGGGCGATCGCGCCCGTGGTGGCCGCGGCGGTTTTCAGGAACTGGCGCCGGGACGCCGTCATATCGAGCTTCTTCATGGTTTTCCTTCCCTTCATGTCTACTTCTTCACTCGTGAGCGGATATCGCTCATGATCACCGCGACGACGATGATCACTCCCTGCAGCAGCATCTGAACGAATGGCGATATTCCGAGCAGATTCAGGATGTTGCCCAGGATCGCCAGGATCAGGATGCCCAGGATGGTGCCGTGCACGCCGCCGATGCCGCCGTCGAAGGTGGTGCCGCCGATGAGCGCGGCCGAGATGGCGTCGAGCTCGATGAGCTGGCCGGCGTTCGGCTCGGCGACGGTGAGCCGGCTGACCAGGATGATGCCGGCCACCGCGGCGAGCAGGCCGCTGATCGCGTAGATCTTGATCTTCATCCAGTCGACCGCGATGCCGTAGAGGCGGGCGGCGTCCTCGTTGGCGCCCACCGCATAGACATGGCGCCCGAACCGCAGGCTCCCCAGGGCGTAGGCGGCCGCGGCCCAGACCAGCGCGGCGATGATGACCGGCACCGGAACCGGCCCGACGTAGCCGGACCCGATGAACAGGAACCACTCCGGCGGGTTGCGCACGACGATGTTGGCTCCGTCGGTGACGATGTAGACGAGGCCGCGCGCGAAGATCAGCATCGCCAGGGTGGCGATGAAGGGCTGCAGCCGCGCCTTCGTGATCAGCACGCCGTTGACGGCGCCGAGCACCGTGCCGGCAGCGAGCGCCGCCGGGATCGCCAGCGCGGGGCTCAAGGGCGCCATGATGCCGGTGACCATGGCCGCGACGCCGAGGATCGACCCGACCGACAGGTCGATCCCCCTGCTCAGGATCACGATCGTCATGCCGATCGCCACGACACCCATCGGGGCGGCGCCGCGCAGCAGGTTCATGATGTTGCGGACTTCGAAGAAATAGGGGGACGCGACCGCCGCCGCCGAGATCAGGATCACCAGCGCCACGACGTGGCTGTACTGCAGCAGCAGCTGCTTCACCGATTTCCACGACTGCCGCCCGCCCGCGGCGGCACTTCCGGCCATGGCATTCTCACTCCATTGGACGCTCATGCCTCCCCCTCCCGTCCTGAGCCGCCGATTGCAGTCCCGATCGGATGTCGCCCGACCAGGCGGCCCTGTCAGAAAATCGTTTTTTCGACTTTATTGAGGCCGTCCCAGGCTGTCAATCGGGGATTTCCGGGATGAATCCGCCGTTGCCGGCCGGTTTCGACAGAGCTTGCCGGGTTGATTCCTTCCGTCGACCCGAGTTATAAGCGAGAAAACCGTTTTTTCGGAGGATTAATTGTCCATCCCAGCAAATGCGGCCGCGGGCGCGCGACGGTTGGAGAAGGTGCAGAGCCTTGCGGACGCGGCCGGCCTCGTCGCGGACGGCTGCCGCATCGCCATCGGCGGCTTTGCGATCTACCAGCGGCCCATGGCCTTCGTGCGCGAGCTCGTCCGGCAGCGGCGGAAGGGACTGACGGTCGTCGGCGTCACCAACAGCATCGACACCGACATGCTGATCGGGGCGGGCGCGGTGCGCCGCGTCGAGACGAGCTACGTCGGCTTCGAGAAGTACGGGCTCGCGAGGAACTTCCGCCGCGCCTGCGAGCGGGACGGCCTCGACGTCGTCGACTACCCGGAGCTGCTGAGCTGGGACCGCTTCCGCGCCAGCCAGGAGAACCTGGCGTTCTGGCCGGCGCCAGGGCTCGGCGGCACCGACGTGGTGCGCCTCAACGCCGACATCCGGCCGTTCACCTGCCCGGCCTCGGGCCGCCCCCTTCACGCGCTCCCGGCCGCCGCGCCGGACGTCGTCGTCCTCCACGCCCTGGCGTCCGACGTCTACGGCAACGTGATCTTCCCGCCCTACCGGAACCTGCCGCAGAACCTCGATCTCACCCTGGCGAGGTGCTGCGACAGGCTGATCGTCACGGTGGAGCGGATCGTCAGCGAGAACTTCCTGCGGCGCCATTCCCACCTGGTGGAGATCCCGTCCGTCCGGGTGAGCGCCGTCTGCGTGGCGCCTTTCGGGGCCCATCCCACGTCCATGCTCGGCCGCTACGAGGACGATCAGGCGCACTGGCAGGCCTATGTGGACGCATCGCAGACGGACGAGGGCTTCCGCCGCTACCTCGACGACTACGTGCTCGGGCTCGACAGCCACGCCGCCTACCTGGACAAGGTGGGCGGCTCGCGCCTCGCTTCGCTCTTCCAGGTGGACACCCAGAAATGACCGCGACCGACTTCACCCTCAACGAGCTCCTGGTCGCCAACCTGGCGCGCGATCTCAGGGACGGCGAGCTCGGCTTCACCGGCCTCGCCACGGGCAGCGCCGCCGCGCTCTATGCCACCGCGATCCCGCTCGTCGCGATGGAGCTGGCCCGGCGGCTCCATGCGCCCAATCTCACCGTCCTGCTGGCGGGCTGGGTGCACAATCCCGATCTTGCCGCGCTCGACGAGCTCCCCGACGCCGAGTTCGACGAGCGGCTGCGCGACCTGCCCTGCGAGTCCCAGCTCCTCACCTATCCCGGCCAGTTCAGCCTGAGACGGGGCAACATCAGCTTCGGCTTCGGGTCCGGCGTCCAGATCGACCGCGTCGGCAACATCAACAGCGTGTGCATCGGCGACCATGCGAAGCCGAAGGTCCGCCTCGTCGGTCCCATCCTCCTGCCGGAGCATTTCTCCATGTTCGGGCGCGAGTACGTCATGATGCCGCGCCACGACAGCCGGACCATCGTCGAGAAGGTCGACTACGTCGCCGGCGTCGGCTACCCGGGCGGCCTCGAGGGCCGCAAGGCGCTGGGCCTCGCCTGGGGCGGCCCGGAGCTCGTCATCACGCCGAAATGCTTCTTCGACTTCGACAAGGCCGCGGGGCGGATGACGGTGCGCTCCATCCACCCCGGCGTGGACATCGACGACCTGCGCGCGTCCACCGGCTTCGATCTCGGCGACCTGGCGGCCGTCCCGGTCACGCCGGCCCCGACGTCCCGGGAGCTCTCCATCATCCGCGCGGAGATCGATCCGCGCGGCATCCTGATCGGGAACGGGCCACGCGCCGGCTGACCGCCTGCGCGAAGGCCCGGAGCACCGACATCCAGCGGTAGTCCAGAGCGGGAGAACGCATGATCACCGGCCGCACGAAGCTGTTCTGTATTGTCGCCGACCCGATCGAGCATGTGAGGACGCCGCAGATGTTCAATGCACATCTGGAGAGCGTCGGGATCGACGCGGTGCTCGTTCCCGCCCACGTCACGTCCGACAGGCTGCCGTCGCTCGTGTCCGGCCTGCGGCACTGCGAGAACCTGCTGGGCATCGTCGTCACGCTGCCGCACAAGATCGCGATCGTGGACCTGTGCGACGAGCTGCACGGCACGGCCCGCCTGGCCGGTGCGGCCAACATTCTGCGGCGCGAGCCCGA
Organism: Hyphomicrobiaceae bacterium; assembly: GCA_023384095.1. Classification (GTDB taxonomy): domain Bacteria; phylum Pseudomonadota; class Alphaproteobacteria; order Rhizobiales; family Hyphomicrobiaceae; genus ZC4RG25. The sequence goes on from JAHDXT010000008.1 coordinate 6,442, forward strand.
CGGACGCCTCACGGGCGCGAACTTCGACGGCATCGGGTTCCTGCGGTCCCTGGAGGAGGTGGTCGCCAGCGTGCGGGGCAGAAGCGTGTACCTGGCCGGCGCCGGCGGCGTCGCCCGCGCCATCGCCTTCAGTCTCGCCGGCGCCGGAGCGAGCCGGCTTTCGATCTGCAACCGCTCCGAGGCGAGGGCGGCCGAGCTTCTGGACGCGGTCAGGAGGCAGTACCCGGACGTGATCACCGGCCTGGCGGGCGGCGCGCCCGAGGGCTGCGACATCGCGATCAACGCCACGCTCCTCGGCCTGCGCGCGGACGATCCGCTCCCGTTCTCGGTCGATGCGCTGCCGCCGCACGCGGTGGTCGCCGACGTGGTCATGGAGCCGATCATGACGCCGCTGCTGAAGACGGCCCGGCGGCGGGGCCTGAACATCCTGACCGGGGATGCCATGCTGCGGTTCCAGCTCGGACTGTGGGTGGAGTTCATCGCAGGCGGTCCGGCGGCTCCCGCGCTCTCCAACGGCGCCGCCGCCGCCGCGACGCTCGCCCCCAAGGCCTGATTTTCGGAAAGCTGACCGCCATGCTGGTTTTCGGCGCGCCCGCCCGCTACGTCCAAGGCCCCGGAGCCCTCGCCTCGATCGGCGAGGAGCTGGGCCGGCTCGGCCGCTCGGCCGTGCTCCTCATCGACCGCGGCGTTGCCGGCCGGCTGCTGCCGGCCATCGAGCGGAGCTGCGGCGCGGCCGGCGTCGCGCTGACGGTGCTGGAGTTCGCGGGCGAGTGCTCGCCCGAGGCCATCGAGGACCTGGCGGGCCGCCTCGGCTCCGCGCGGCCGGCGATCGCCGTGGCTGCCGGCGGGGGCAAGTGCATCGACACGGGCAAGGGGCTCGGCAAGCGCCTCGGCGCCAGGATCGTCACGGTCCCGACGATCGCCTCGAACGACTCGCCCACGAGCCACATCTATGTCCTCTACGATGCCGACCACCGGCTGCTCAGCGTCGAGAAGCTGGAGCGCAACCCGGACCTCGTGCTGGTCGATACGGACGTGATCGTCCGTGCCCCGGCGGTGTTCCTGCTGGCCGGCATCGGCGACTGCCTCGTCAAGAAGTACGAGGTCGAGGCCTGCGTGCAGTCCGGCGGCCGCAACGTCTTCGGGTCGGAGCCGTCGCTGGCGGCGCTCGCCATGGCGCGCGGCTGCTACGATATCCTGCGCGAGGATGCTGAGGCCGCCTTGGAGGCGGTGGCCGCCGGCACGGTCAGCCCGGCGTTCGAGCGGGTCGTGGAAACCTGCATCCTGATGTCCGGCCTGAGCTTCGAGAACGGCGGGCTGTGCATCGCCCACGCCATGACGCGCGGCCTGTCGGCGGTGCCGGCCGTCGCGCATACGCTGCACGGCCTGCAGGTCGCCTACGGCATCACGGTCCAGCTCGCCCTCGAGGGCCGCGACCCGGACTTCATGCGCGACCATGCCGGCTTCTACAACCGGGTCGGCCTGCCGGCGACGCTCAAGGCGCTCGGCCTTGCGGACCCGTCTCCCGACGTCTTCGACGTGATCGCCGACGCGACGCTCGGCGTGGTCCACATGCAGAACTTTCCGCGGTCGGTGTCGAAGGCGGAGTTCGTCGCGGCTATGCGCGATGTCGAGGAGAGATTCGGCTGACGGCCGCGGCGAGCGCCGTCCGCCGACGAGCCTCGCTCACGCGATGCCGTAGCCCCCGTCGACGGGCAGGATGACGCCCGTAACGTAGCGCGCTGCGTCGGAGAGCAGGAAATCGACCACGTCCGCCACGTCGGCCGGTGTCCCCCACCTCTTCAACGGCAGCCGCGCCATGATGGCCGTGCTCCGCTCCTCGTTCCGGATCGCCCCGGCCGACAGGCGCGTGTCGATCCACCCCGGCGCCACCGCGTTCACCCGGATGCCGTCGGGCGCGAAGGCCACCGCCAGCGATCGCGTGAGCTGCACCACCGCGCCCTTGCTGGCCGCGTAGCCCGGATTGCGGCTCGAGCCGAAGAAGCTCCACATCGAGGCGATGTTCACCACGGCGCCCTTGCCGGCGACCAGCGCCGGCTTCAGGGCCATGGTCACGATGAGGCCGGACGCAACGTTCACGTCCATGACGCGGCGGAACCCGTCGGCCTCGAACTCGCGGCCATCGTGCAGGATCATGCCGGCACAGTTCACCAGCGCTGACAGAGCCGGGAACTCGGCGGCGAAGCGCGCGACCTCGCCGGCGTCGGTCACGTCGAGGCGCTGGAACTCGATGCCGGCCGGAAGGTACTCGTCTCGGTCGATGCCGCAGCACACGACCCGGCCCTGCGCCGCCAGCTTCTCGGCGCACGCCCGCCCTATGCCGGTGCCCCCGCCCGTCACGATCGCCACCTTGGTCATGGATCATGTCCTGTGCTTCACGAAGGCGGCCGTTCGGTCTCAGGGTACGGGTCAGTGCTGCGTGGTGTTCACCGGCCGCCCGCTTACGATCATGCTGACCACCTGGTCGTGGTCCACGCCGGCGGTCTCGACCACGTCGACGAGGTTGCCGTTCTTCATCACGGCGATCCTGTCCGCCACCGTGAAGACGTGCTCCAGGTTATGGCTGATGATGAGCACAGCAAGGCCCTTGGCCCGCAGGCTGTTGATCAGCTCCAGGACCTTCCGGCCCTCGTCGACGCCCAGCGCCGCCATCGGCTCGTCCATGATGAGCAGCTTGACGTCCTCGAGCAGCAGGCGGGCGATGGCCACCGACTGGCGCTGGCCGCCCGACATGGAGCGCACGGGGGCGTCGATGGCCGGCAGCTTCAGGCCGATCCGCTCGAGCAAATCCAGGGTCTGCTTGCGCATGCTGGCGCGGTCGAGCGTCGGGAAGATGCCGAAGCGCCGGGTCTGAAGCTCGCGCCCGAGGAAGATGTTCTCCTGGACGTTGAACACGTCGATCAGGCCGAGATGCTGGTGCAGCGTCTCGATGCCGTGCTTCCTGGCATCGGTCGGACCGCTCAGCCGGACGTCATGCCCCTCGATCCGGATCGAGCCTTCGTCGGGCACCATCACGCCGGCCAGCATCTTGATGAAGCTCGATTTGCCGGCGCCGTTGTCGCCGACCAGCGCCACCACCTCGCCCCTGCGGATGTCGAGCGAGACGGAATTCACGGCCTTGAGACCGCCATAGCTCTTGCTCAGTCCACGCACGGACATGAGAGCGTCTGTCGCGGCGGCCGTGTTCATCTCTGCTGGTGTCACCTGCTGCTCCTCCCGAGACTGCGGGCCCGCTTCCTGCGCGCCCTTCACTGGCCGATGGCCCAACCGACCGCGGCCGACGTGCCCTGGGCATTGGTCGACCAGAACTCCACCCCCTTCGAGCCGTCGGGATTGATGGTGCGGACCACGGCCCGGCACTCGATCGTCTCCCCGCTCTTGACGGGAGACAGGAACGTGGCGCCGAGCCGGCCTCCCGACAGGAACCCAGGGCCGAAGAACGAGACCATCATTTCCGAGAACCAGCAGACCTGAATCATGCCCGACATGATGGTGCTGTCGAAGCCGGCCTCCCTGGCCACGTCCGGGTCGGTGTGGATGTTCTTCCAGTTTTCGTTGGCGCCGACGAACATGGACATCTGGTCCTGGTGGATCGTCTTCCTCAGAACGGGCAGCGGCGTGTCCGGTGCCGTCACGTCGGCAGCGCGCGCTGCGGGTGCGCGCCCGGCGGGCCATTCGCCGCTCACGCGCCGGGCCGACAGGCCGTCGGCCTCCCGCTGCGGGACGTCCTCGAGGGGCACATCCGAGCTCACGATCTCGACGCTGCGCTGCCGGACCAGGAGATGGCCGGCTGCGTCCCGTGCCTCGCCGTCGAGCACGACGCAGGGTCGCCCCTTGCGCACGAACTTGTCCGTGTAGCGTCCCGTCAGCGAGATGGTCTCGCCGAACGGCACCGGGGCGTGGAACCAGACGTCCTCCTTGAGGTGCACGGCCTTGATGCCCTGCGGGTCGTAGCCTTCCATGAAGATATGCAGCAGCTTCTTGGCGATGCCGGACGAGTGCGCCCACGGCCCGCAGGTGCCCGGAGCCCGGAAATAGGGCGGGCTCCAGTCGTCCACCGCGAACGCGAATCCCTTGACGAAATGGTCGTCCACCGGGAACCGCACTGGACCGAAGCTCTCCCCGACGTCGATGGCCTGGTATGATTGCTGTTTCAAGTTGTCGTCTCCGCTAAGGCACTTGACCGGGCGTGCGCGCAACGCTTATCTAGAAAATCGTTTTTTCTCGGAGGATAAGGGTTATGAACGCGTTGTCAACACGCCGCGGAAGGGGAGCGCGGAGATGACGGGCGCGCTCCACGGGCTTCGCGTGCTCGACCTGTCGCGCTACATCGCCGGCCCCTACTGCGGCATGCTGCTGGGGGACATGGGCGCCGACGTCGTCAAGGTCGAGACTCCGGAACGGGGCGAGAATACCCGCACGTTCCATCCCCGGATTGGCGACGAGAGCATCTACACGATGGTCTTCAACCGCAACAAGCGGGGCATGACGCTGAACTTCCGCAGCGCCGACGGCCAGGGGACCCTGCGCGACCTGATCAAGGCGGCCGACGTGGTCGTCGAGAACTTCCTGCCGGGCACGCTCGAGAAGATGGGCTGCGGCTGGGAGGAGATGCGCAAGGCCAACCCGCGCCTGATCATGACCCGGATCTCCGGTTTCGGGTCCACCGGCCCCTATTCCGGCGAGCCCTGCTTCGACCTGATCGCGCAGGCCATGTCCGGGCTGATGGACCTCACCGGCGAGCGGCAGGGTCCTCCCACCATGGCGGGCACTTTCATCGCCGACTACACCTCGGCCCTCTATGCCACGATCGGCACTCTTGGTGCCGTGCACAGCCGCGAGAAGACGGGAGCCGGCCAGCTCGTCGAGACCACGCTCCTCAACAGCGCCGTGTCGCTGCTGGTTACGGCCATCCCGAACCAGATGCTGTTCGGCAACGAGACGACCCGCAACGGCAACCGCGACCGATTCGTGGCGCCGAGCAACACGTTTCCGACCAGGGACGGCGAGTGGATCATCTTCCAGGCCTCCGGCGAGGATAAGTTCGCCTTTCTGGCCAACGCCATGAGTCGCCCGGATCTCGTCGAGGATCCGCGTTTCTCGACGAACGCCGCCAGGCTGGCCAACGCCGAGGAGCTGGAAGCCATCATCACCGGCTGGTCAAGCACGCACGGCACCGAGGAAGTCCTCGCCGTCATGAAGGCGGGCAAGATCCCCAGCACCAAGGTCGCCACCGTCGCCGACGTGATCGAGAACCCGCAGATCACCCATAACGAGCAGATCTTGTGGCTGGATCAGGCGGGCGGCAAGGTCCCGGTGCAGGGCTTCACCGTCAGGTTCGGCAACACCCCGATGAAGCTGCGGTATTCCGCGCCGTCGGTCGGGCAGCACACCGAGGAGGTCCTGCGGGAGTGGGTCGACTACTCACCCACAGCGATCGCCCGGCTACGCGAGGTGAAGGCGATCTGACACGCTGCGCCCGCCTGCCAGCGCACCGCCGCGGCACGGCCGTAGGTGCCGGCCTCCGCCGACACGACGGGAGTGGGGGTCGGTGTTGGAGAAAAGAAGCGACAGGAGCCCTATCATCCCCGCACTGTCATCCCGCGCAGGCGGCCGCGATGCGTTTCGGCAAGAGGCAGGTCGAGAGCTTGCACGCGGGTGCCTCACCGCCAGCGCACCGTCGCGGCGCGGTGTCGTGGATGGCCGCCTCCGCGGCCATGACGGCGGATTGGGGCGGGTGTTGGAGGAAAAGTACGGGAGCGCTGCCCTCCCCTCACCGTCATTCCCGCGCAGGCGGGAAACCGTGATGCGTCTCGGCAAGGGGCAGGGGAGGCCTCACACGCGGGTGCCTCACCGCCAGCGCACCGTTGCCGCACGGCGCCGTAGGTGCCGGCCTCCGCCGACACGACGGAAGCGAGAGGAGGAGGGGAGCGGCAGCGCCCTCGCACGACAATCCAGAGGCAAGAGGCTTTGCCGCGATTCGAGAAAGCCGGTGGAGGGCTTGGAGCGGTCTGCCCCGAGCGGCTAATCGGCCGGAACGGGCGCCGCCCCCGACGTCGCACGCACCACGAGCTCGGTCGGAATGATGATCCTACTGATCGGTGCGTCTCGATTGTTGATCCGCGAGATCAGCACCTTGGCGGCGGTCGCGCCCACGGTCCATTTCGGATGCCGCAGCGTCGTGAGACTGGCCCAGGGCATCGCCGACACGAAGATATCGTCGATGCCGATAATCGATACGTCCTGCGGGATCCGAAGTCCGAATTCCTGGATGGCCTCGATGGCGCCGAGAGCCATCAGGTCGTTGCCGCCGATAATGGCCGTTGGACGCTTAACCATGGCGAGCATCCGGCGTGCCGCTTTCGCCCCGGACGTGTAGCTCCAGTCGCCCGGCTGGACCAGCTTCTCGTCGTGGCCTCCCGCCAGCGACTCCATCGCTTTGACGAAGCCGTCGTACCGGTCCTGTGCGGCGGTCGAGCCTTTCCGGCCCTGTATGAAACCGATCCTGCGGTGTCCGAGCCCCCAGAGGTACTCGCAGGTCTCCTTCATCCCGCTGATGTTGTCGACACCCACGTAATCGGTCACCGTCCCGGGATAGCGCTGGTTGATCATGACCAGCGGCAAGCCTTCCTCGACCATACTCAGAATGTCGTCGGACTTCTGGATCTGTGACGCGATGACGATGCCGTCCACCTGCTGATCCCTGAGGATCTCGATGTAGGTCCTTTGCTTGTCCTCCCTGTAATCCGTATTGCAGAGGATCAGGTTGTATCCTTCCGTCGAGGCCACGTCCTCCACGCCCCGGACCAGTTCGGGAAAGAATGGGTTGGCGATATCTCCGACTAGGATGCCGATGGAATAGGTTCGGTGCGTTCTGAGGCTGCGGGCGATCTTCGACGCGCGATAGCCGACATCGGTCGCCGCCTTAAGCACCTTCAGGCGCGTCACATCGGAGACGTAGCGCCGGTTCGTGAGCGCGTTCGAGACCGTGGACAGGGCTAGCCCCGAGGCGTTGGCCACGTCCCTGATCGTGGCACGCTTCTGCCGGCGCGGACTTGCGGGCGCCCTTTTTCCGTCATCTGGCATCGCGTGGTCGACCCGTCCTTGCCTTGGCAGAGGTCAATCTAAAAACGATTTTTTTGCGCGAAATTCAAGAGCGCCGAGCCGCATGGCGCGCTTGACCCAAGTAACCGTCTCATTTCGAGAGTTCTCCCGGGCCTCATCATCCCCGTCCTGGCAGGCGCGTCGGAAGAGCACGCATCAAGGAGTGCGGAGGTGAACCGGCTGATTGGCATCAGGCAACAACAACCACAGCCATTCCCGCTGTGATCAGTCCGAACCCGAGCCAGGGCGTGAGCCGTGCGCCGAAGGGCGCCAGCTTCTCCACCAGCACGACCGCCGACAGGCCCGCGATCCACAGCAGGTTCATCACGCCGCCGGCGAACAGCAGCAGCATGAGCGCCCAGCAGCAGCCGAGGCAGAAGGCGCCGTGCTCGACGCCCATCAGGAAGGCGCCGCTGCGCCCTGGCCGCCAATGCCGCGACAGGTATGCGACAGGAGCGCGGCAGTGGCTGAGGCAGACGCCCTTCAAGGGCGAGAGCTGATAGAGCCCGGCAGCGACCAGAAGGCCGCCGGTCAGCCAGACATCGACGGACCCCATCATCATGCCGTCGACCGCGCCTGCGCGCTCCAGGCCCCACTCGAGCCCGGTCGCCAGAATGCTGAAGCAGAGCCAGATCGCCAGGTAGCCGGCCGTGAAGGCGGCCGCCGGCACGGCGACGGTGCCGGCCGGTGCCCGGCGTGCAGCATGACGGGAAACCCGCGCGTGGAGCAGCACCATCGGAGCCGCGCTCGGCAGCATCATGGCGATCATCATCGTCCACCACATGGCGACCATGACGAGCGCGTAGCCGGGTGTCCAATGGGCAGGGGTGGCCTCCATCATCATCGCGTGCGGAAGCCGCCAGCTCGTCATCGAGATGGCGCTCATGCCCGTTCCGCCGCCCGAGAGGACGTGCCCCCAGGCGAGGCCGATGACAGCGCCCAGACCCGCAATGATGATGAGCTGCTCGCGTCTGAGCAGCGCCTCGGTTCTGGTCGTCGCCTCACGCATGGCCGCTCGTTCGTTCGCGCGCTATGCCGCGGCAGGGCGGACGGACTGCTCGTCGATGATGCCGTAGGGACCGTAGGCCACGTAGCACAACGCGCCGTAGCGCTTCGACTGATCCATGGCGAGCTCCTCGCCGCCGGCCCTGAAGGTGGCGCTCGCCATCTCGGCGCTACGGAACTCGAAGCCGGTCGGCAGCACGATCTGCGCGAAGTGATCGGCGCCTGTGACTGGGTTCTTGATCGGCTCGATCTCGAGCTTCAGAACGCCGGGTACGATGAAGCGGGCGGTACGCCTCTCGAAATCGCAGGCGAACGTCATCTCGGCGAAGATGGGGTCGAGCTCGCGGGCGATCGTCGAGCCATAGATGTTGAACACCGTGGTGGGCTCCTGCTCCCGGCCGCCGAGGATCTGGAACAGGGCCTCGCGCTGGGCATCGCTGGCGCGGCTGTCGACGAAGCCCTGAACCGTGCCACGACCCTCGTGCACGGGGCCGGGCCAGCGGTAGCGGGCGCCGATCACGAGATCGTCGAGCCGGGTGTCTCCGAACCAACCCTCGTCGATGCGGTGCGCCTCCAGTCCCTCGCACCAGCCGTGCGTCGGCGGCGCATTGAACTCGCAAGGACAACCGTAGCTGCAGTTGCAGCCGCCGATCTTGGGGCCTTTGATCATCCAGTCGACATAGGCCATGTCAGCCGACCAGCTCGTGAGCCTGGATATGCCACTCGATCACGGCTGCCTCCCTTTGCCTGCCGCTCGGCTGGCGCCGGCTGCAATTTCGCCAGATCAGAATAATGACGATCAGCCTACAGGAGGACCCACCGGGTTGTCGACCCGGCTGAAGGTGAGGATCAGCGCACGCGCGATTGCCTCGGCAGCGTGTTTGCCCAGCCGTAGGCGAGCATCGTGATGAGCGCCGACCCGGCGAAGAAATAGACGCCAGGCAGCACCGAAGCCTCCGTGTAGCCCGACGAGTTCACGTAGAAGATGAGCAGCGCCAGCACCATGACGTCGGTCATGGAGTAGCGGCCGAGCCATTCCATGGTGGAGATCGAGCGGTTGCGGAACTCCGGCGACAGGTCGGGCGAGGTGACGAGCGTGAGCAGGTAGAACAGCTTCAGGAACGGGAAGAAGATCGAGAACGCGAACAGGACCGCGCACAGGAAGAATTCCTGGTTCCGGTAGAGCGCGTAGATGATGGTCGCGATCGAGTGCTCGTTCGTCCACACGTAGATCGTCGTGAAGCGGATCACCGGCAGGATGACGCCGAGCGCGAAGAACACCGTGGCGAGGATGATGAAGAAGCTGAGCACGAAGTTGCGCAGCGTGGAGGCCGTCTCGGTGCCGGCCGGGACCGAAAGCCCGCCGCCGAGGTCCGCGTCCGTGCGCAGCCACGCGTAGGCGAGGATCATCAGCACGACCGCGGCGGTGAAGAAGTAGACGCCGGTGAGGCTGGCGGCGTCGTAGACGCCCTGGCTCTTGATGAAGAAGATCGTCAGCGCCAGCACGAGGACGTCGTGCATCGACCATTTGCCCAGCCACTCCAGCGCCTTGAGGTGGTGCTGCTGGCGCCGGATCTCGGCCACGGGCAGCGTCGAGACGAGCAGCAGGTAGAGCAGCTTGAAGACGGGGAAGACGATCGAGAACGTCAGCACGGTGAAGCCCAGGAAGAGCTGACCGTCGCGGATCAGCGCCCGCACCGTGGACAGCAGCGAGTACTCTGTCGACCAGAAGACGTAGCGGGTGAGCTTGATGACGGGCAGGCTGACGCCGAGCGCGAGACAGACGCTCGCCGCGATGATCGCAAGGCTCAACAGAAACCGCCGCCCGCCGAGCGTCATCGCTGCCGGCCTGCCCTCCTGTTCGGGTCGACCTGGACAGTAGCCTATCGCACCCGCGCCCGGAAGGCGCGGATGCTATCGTCCCGGTGCCGGCGGGTCAGAGCATGTCCGACTTGAATCGGATCATATCGTCAGTCCCCCAAATTTAGCGGAAGTGGGCCAGGATGTCGGCGTCGTCGGCTGGTACGCCCTCCCCTTGACGGGGAGGGCGGCGCGGCGAAAGCCGCGCGGGTGGGGTGGGGCCACGATAGGAAACGTCGGCGCCCGGGCACCCCCACCCCCAACCCCTCCCCGCAAGGGGGAGGGGAGAAGTGCGCGCGACGGCTGCTGGAAAGGGGCGGCGCGGCGAAAGCCGCGCGGGTGGGGTGGGGCCACGATAGGAAACGTCGGCGCCCAGGCACCCCCACCCCCAACCCCTCCCCGCAAGGGGGAGGGCAGAAGTGCGCGCGACGGCTGCTGGAAAGGGGCGGCGGGGCGGCAGCCGTCCTCAGACGACTGTCGAGCTCTTGTCGTAGCCGATGCCCTTGGCGTCGAGGAGCTGCTGCAGCTCGCCCTGCTGGAACATCTCGCGGATGATGTCACAGCCGCCGACGAACTCGCCCTTGACGTAGAGCTGCGGGATCGTGGGCCAGTTGCTGAACGCCTTGATGCCGTCGCGAATGCCCATGTCCTCGAGAACGTTCACATCCTTGTAACCGACGCCGACGTGGGCGAGGATCTGCGCCACCTGCGCCGAGAACCCGCACTGCGGGAAATTCGATGTACCCTTCATGAAAAGTACGACGTCGTTGTTTGCGACGGTCTTGGCGATCCAGTCGTGGACGGCTTGCTGCTCGGTCATCGGTATCCTCTCAGCTCGTTCGGGCGGTTCAAAGGCGCCGTAGCGCCGTGAACATGGGGGCTCGGGCCGCCGGAAGTCAATCCTTCGGCGCGGACGTGGTCAGGGCCAGCGCGTGGAGCACGCCGCCCATGCGGCCGCCGAGCGCCTCGTACACCATCTGGTGCTGTTGCACCCGCGATTTGCCCGCGAACGCCGACGAGACGACGTGCGCGGCAAAGTGATCGCCATCGCCGGCGAGATCCCTGATGCTCACGTCGGCATCGGGAAAGCTGGCCTTGATCAAGCGCTCGATCTCTCTGGCGTCCATCGGCATGTGCAGAGCGTCTCCCCGGCTCGTGTCCGGCCCAGAGCTGCCATCCGGCGCCGAGGTCGCGAAGTGCTCTAGCCACGCCACACGACCGGCCTTCAGCGTCGATCGATAGCCGCAACACGCCTGATCAGCTCTCTTGGGCAACATCACTCATTACTGCAATCGTGCGAACATTGCAAGAACTCGCTTGCGACAGAATTGCGGTCCTCAGGTCCGAGCCATGCCGTCTGGCGGCCAGCTCTCGTCCGCCTTGCGCGGCTGGGCGAGCGAGGCCGGCCGCGCAGCGGCAGAACGATCCAACGGAGCTGGCGTAACGGAACGCCGTGAGCGTCGGGTCGTTCTCATTCAATTCTGGTGTCTGCCGGATACGCCTTCTCGAAGGCTTCCGACATTTGCTTCGATGGAGCTCGTCATGATGTTGGTCCCAGCCACCGCTAGTGCCGTTGTCGTTGCCTTGAGCCTGCTTGCCCCCGCCTCAGCGCAGGATGGCAGCAGGATCGTCACGCCGCAGGAGATCGAGTGGGGTGCGGGGCCAGCTTCTCTACCGGCAGGTGCACAGGGAGCCCTCCTATATGGCGACCCCGGCAAAGAAGGCCCGTTCGCCTTGCGATTGAGGTTGCCAAAGGGCTACGCAATTCCCCCACATAGTCATCCCATGCCCGAGATCGTCACAGTCATTTCGGGTACGTTTCGACTGGGGATGGGAGAAACGAGCGACCCCAGCAAGGCCCGACCGCTGCCAGCGGGCAGCTTCTTCGCGATGCCGCCGGGCATGAACCATTTCGCCTCGAATGACGAGGAAACCATCGTTCAGCTCAACAGCGTCGGCCCGTGGAACATCACTTATGTGGACCCTAAGGACGATCCGCGCCGGCAAACGCAGTGATTCTCATCACCGCAATCGCGTGGACGTTGCAAGAGCTCGCGAGCGAAAGGAGTTGTGGCACTCAGACGCCGGCCATGTAGCGTGGCAGCCAGCTCTCGTGCACATCGCGCAACTCGGCGAGGGGCAACGCCGCTTCGCCCTTCAGAAGCAGCCTGTCGCCGCCCGTGAGCCCGACGATGCGAGCGGCGAGCCCGAGCATCCGGGCGCGATTGACAATCGATTCGGCCTCCTCCGGTGACACCTCGAGCACGTAGCGGCCCTGGTCCTCGCCGAACCACGCCGCATGGACCGGCAGCTTGCCCTCGTAGGGGAACAGCTCGACGCCGAGATCGCCGGCGAGCGCCATCTCCGCGATGGCCACGAGAAGGCCGCCGTCGCTGACGTCATGCACGGTGCGCAGGCCCTCGCGGATGAGTGCGCGGACCAGCATGCCGGCCTTGATCTCGTCGGCGAGGTCGACCGGTGGCGGCGCGCCTTGGAGCCGGCCGGCGATGATCTGCTGGTAAAGGCTTTGGCCGAGGTGGCCGTCCTCGCGGCCGATCACGACGAGGAGGCTGCCCGCGCATTTCAGCGCGAGGTCCGCCCTCTTGTCGAGATCGCGGACGAGCCCGACGCCGCCGATGGCCGGAGTCGGCGGGATGCCGACACCGTTGGTCTCGTTGTAGAGCGAGACGTTGCCCGACACGACCGGGTAGCGCAGCGTGGTGCAGGCATCCGCCATGCCTTTCACGGCGCCGACGAGCTGGCCCATGATCTCCGGCCGCTCGGGATTTCCGAAGTTCAGGTTGTCGGTGATGGCGAGCGGATCGGCGCCGACCGCGGTCAGGTTGCGCCAGTTCTCGGCCACGGCCTGCCGGGTGCCCATTTCGGGGTCGGCCACCACGTACCGGGGGGTGACGTCGCAGGCCATGGCGATGCCCTTCCCGGTGCCGGGGATGCGCACGATGGCGGCGTCGCCGCCGGGCCGCTGCACGGTGTGGCCCATGACCATGTGGTCGTACTGCTCCCAGATCCAGCGCCGCGAGCAGAGCTGCGGATGGCTCATCATGGTCCTGAGCGCACCCAGGATCGTGTCCGGCGCCGGCACCCACTCGGGCAGCACGCGCTTGGGCGGCTCGGCAGCGGTCCACGGCCGCTCGTAGACGGGGGCCGAGTTGGCGAGCTTGTCGACGGGGATGTCCGCCTCGATGCGGCCCTCGTGCCGCACCACCATGCGGCCGGTATCGGTCGTACGGCCGATGACTGCGAAATCGAGGCCCCACTTGGCGAAAATGGCCTCGGCCCTGGCCTCGGAGCCCGGCTTCAGCACCATCAGCATGCGTTCCTGGCTTTCCGAGAGCAGCATCTCGTAAGCCGTCATGCCTTCCTCGCGCTGCGGGACGGCGTCGAGGTCGAGCTCGATGCCGACGCCGCCCTTGTCCGCCATCTCCGAGGTGGAGGACGTGAGCCCCGCGGCGCCCATGTCCTGGATGGCGATGATCGCGTCCTCGGCCATCAGCTCCAGGCAGGCTTCGATCAGCAGCTTCTCGGTGAACGGGTCGCCGACCTGCACTGTCGGCCGCTTCTCCTCCGAGCTCTCGTCGAACTCGGCCGAGGCCATGGTGGCGCCGTGGATGCCGTCTCGGCCCGTCTTCGAGCCGACATAGACGACGGGCAGGCCGACGCCCTTGGCCGCCGAGTAGAAGATGCGGTCCGCGCGGGCGAGGCCGACGCACATGGCGTTGACGAGGATGTTGTTGTTGTAGCCCGCGTCGAAGTTGGTCTCGCCGCCGACGGTCGGCACGCCGACGCAATTGCCGTAGCCGCCGATCCCCGCAACGACGCCCGACACGAGGTGGCGCGTCTTGGGATGGGAGGGATCGCCGAAGCGGAGCGCGTTGAGATTTGCGATCGGCCGCGCGCCCATGGTGAACACGTCGCGCATGATGCCGCCGACACCCGTCGCTGCGCCCTGGTAGGGCTCGATGTAGCTCGGGTGGTTGTGGCTCTCCATCTTGAAGACGGCACACCAGCCGTCGCCGAGGTCGACGACGCCCGCGTTCTCGCCAGGCCCCTGGATCACCTGCGGGCCGGAGGTCGGCAGCGTTTTGAGCCACACCCGGGAGGATTTGTAGGAGCAGTGCTCCGACCACATGACCGAGAAGATGCCGAGCTCTGTCAGCGACGGCTCGCGGCCGAGAATGCCGAGCAGGCGCTGGTACTCGTCGGGTTTGAGCCCGTGCTCGGCGACGAGCTCGGGCGTGATGCGGACTGCGGTGTCGGCGGCGGGTGCGCTGGCATCCATGTCGTGCTGACTCGGGGTTGCGCCTTCGGGGAGCTTATAGCGGCAGGGGATGCGACTGTCCCCGCTCCAAGGCGTCGCTGCTCTCCTGTCCCCAATTCCTATTCGCTATTCGCTATTCGCTTCTCTGCAATGTGGTGCCGCTCGTTCCCCAGGTATCCGAAACGACATAGCCCTGCGGCCATGGATCGCTGGGATCGACGAAGTACTGATGCACACCCGTGATCCAGGCGCGGCCTTTGATGGTGGTCAGCACGGCTTCGGTACCGTTGACCATGGTGGTGCCGAGGATGCGGCCCTCGAAGCGCGAGCCGATGATCGACTCGTGCGTGATGCCTTGGCCGACCCTGAGCAGGCCGCGCGCGTGGAGTGCCGCCATGCGGGCCGAGGTCCCGGTGCCGGTGGGGCTGCGGTCGGAGCGGCCCGGCGACACGATGCAGGTATTGCGGATCACCGCATCCGGCTCCGTGAACGGGCAGGCGAACTGCACGATCGAGACGCCGCGGATCTGCGGGAGCTCAGGGTGCACGACCTCGTGCTGCTCGCGGGCGGCGATGCGGATCTTCTCTCCGAGGGCGGCGAGATCGCGCGCCTCGTGCGGCTCGACGGCGAAGCCCAGGGCCCGCGCATCCGCGATGGCGTAGAACATGCCGCCGTAGGCGATGTCGATGAGAATGGTGCCGTGGCCGGCGATCTCGAGCGGCGCGCCGAGCTTCGCTTTGAAGGCCGGCACATTGGCGATGGTGACGCTGACGCACTTGCCGCCGCGGCACTCCGCGACGACATCCACCGGCCCGCCGGGCATGTCGAGGCGAAGCCGCGTCTCCGGCTCCTGCATCGGCACGATGCCGGTCTCCAGCAGGACAGTGGCGATGCACATCGTATTGGAGCCCGACATGGGCGGGTACTCGGTCGGCTCCATGATGATGGCGCCGGCCTGCGCATCGGAGCGCGTCGGGGGCACGATCAGGTTGACGTGACGCGCGACCGAGCCGCGCGGCTCCTGGATCAGCATGCGGCGGATGTGGTCGTGCTGGCGCTCCATGGTGAGCTTCTTTTCGAGCATGGTGGCGCCTGCCGGCGGCAGCACGCCGCCGGTTATGACGTCGCCCACCTCACCCTCGGCGTGGCAGCCGACGACCGTGATCACGCGCGTGCTGCGCATTCCAAAATCCCCAATCCTCGCTACCCGCTCAACTCCCCTCCACCTTGCGGGGAGGGGTTAGGGGTGGGGGGTGGTCAGGAGCTGTCGCGTTCGTGGCTCCACCCCACCCGCGCATCGCGCCTGCGGCCCGATGCGCCACCCTCCCCGTCAAGGGGAGGGCCAAAAATCTGCAGCCATCGCAACGCATCCGTTTCGGAGAGGGTGCGGGTAGGATGCGCCGCTAGGCAACAAGGCTCTCCACGATGCTCTCGAACAGCTTGCGGCCCTCGGTGGGCCCGAGCAGGGGGTCGGAGGTGTTCTCCGGATGGGGCATCAGCCCGAGCACGCGGCGGCGCGCGTCGCAGATGCCGGCGATGCTGCGCTGGGCGCCGTTGGGGTTGGCCTCGGGCGTGACGTTGCCGTGGCGGTCGGCGTAGCGGAAGACGACGCGGCCTTCGCCTTCGAGCCGGTTCAGCGTTTCCGGATCGGCGAAGTAATTGCCCTCTGCATGCGCAGCGATGGCGCGCATCAGCTCGCCCTTCGCGAAGCGGCTCGTAAAGATCGTGTCGGGCTGCTCGACCCTGAGCCACACGTCCTTGCAGATGAACTTGAGCGAGGAATTGTGCATCAGGACGCCCGGCAACAGGCCGGCCTCGCAGAGGATTTGGAAGCCGTTGCAGATGCCGAGCACGGGCGTGCCGGCCTCGGCCTTGGCGATCACGTCGCGCATGATCGGCGAGTGGGCGGCCATGGCGCCGCAGCGCAGATAGTCGCCGTAGGAGAAGCCGCCGGGGAGCACGATCAGGTCAGAGTCCGGCACCTCGCTGTCGCCGTGCCAGACCATCTGCGGCCGCCGGCCCGAGACGGCCTCCAGCACGTCCGCGACATCGCGTTCGCGATTGGTCCCGGGAAAGATGACGACGGAAGCCTTCATGATGCCCCGCTGGAATCTGGGCCGGTAAGCCCGCCCTCACGTTTTCCCAGCTCCCGCCACCTCCGCACTCCGTCATTCCCGCGGAGACGGGAACCCACGACGCGCTGCCATTCAGGCGCGGACAGCCGCCTTCGCGGCCATGACGGGAGGAGCGGGTCGGGAGCCCACTACGCCACCTAGCTCTCTATCTCATAAACATAGTTCTCGATGACCGTGTTCGCGAGCAGCTCGCGGCACATGCGCTCGACTGTCGCGCGGGCGGCCGCCTCGCTGCCCGCCGCCAGGTCGACCTCGATGAACTTGCCCTGGCGGACGGACTGGACGCCCTCGATTCCGAGCGCGCCGACCGCGTTCTGCACGGCCTTGCCCTGCGGATCGAGGACCCCGTTTTTCAAGGTGATGACGATGCGTGCTTTCATTTTTGAAGAAGCGAATAGCGAGTGGCGAATAGCGAATGGGGAAGCAAAGCGAGTGGCATCAGGGTCTCCTGCCCCTATTCGCTACTCGCTATTTCGCTATTTCGCTATTTCGCTATTCGCTCAATTCGGCTTTCCCCCAGGATTCGACGCCACGAGCACAGGCGCCGCGCCCTTGATCGGCCGGTTGTCGGTGAAGACGCCGAGCCGCCGGGCAACCTCCTGGTAGGCTTCGAGCAGCCCGCCCAGATCGCGGCGGAAGCGGTCCTTGTCGAGCTTGTCGGAGGTCTGGATGTCCCACAGCCGGCAGCAGTCGGGGCTGATCTCGTCGGCGAGCACGATGCGCATCTGGTCGTTCTCCCACAGGCGCCCGAACTCCACCTTGAAGTCGACGAGCCGGATGCCGATGCCGAGGAACAGCCCGACCAGGAAGTCGTTGACGCGCAGCGCGAGCTGCATGACCTCGTCGATCTCGTGCGGGCTCGCCCAGCCGAAGGCCGTGATGTGCTCCTCCGAGACGAGGGGATCGTTGAGGTTGTCCGCCTTGTAGTAGAACTCGATGATCGAGCGGGGGAGCTGCACGCCTTCCTCGAGCCCCAGCCGCTGCGCCAGCGAGCCCGCGGCGACGTTGCGCACGACCACCTCGAGCGGGATGATCTCGACCTCGCGGATGAGCTGCTCGCGCATGTTGAGGCGGCGTATGAAGTGGGTCGGCACGCCGATCTCGCCGAGCTTCACGAAGATGTACTCGGAGATGCGGTTGTTGAGCACGCCCTTGCCTTCGATCAACGCGTGCTTCTTGTTGTTGAAGGCGGTGGCGTCGTCCTTGAAGTGCTGGATGAGCGTCCCGGGCTCCGGACCCTCGTAGAGCACTTTGGCCTTGCCCTCATAAACTCGACGGCGCCTGTTCATTGCGGTGGACCTCTGACTGCGATCGCTTGTTGCTTGGAGGGGACGGAATCGTCCCGCGGGCCCGAGCTGTCCGTGAGTGCAGCGTGCCGACACCTCGGCGCGGCGGGGCAAGGAGCCGGACCCGATGAAAGATCTGGCCGGGACACTAGCCGAACGCGGGGAGAGAAACAATCTTAGCGACGGGGCCAGTTGCCGCGTGGCTAATCCGACGCAGGCGAGCATTGATCTCGGCGCGTCCAGAGTCTATGGCTCCATCATACCGCGGGTTCGGCAGTACAACGTTCGACAGGCGAGTTCCCGGCAGATGAAGCACAAGGTGGTGGAGAGAATCGGATGAAGTCTTTTGACGATCGCGAGAAAGCCTTTGAGAAGAAGTTTGCCCACGATCAGGAGCTCAAGTTCAAAGCCGAGGCCCGCCGCAACAGGATGCTGGGGGAGTGGGCGGCCGCCAAGCTCGGGATTACAGGATCTGCAGTCGACGACTACGTGAAAGCCGTCAGGAAGGCAGATCTCGCCGAGAAAGGCGACGATGACGTCTTCCAGAAGATCCGTGGCGATTTCGACGCCAAGGGGGTTTCCATCACGGATGCAGAGCTGCGCGCCAAAATGTCTGATTTCCTGTCCGAAGCGGTGAAGCAGCTCGAGGCCGGAAGCAAGTAGCGCATGCAACGCTCCCTCTCCCCGCACGCGGGGAGAGGGGACCCTGCCACTTCAAGGCCGATCCCCCGGCGGCAGCACCTCCAGGACCGCGGCGCCGTCGAGCTCGCTCTTGCCCTGGGCTATGAGCATCCGGAACAGCGTCAGGGCCTGGCTCGCCATCGGCATGGCGAGGTGGCGGCCCCTTGCCGCCTCGTTCAGCATCTCCAGATCCTTGAGGACCTGCCGGGCGTAGCCCTTGGGGGTCCAGTCGCGCGGGATCATGCGATCCAGCATCACCGGCAGCAGGTTGGAGCCGGCATGGCCGCCGCCGAGCGCTTGCGGGATGCGGGCGGCGTCGATGCCGAAGGTTTCCGCCACGCGCAGCGCCTCGGCGATGACGCAGTAGTTGGTCAGCACCAGGGTCTGGTTGACGAGCTTGGTCGCCTGGCCGGCGCCCACCGCGCCCATGTGCGTGAAGGTCCCGAGATTCGTCATCAACGGTGCCACACTGGCCACCGCCTCGTCGCCGCCGCCGGCCATGATCGCCAGCGTGCCCGATTCTGCCGCCCCCGGCCCGCCCGAGACGGGGGCATCGACGAACCTCATGCCGGCGCGCTCCGAGAGGACGGCGGCGAGCCGGCGGGTCTCCTCGATCTCGGTGGTGGAGTGATCGACGAGCACCTTGCCGCGCACGTTGCGGGCCGTGAGCAGCCCCTGCGGGCCTTCGACCACATCGGCCACCGCCGCCGTCGTCGTGACGCAGGCGAGCACCACGTCCGCCGCGTCGGCCACCTCCGCCGGGGACGACGCCCGGTCTACGCCCCAGGCTGCCGCGGCGGCGAGCCTCTGCGGCGAGATATCGTAGCCGGTCACGCGGTGCCCTGTGGCGAGCAACCGGCGCGCGAACCCGCTGCCCATCAGTCCCAGCCCGATGAAACCGACGACTGGTTTCGTCATCACTTTCCCTCCTCGTGCTTCGATGGCAACCTCAGCCGCCGGTCGAGCCGCCGGCAGGCGCTCGCCGCAACGCTGCAGCCGGCGCTCGCCAGCCGGGCGCTTGTGCGTTTATACTGTCCGTCCGGGGAGAGACGCCACAGCTCGAAAGAGCCCTAACGAACGGGGGATAGGATGCGTATCGCGACGACGTGCGCGCTGGCGCTCTCAGCCGTGCTGGCCGGGACTGCCGCTTTCGCCGACTGTCCCGGCAAGCCGGGCGCGCTCGGGGTTTCCAGGACAGTCGAGATCGACACCACGGGCGGGCCGGGGTTCGGCTTCGAGCAGTACCGGATGCACGACTTCCTGCTGCTGAAGGAGGTCGTGCTGACGTTCGACGACGGCCCGTGGCCGACGAATACGCACGCCGTGCTCGACGCGCTCGACGCGCATTGCGCGAAGGCCACTTTCTTCATCATCGGCAAGCATGCGCTCTGGCATCCCGACATCCTCAAGGAGGTCGGGGCGAGGGGGCATACGGTCGGCAGCCACACGTGGTCGCATGCCAACCTCCGCAAGCTCAAGGCAGACAAGGCCCGGGAGGAGATCGAGAAGGGCCTGAGCGCGGTGAAGCTCGGCCTCGGCAGGGAGCCTGCGCCCTTCTTCCGGTTCCCCTATCTCCAGGATCCCAAGGACCAGGTCGCCTATCTCGGCTCGCGCAACATCGCCATCTTCTCGCACGACGTGGACAGCTTCGACTTCAAGTACCGCAAGCCGGAGGACGTCGTGAAGTCCGTGATGTCGAAGCTCCAGAAGCACGGCAAGGGCATCATCCTGATGCACGACTTTCAGCAGGCGACCGCCAGGGCGATGCCGCAGCTTCTGAGCGAGCTGAAGGCACAGGGCTACAAGCTCGTGCACATGAAGGCAAAGGCCCCGGCCGCGACGCTGGCCGAGTTCGACGAGATCGCGAAGGCGGAGATCAAGGGGCCGGCCGGCACGGGCCGCCCGACCTCGAGCGTGGTGCGCACCATCAGCGCGGGACAGAGCAAGTAGCGCGCACGGCCATGGGAGCCCTGCCGGCGGGGTCCGCCCCGCAACTCACTCCGCGCGTCACCCCATGCGCCGCAGAGGCAGCCGCGAGCACAGCGGCGAATTTTTTGACCGCCTCCCAGGGTCAGACCCGGCGGGTCTGAAACGAAACCGAGCCGACGGGGTCAGATCCCCGATCAGCGTCGACGCCAGTGTTCCGCCTGGTCCCCTTTGCCCTTCCTTCCGTCATGGCTCCGCGGGAATGACGGTGTGGGTATGCAGTGGCAATCATTTCGTCATCGAGGGTCGGCAAAGCCGGTGAGCGGCTGACCCCTTCCAAGGCTGCGACCTGACGATCCTGGCGATCACGCCTCGGACGCTCTGGCGATGCACGCCCGGCTCCGAAGGCTCTCACCTCGGGGAGATGGCCCGGCCGTTGTGGGCGGAGCGGGCTCGTTCGGCCCCGGTGCCCAGATCGAGCTCCACGCGCCTGTCGAGCTGGAACAGCATCTGCCGGTCGAGGCTCGCGCGATCCACGTCCTGATACGGCTCGGAGCTGCCCTTGGGGATCAGCACGAGCTTGCCTTCGAACCCGTTCTCGCGCAGGTAGCCGGCGACGGTCTCCAGGCGCTGCCGCGACAGCTCGACGTTGAACGCATCGCTGCCGCGTTCGTCCGCGTGCCCCGTCAGCACGATGCTGTCCGGCTTCTTGAGCTTCAGGTATTCGAGCAGCAGCCCCGCGGCCTGGCGGCCCTCGCCGGTGAATGCGGCCTGCCGGAACACGAACTGGATCGGGATCGGCAGCGGCGCGCGGAGGGTGGAGGGCGCCTCAGCTGGCTGCTCCGGCTCACGGGCAGCGGCGACAAGATCCTCCAGCGCGCGCATCATGCGTCTGGCCGGATCGACAGCCGCTGCTGCCGATTTCGTCTGGCTGTCAAGTCGTTCAGCAACGGGCTTGCGGGGAGGCTGGTCAAAGCTGGTGGACAGGCCCAGGACCGGGTCCGTCTCGGCGAACTTGTGGTCCGACAGAAGCGTCCACTCGCCCCTCTCGTCCGCCTTGGCCGAGCCGATGGGCAAGCCGTCCGCAGTGACCGTCACCGTCGAGGATGGCGGCGCCGTTCCCGCGAACACGGACCAGCCGTCGCGGTCGATGCGGGCGACATCGAAGCCGGCCGCTCCGGGGCTCGCCCCGCGGGGCATCAGGGCATCGAGCCCGGGCGGCAGCAGGCCGGCGTTCTCGCGCGCTGATTTCTGCCCGGAAACGTCAGGGCTCGGGCCGGTGTCGATGAGGGCGGGCGACAGAACCCATGCCGCTGCCGCGACCGGCACGGCTGCGAGGACGAAGGGAACGATGAGGCCGCGACGGAACATCGGGATACGCCTCTACTCGCTACTCTCTAACACTCCTGCGACTGTGCAGCAAGAAGTTACATGGCTCGCGCCCGGGCCGGCGGTCGGCATAGGGTTAACGCTTTCGCCGGCGACAACGGCCGCCGCTCCGTTCTCCGAACGGCCGGCGTGGCGATCAGCGGCCGGCCTCGGTCAGTCGGTGCGCCGTCTCGATGATCCGCTGCGCCCCAGGCGTCAGAGGATAGCTGCCGACGTCCCCGAGCGCAACGAAGCGGGCATCGCGGCAGTCGGTTGCGGCCATCGGCTCGCCTGCGAGCCAGCGCCCGTAGAACACGGCGAGCAGGTAATGGGCCGTGAGCGCCCCCGCCGCATCCCGGATGATGACGTCGTGCACGTCGGCGAGCCCCAGCAGCTCCGCCGTGACGCCGGTCTCCTCCGCGACCTCGCGCCGGGCCGCCTCGCGGGCGGTCTCGCCGGGCTCGATATGCCCGCCGGGAAGGCTCCACACCCCGCCCGCCGGCGGTTTGCCGCGCTCCACCAGCAGCACGGCGCCGCCGCGGAACACCGCCGCGCTCGCCGCCGCCCTGGGCCAGCTCTGGGGCCTGCGCCCGCCGTTCCGATCTGCGCTCATGACAGGCTCTTGCCGTTGGCCGTTGCGAGCCCGACGTTAATTGGGGGGTTGCAGGGCGTCGAGAGCGGATCGATAAGCGGGGCCCATGCATGCTCATCCGGGATTCCCCGCAACAGGCGGCCGGGACAGGATGAACGCCGACGCAACGCCTGAAACCTGCGAGGTCAGCGGCTCATGAGGCTGTTCGTCGGACTTGGCAACCCGGGCGAGAAGCATGCCCGCAACCGGCACAACGTCGGTTTCATGGCGGTCGAGCGGATTGCCGAGAAGCACCGGTTCCAGCAATGGCGGCGCCGGTTCCAGGGCGAGACGGCGGAGGGCGCGATCGGCGGCGAGCGCGTGCTGCTGCTGAAGCCGCTGACCTACATGAACGAGAGCGGACGTGCGGTCGGGGAGGCCGCGCGGTTCCTCAAGATCGACCTTTCAGACATCATCGTCTTCCACGACGAGATCGACCTCGTGCCCGGCAAGGTGAAGATCAAGACCGGCGGCGGCAATGCGGGCCACAACGGTCTGCGGTCGATCAGCGCCCATCTCGGCAACGACTTCGCCCGGGTCAGGATCGGCGTCGGCCACCCCGGGGCCAAGGACGCGGTCGTGCATTACGTGCTGCACGACTTCGCCAAGGCCGATCAGGAATGGCTGGAGCCGTTGCTCGACGCGCTCGCCGATGCGGCGGGCCGGCTCGCCGCCGGCGATGCTGCGCGTTTCCTGACCGACGTCGCGCAGGCCATGCACGAGTCGGACCGTGCCCCTCCGGTCGCCGAACAGACTGCCGCGAAGCCGACTGAGAAGCCGCGCCCGCACCCCGCCGGCGAGCGGATGCAGAAGCGGCAGTCCGCACTGGCGGAGAACCTGAAGCGCTGGCTGGCAGGCCGCTCCAAGCCGTGAGGCGAGCGAGCCGGTCAGGCGCTCCGCTCGTGGGCGCGCGCGCGCTTCGTGCCCCTTCGGCAGCCGATGCGGTCGTGCTAAGCCCGCCGGGATGCCGGCCAGCGCCGGCGGAGCGAGGAGGAGCCATGCAACTCGGCATGATCGGACTCGGCCGGATGGGCGCCAACATCGTGCGGCGGCTCATGCGGCAGGGCCATGAATGCGTCGTCTTCGACCGCAACGCGCAAGCGGCGGCGACGCTTGCGGCAGAAGGAGCCGACCCGGCCGCGGACATCGCGGGCCTTGTCGGCGCACTCGCGCCGCCGCGCGCGGTGTGGATCATGCTTCCTGCGGGCGGGCCCACCCGCGAGGCGGTCTCGACCCTTGCGGGGCTGCTGGCGCCGGGCGACACCGTGATCGACGGCGGCAACACGTTCTGGAAGGAGGACATCGCACGCGCACGCGAGCTGCGGGTGAAGGGCATCGCCTACCTCGACGCCGGCACCTCGGGCGGCGTGTGGGGTCTCGAGCGGGGCTACTGCCTGATGATCGGCGGCGAGAAGGCGGAGGTCGATCGTCTCGACCCGATCTTCGCCGCGCTCGCACCGGGCCCCGGCGGCATCTCTCGCACGCCCGGTCGAGAGGACCGCGACTTGCGCGTCGAGCGCGGCTATCTGCATGCCGGGCCGTGCGGCGCCGGCCATTTCGTCAAGATGATCCACAACGGCATCGAGTACGGCATGATGCAGGCCATTGCCGAGGGCTTCGACATCATGCGCCATGCCGGCACCGGGCGGCTGCCCGAAGAGCTGCGGCTCGATCTCGATCTCGCCGACATCGCCGAGGTGTGGCGGCGCGGCAGCGTGATCACCTCCTGGCTGCTCGATCTTACCGCGGCGGCGCTGGCGGCCGACCCGGACCTTGCAGGCTACTCCGGCCATGTGGAAGATTCCGGCGAAGGCCGCTGGACGGTGCAGGCGGCGATCGAGGAGGCGGTTCCGGCCGAGGTCCTGACGTCGGCGCTCTACACCCGGTTCCGGTCGCGCCAGGAGCATACCTTCGCCGAGAAGATGCTATCCGCCATGCGCAGGGGCTTCGGCGGGCACATGGAGCCCGGCAAGGGAGAGTGAGAGATGCCGCAGCGCGGTGCCGGTCCCGGGCCACTGCCGGCCGCCATCCTGCTGATGGGCGTCTCCGGCTGCGGCAAGAGCACGACCGGCGAGAGCCTCGCCGCCGAGCTCGGATGGCCCTTCCGCGACGCCGACAGCTTCCATCCGCCTGCGAGCATCGAGAAGATGCGACGCGGCACTCCGCTCGTGGACGAGGACCGCTGGCCGTGGCTTGCGGCCATCGCCGCCTGGATCGACGAGCGCCGGGGCAACGGCCAGCCGGGGATCGTCTCATGCTCCGCTCTGAAGCGGACCTACCGGCGCCTTCTTCTCGAGGGGCGGTCCGACGTTCGGCTCGTCTATCTCAAAGGCGAGATGCCGCTGATCGCGGGCCGGATGGCGCGGCGCACGGACCATTTCATGCCGCCGGGTCTGCTCGCGAGCCAGTTCGAGGCCCTGGAGGAGCCAGGGCCCGACGAGTGGCCGATCACCGTCCCGATCGATACCTCGCCCCGGCGGGTCGTCGAGTACATCCTGGCCGACATGGCCCGGAGCGGGCGGCATTGGCGGGAATGAGGCCGACGCTCGACAGGGCGTCAGGACGGACGCGACCGCCGGCTGGGCACCTCGCGGGCGTGGCCTCTTCAATGCTTCCTTGCTCTTTCCTGCGCCTGACTGCCCAGACGGTCGACGTAGGCAATGCCGATGGCGGACGCGATGAACGTGATGTGGATGAGTGTCTGCCACATCACGCCCGCCTCGGTGAACTTCGCTCCCTGTGTGCCGAGGTTCCCCGCCTCGATGAACGTCTTGAGCAGATGAATCGACGAGATGCCGATGATGGCCATGGCCAGCTTGATCTTCAGCACGCTGGCGTTGACATGGTCGAGCCATTCCGGCTGGTCGGGGTGGCCCTCGAGCTGCAGGCGCGAAACGAATGTCTCGTAACCGCCCACGATGACCATCACCAGCAGGTTCGAGATCATCACCACGTCGATGAGAGCGAGCACGATCAACATGATCTCCTGCTCGGAGGAGCTGGCACCATGCAGGATGAGGTGTGCAAGCTCCTTCAGGAACAGCACGACATAGACGCACTGCGCCAGGATGAGCCCCAGGTAGAGTGGCACCTGGAGCCATCGCGAGCCGAAGATGAAGGAGCCCAGAATTCGGAGATGGGCGCGATCGAAGAAGTGCTGCATGGCCGCTCACGCAAGTCGTGAAAAAATGGGATCTGCCGCCGCATGCCGGTGGTCCCGGCGGATGCCGCCTTCACGGCTGACGAATGCGGCAACTCTTTGACCGGCGCGCGCCGGATAGCCACGCGCGCCACGGTCGTCCCCTCCTTCGGGGTCAGCCGCTCACCGCATTCGATAGGCTGTGCCCCCTTGGCTGACCCCGTGCCTCGAACCGCACGCCCTTCAGCGCCAGCGCTCGAGCGCCCTCTCGTCGCTGTCGCGGGCGTCGACCCAGCGGCCGGCGCCGCCGGGGCCGGTCTCCTTTTTCCAGAAGGGGGCGCGGGTCTTCAGGTAGTCCATCAGGAACTCGGCGGCCGCGAAGGCCGCCTGCCGGTGCGCCGACGCGGTGACCACGAGCACGATGTTGTCGCCGGGCTCGAGCGCGCCGGTGCGATGGATGACGAGGCTCGCCTGCAGCGGCCAGCGCGTGCGGGCCTCCTCCTCGACGCGGCGCAGCTCCTCCTCGGTCATGCCCGGGTAGTGCTCGAGCGTCATCGTGCTGACCGGCTGGCCCTTGGCCTCGCTGCGCACCAGTCCCGTGAACGTGACGACGGCGCCGATGTCGGTGCGCTCGGCGGTCAGCCTGCGGACTTCCGCGCCGGCGTCGAAGTCCTCCCGCTGCACGCGCACGGCCATTGCGTCAGCCCCCGGTCACGGGAGGGAAGAAGGCGATCTCGCGCGCGCCGCGGATGCTGGCCGATGGCTGGACATGGCGCCGGTCGACGGCGGCGCGGATGACGTCGTGCCGCTCGAATGCGGCGGCATACTCCGGCCCGCGCGACTTGATCCAGGCGACGAGGTCGGCGACGGTCTCGACGCCTTCCGCGAGCTCGACCGCCTCCTCGGCGCGCCCCACCTTCTCGCGCACCCAGGCGAAGTAGAGGAGCTTGACTGTCGTGCCCCGGGTCATGTCACCCGTTACCGCTCCATCGCGTGCTGCACGGCGGCACGCAGGTAATCGTAGCCCGTCCAGAGCGTGAGTAAAGCCGCCATCCACAGCAGCGCCAGCCCGCTCGCCGACACGACGGGGACGATCTGGTCCCCGGCGGGGCCGGCCAGCAATACCGCCAGCGCCACCATCTGGAGGGATGTCTTCCACTTGGCGAGCTGCGTCACGTGGATCCTGACGTTGAGCTCCGCCAGGAACTCGCGCAGCCCCGAGACCAGGATCTCGCGGCACAGGATGATCACGGCGGCCCAGACGTGCCAGCCATAGATCGTGTTGATGTGGGTGAGCATCAGCAGAGTGGTGCCCACCAGAAGCTTGTCGGCGATCGGGTCGAGCATGCGCCCGAGCGTCGACTGCTGGTGCCATGCGCGGGCGATATAGCCGTCGAGCCAGTCCGTCACCGAGGCCGTGACGAAGAGGCCGAATGCCGCCCAGCGCGCGGCGTCCCCCTGCAGGAAATAGAGGCACGCCACCAGCAGCGGCACGGCGAGGATGCGCCCGTAGGTCAGGACGTTCGGCAGGCTCATGACGAGGGGGCGCGAAGCGGCATGATGCATGGGCAGGGACATGACACCCGACGGGCGGGGGCGTCAATGGGGAGCGGCAATGGGCAGCTTTGCGGTGTCTGCAGGGCCGACGGCAACTTGCCATCTGTCGACGTTCCGCAAGTATGCTACAGGTCGGGCCACATCGAATGCAGCAAACGGGCTCCGATCTCCGATGACCCAGCATCTGCGGCCGCCGGCGCTGGCGGCGCCGGCACCCGAGCTCATCGACCGGCTTGCCGCGATCGTGGGGCCGGAGCATGCGCTCACCGACCCCGATCAGCAGCTCCCCTACCTGCGCGAATGGCGCGATCTCTTCTTCGGCCGCACGCCTCTCGTCTTGCGCCCGGGCTCTACCGAAGAAGTGTCGCGCATCCTGGCGCTCGCCAACGAGGCGCGGGTCGGCGTCGTGCCGCAGGCCGGCAACACCGGGCTCGTCGGCGGACAGACGCCGTTCGGGACCGGGACCGAGATCGTGTTGTCCGTCTCGCGGCTGAAGCAGGTGCGAGACATCGACCCGGCCGCCTACTGCATGACCGTCGAGGCGGGGCTGACGCTAGCCGAATGCCGGGCCGCAGCCGAGCGTGCCGACCGCCTGCTCCCGCTCAGCCTGCCATCGGAGGGAAGCTGCCGGATCGGCGGCAATCTCGCCACCAATGCCGGCGGCGTCGGCGTGCTGGCCTACGGCAATGCGCGCCAGCTCGCACTCGGCCTCGAGGTGGTGCTCGCCGACGGGCGGGTGATCCCGGGCCTCAAGGCGCTGAAGAAGGACAACACCGGCTATGACCTGAAGGATCTGTTCATCGGCTCGGAGGGTACGCTCGGGATCATCACGGCCGCGGTGCTGAAGCTGTTCCCGCGCCCCGTCGAGACCGCGACGGCAATGGTGGCGCTCTCCGAGATCGCCCAGGCGCTGGACCTGTTCTCGCTCTCGCAGGAGACGGCGGGCCGCTCCGTCACCGCGTTCGAGTTCATTCCCCGCATCTGCGTCGAGTTCGTGACGCGGCACGTCGCCGGCACGCGCGAGCCCTTCGCCAAGGCTTATCCCTGGTACGTGCTGATCGAGATTTCGGGCGCCAAGCCGGACGGCCAGGCAGCCCGCGAGATGGAGGATGTCCTCGGCCAGGCGGCCGAGCGCGGGCTGCTGCTCGACGCTGTGCTCGCCAGCTCGCTGGCCCAGGCCCGCGACCTCTGGCGCCTGCGCGAGAGCATCTCGGAGGCGCAGAAGCCGGAGGGCGGCAACATCAAGCACGACGTCTCGGTGCCGATCGCGCGCATCGCCGAGTTCATCGCCCGCGCCGACCGGATCGTCGAATCGATCTGTCCAGGTGCGCGGCCGCTGCCGCTCGGCCACTTCGGCGACGGCAACGTGCATTACAACGTCGCCCAGCCTGTCGGGATGGACAAGCAACGCTTCATGGAGCTGTGGGAGCCGATCACCGGCGCCGTCCATGCGCTCGCGGCGGAGATGGACGGGTCGATCTCGGCCGAGCACGGCATAGGCCGCGTCAAGCGGGCCGACCTCGAGCGTCACAAGAGCCCGGTCGAGCTCGACCTGATGCGGCGGATCAAGGCGGCCTTCGACCCGAACGGGATCCTCAATCCGGGGAAGGTGCTTTCGTGAGGTCGTGATCGTGCGATTTCACGATTTGGCGACCTCACGATCTCACGAGCACCGGCAAAGCCGGTGCTATTTCTTCTCGCCGCCCTCGGCGGCTGCGACGGGCTCCGCCGGAGCCGCGCCTTCGGCTGCCCTTTCCTCCTCGACCTTCTTGCCGGCGATGGTCGCCACGGTGAAGTCGCGGTTGAGGATCGTCGGCCTGACGCCTTCGGGGAGCTTGATCGACGAGATGTGGATCGAGCGGCCGATCTCCAGGCCCTCCAGATCGACGACGAAGTGTGCCGGGATGCGGTCCGGCGGGCAGGTGACCTCGACCTCGTGGCGCACGATGTTGAGCACGCCGCCGCGCTTCAGGCCGGGAGAGAGCGCCTCGTTGACGAAGCGGACCGGCACCACGACCCGGACGAAATCGGACGCGCCGACGCGCTGGAAGTCGACGTGCAGCGGCGTGTCCATGACCGGATCGAGCTGGACGTCCCGCGGCAGCACCCGCCGCTTGGCTCCGTCGATGTCGATGTCGAGCACCGTCGACAGGAACCGTCCCTTCTGGACGATCTTCCAGAGCTCGTTGGCATCGAGCGCGATGGTCTCGGGCTCCTGCTTCTCGCCATAGATCACGGCAGGAATTCTTCCCTCGCGGCGCACTGCCCGGGCGGCCCCCTTGCCGGCCCTGGGACGCGCCGTGGCCTTGATCTCAACTACGTCAGCCATGGCTGCTCTCCAAATGCGATATGGGCCGGATCGGGCCCGTGCTTCTGCCCCGGCCTCCAAGGGTGCCGCGGGCTAGTCTCATGTCCCTGAGTGGGCGGCTTATACCCGCGAGGCCGCCGGTTGGCAATCGGCGCGCGGGCAGGCGGGGTGGGCCTTCAGTAGAACAGGCTCGAGACGCTCTCCTCGCGCGAGGTGCGGGCGATGGCCTCGGCGATCAGCGGAGCGATCGAGAGCACGCGGATGTTCCTGGACGCCTTCACCGCCTCCGTCGGCTCGATGGAATCGGTGATGACCAGCGATTTCAGGCTCGAGCTCTGCACCCGCGCCACCGCGCCCCCAGAGAGCACGCCGTGCGTGATGTAGGCCATCACCTCGACGGCGCCGCTCTGCAGCAGGGCCTCCGCGGCATTTGTCAGCGTGCCGCCGCTGTCGACGATGTCGTCGACCAGGATGCAGCGCTTGCCCCGCACGTTGCCGATGACGTTCATCACCTCGCTCTCGCCGGGACGCTCGCGCCGTTTGTCGCAGATCGCGATCGGGGCGTCGATCCGCTTGGCGAGCGCGCGGGCCCGCACGACGCCGCCGACGTCGGGCGACACCACCATGAGGTTCGCAAGCTCGAACCGCTCCTTGATGTCGCGCACCATGACGGGGGCGGCGAAGAGATTGTCGGTCGGAATATCGAAGAAGCCCTGGATCTGACCGGCATGGAGGTCCAGCGTCATGACGCGGTCCGCGCCGGCGCGCTCGATGAGGTTGGCGACCAGCTTGGCCGAGATCGGCGTGCGCGGGCCGGGCTTGCGGTCCTGCCGCGCGTATCCGTAGTACGGGACGACGGCGGTGATGCGCCGCGCCGAGGCGCGCTTCAGCGCATCGATCAGGATCAGAAGCTCCATCAGGTTGTCATTGGCCGGAAAGGACGTCGATTGCAGCACGTAGACGTCCTCGCCGCGGACGTTCTCCTGAATCTCGACGAAGATCTCCATGTCCGCGAAACGTCGGCACACGCCCCTGGTCAGGGACAGACGGAGGACGGAGCTGATCTCCTCCGCCAGCGGCCGGTTGCTGTTGCCGGCAACGAGCTTGATACGCAACCCGTCGAACTGGTCGCTTGGCTTGCTGACTTCCTGCATCATCACAGCCGCTCTCACCCCCGCAGACGCGCGGCTTCTAGCAAGCTGGCCCGGACGTGTAAACGCCGGGCCATCGGATCCATGCAGGCTATATGCCGCCGCTGCGCGAGCGTCTAGTTGACGCTCTTTGCCGGCAGCAGCTTCAGGATGCCCTGGGCGGCAGCGGCCGCGGCCGCGTCGGCGACCTTGCCCCAGCTTCCATCGAGCGAGCCTTGCGGTATCTCGTTCTTCTGCGAGACCGTACCGAGCTGCTTGCCGTGCGGGTCCTTGACGTGCCAATCGATCTGGATCGGCTGCTTGCCGTCCTTGCTCTGGCCGACCTTGACCTTGCCTTCGACCCGGTAGGTGCCGTCGGCGGCCCTGTCGGCAAGAGCGATGCCGCTGCGCGACAGCTCCCGCTGCAGTGCGCTCGTCAGCGACACGGAGCCGTCCCCGGGAGCCCCGGTCACGCTCGGTACCAGAGCCGTGACGGCGCCGTTGCGGCCGATGCTGCCGGTGGTCGCGTCAGGCGGCGTCTGAACCGGCGCCGCGTTGGCAGGGGTGCCGGGGAGAGCTGCAGTCTGGACCGGCTGCGCAGCGGAGGCCACGGCGGATTGCGACTGCATCCAGGCGCCGAGCGACGTCGCCGTCTTGCTGGTGATGGACTGCATGACAGCCGGCGTGACGGCCGCCCACGGGTCCCGGGAGTCGGTGCCGCCAGCCAGCTCCTCGCCGGTGATCCTGTTGACGCGCTTGCCCGTCGGGTCCGCGACGTCCCAGATGTAGGAGACCTTGGTGCCGGTCTTCTCGCGGGCGGCCACGATATAGCCCCGCAACGTGAAGTCGGCCCGGTCGGTCGGCGCCTTGGCCACCGAGACGCTCTTCTGCTCGAGGTCCTGGGTCAGTTGCGCGGTGAGCTGCTTGCCGACGGCCTCGGGCGCGCCGATGACGGGCGCGATGGTGATCCGCGACGGCGCCGGCGCCGGCTGCACGGCGGTCTGTTGCGACAGCACCTGCGCCTCGTCGCCGGAGCTGCCGAGAAGATTGCTATTCGTGCTGCAGGCGCCGACGCCTGCGGCCAGGAAGCTGGCCAGCGCCGCGAGCGCGACCCGTTTGCGAAGGTGCCGCGCCGCAGCAGCATCGATGGTCGTCACGATGACGTCCCCCTCTCAATGTCCCGCTGTATCCCCCGGCAGCCGGCGTACCAACCCTGCGGCCCCTTTTTGAATCCGGTACCCGTGATGCAGATCCTCTAACCTCTGTGTCGCGAGGCGTCCAGACCGATTGCCCCGACCAGGCCCTCAACGTGCCCCTTGAGGCCTGAACTTGCCGGTCATTTCTGTGGACGAAGGGCTAAGTCAAGACAATGGCGGAGATTTGACGGCCGTAATCGGGTTCTTTCCGGTGCGTCGCGCGCCGGTAGCTGAAGAAAAGCGATTCGTTCCCGTAGCTGCACGGGGAACGGCGCTCGACGACCGCGAGCCCTGCCTGCGACAGCCGGTGCTCGACGTAGCCGGGCAGATCGAACCGGGGTCGCGCGGGGGCTGCATCCCGCGAGAAGAATTGCGCATTACGGGGGTCGGCGCCCAGGAACTCCGACTCGAACTCCGGCCCGACCTCGTAGGCGTGCTGACTGATGCACGGGCCGATGGCGGCATGGATGCGGCTCCGCTCGGCTCCCAGGCCGATCATGGCCTCGACAGCCGCCTCCAGGATGCCGCCGAGCGCGCCGCGCCAGCCGGCGTGGGCGGCGGCGACGACGCGGGCCCGCGGCTCGGCCAGAAGCACCGGCGTGCAGTCGGCCGCCAGTGCGCCGATGACGAGGCCCGGCGTGCGGGTGACGAGCGCATCGGCCCGCGGCAGCTTGCCGGGTGCGAATGGCTCGTCGACGACGAGAGCGGTAGCACTGTGCACCTGATGGAGAGTCATCACCTCGTCGCGCGGGGCTGCGAGCGCCCGGGCCACGCGTGCGCGGTTTTCACGGACGAGGCGGGGTTCGTCCCCGGACCCCAGGCCGCAGTTGAGCGCTCCGTAAAGCCCGGTCGAGACGCCGCCCTGGCGCGTGAAAAAGCCATGGCTGATGCCGGCAAGACCGCTGAGGGAGTCCGCGCGGACGACCTCGCCATCGATGGGCATTCGGGGTAGTGCCTCGCTTTGAAATTCGCCGACCGGCACCTATGCAAGCGCGGCTAGCGGCATGCGTATCCGGCATACGAGGCCTGAGCGCCGGAAATCAAGTATTACATCGGCATCGGGTATCGCCACCTCGATCATGCTTGTCCCGAAGCCGCGGGACTTGGGCTCGTTCACGGGCGGACCATTGACCTCGGTCCAGACCACCGTAAGCGCGTCGGCATCTACTGCTCCACGGATTTCCACCCCCCCCTGTCCGCAGACAGCGAGCCATACTTCACGGCGTTGGTGCACAACTCATTCAACATGAGGGAGAGCGACAGGACCTTCGATGCACCGACCATGACCTCGGGCAATGAGATCGTGAAGCGCCCGTCCGCGTTATATGGCTCTACGGCGTTCTCGACGACTGGTCTCAGGGGTGCTGCGTCCAGGTCCTGGTGCAAGAGATCGTACGACCGCGAAAGCGCCATGATGCGGGAGCGGAGGGCCGTCTGTGCATCGGCAACAGACGTCGAGCTCTTCAGGGTTTGGTTGGAGATCGCCAGGACCGTCGCCAGCAAGTTCTTCACGCGATGACGCAATTCGGCGATCAGCGTCTTCCGCACCTGGTTGGCCGCGTCGCTGGCCGCAGCATCTGCTCCGGCTTGCACCAGGAGCTCCCGGAGCCGACTGATATCAGCCTCGCTGGCCTCAGCATCCGCTCCGGCTTGCACCAGGAGTGCCCGGAGCTGACGGTTGTCAGCCACTAGGCGTTCTTCTTTTTCAGACATGCAGAAGGCCCTATCGGCAGGCAACGCAAGGCAAAATGTAGGGTTCCATGCCCAGGGCCAACCGACCCCGAAACGCGGTCTCTACAAAGATTGATAGGCTCAATTTGAGACACTACCGCAATCGGGCCTTGCTTGTCATCGGCCGGGGCGGGAACGGCGGCAGCACCGGCACGCCGGCCGAGCGGACGCAGAGCACCTTGAAACGTCCACCCATGCCACCCGGATCGGAGATGCGCTGTACACCTGCCTCTAGCATTCCGATCTGGTCCGGTCGAGCGGAGGCCATGAGCCTGGCGCTGCGCTCGGCAAGACCGAGGCCGAGAAGGAACTCGCCCTGCGTGATCGGGCCGTCGATCGTGAGGCCGCGGCTGAGGCACTCACGCGCGAATGCGGCGAAGTCCACGTGAGCGGTGAGGTCGACCTCGCCAGGGCACTCGAACGGCGAGGCATAGCGATGCTGGCGGACGGCCTGCAGCGTATCGCCGAACGCGGTCCGCGTATGGCCGTAGTCGATGAAGAGCGCCGCCAGCGGATGGCCGGACCACTGCCCGAGGACGTCCGCGACCTCCGCGAAATCGGGATGGCTTTCCAGAACGTCGCCCTCGCATGGTGGGTGCCCGTCGGGCAGCGCTTCCGGGTCAGCCGTGCCGCCGGGCACGAGCGCGAGCCGGCCGCTCCAGTCGAGGCCGACGGACCGCTCGCGCCAGGTCCCGCCGGTGAAGACGAGCTGGCGCACCGGCAGCGCGTCGAGGAGCTCGTTGGCGAGCACGACCGTCGCCGGCCCCGCGGCTAGTGCGGGCGAGAGCGCATCGTGCCACGCGATAGGCACTGCCGGGGCCGAGGCGGAGAGCGTCCGGTGCTGTACCTCCCGGAGCGCAACGTTGCTCTCGACGAGATGGACGCGCACTGCCGCTGAGAACCCCGGGACGACTCGGGCGGCCCGCAAGGCATCGCTCATCATGGTGCCGCGCCCCGGGCCGAGCTCCACGAGGTCGAGGTGCGCCGGGTGCCCCATGGCCCGCCATGCGACTGCAGCCCAGATGCCGATCAGCTCCCCGAAGACCTGGCTGATCTCGGGCGCCGTGGTGAAGTCGCCGCCGGCGCCGACCGCCGGCCGGCGCCGGTAGTAGCCGTGCTCCGGATCCTGCAGGCAGGCGCGCATGTACTCATAGACCGGCAGCGCCCCCTCGCGCCTGATCCGCTCCTCGAGCTTCAGCGCGAGCGGTGTCGGCTGCTGCTCGGCGGCCATGGCGGGCTCATGCGGTAACGCGCATCCGCGCGCTGCGGGCGAAGTAGAGGCCGAGCAGGATCATCGGGACCGAGTAGGCGATGCCCGGCGTCAGCAGGCCGACGGTCAAGCCGTGCAGCACGTCCGGCTGGCGGAAGAGCTCGCAGAAGGAGCGCGCCAGCCCATAGCCGATCATGAAAACGCCCGCAGTCAGGCCCGGGCTCTTCAACGCGCACCTGCGATGCGTCATCCAGCGCAGGACCAGGAAAAGCACCATCCCCTCGAAAAACGCCTCGTAGAGCTGGCTCGGATGGCGCGGCGTCGGCTCGATGGCGGAGTACTGGTACATGGCCTCGGGGAAGACCATGCCCCACGGCATCGAGGTCGGCCGCCCGAACAGCTCGCCGTTGATGAAGTTCGCGATGCGCCCGAAGAACAGCCCGATCGGCACGGCGGCCGCGCACATGTCCATCGCCGACCAGGGCGAGACCGCATTGCGCCGTGCGAACAGCCAGATCGCCAGCCCGCAGCCGACGAGCGCGCCGTGGAAGGCCATGCCACCGCGCCAGACCTGCACGATCTCCAGCGGATGCGAAAGGTAGTAGGCAGGCTCGTAGAAGAGCACGAAGCCGAGGCGGCCGCCGAGCACGACGCCGAGCGTGATGTAGAAAAGCAGGTCGTCGGTCCTGTCGATGTTGAGCGGAGGCTGGCCTGCCGGCCAGAGCCCCGGGTTGCGGACCAGCCGGCGGATATAGAGCCAGCCGAGCAGCAGCCCCGCCATGTAGGCCAGCCCATACCACTTCACCGCGATGGGTCCGACCTGCAGCGCGACGGGATCGAGGTCAGGGAAGGGGATTGCCAATACGCTCGCGAGTGGACTCATCTACGGCCTGCGTTTCGAGGATGGGCTGGGCGCACGCCCTTGGGCCACGCACCGCGCCGGACGTTGGCGGCATGGTGCGGCTGCTGTCAAGCCGGTGCGCTGATGTGCTTGCGCCGGCGCGGAACGGCACCCATAGTTACATGCAACCCATTCCGAATGAACCAGCGATGGCAGCTTCCCGATGACACAGACGACCAATCGTTTCTTCGACGAGCTTACGCGAATGATGACGGATGCCGCGGGTGCCGCGCAGGGAATGCGGCGCGAGCTGGAAGCCATCGTGAAGGCGCAGGGGGAACGCATGCTGCGCGAGATGGATGTCGTCAGGCGCGACGAGTTCGAGGCGGCCAAGGCCATGGCGCAGCGCGCGCGGGAGGAGAACGAGCGCCTCGAGTCGCGCGTCGCGGCGCTGGAGGCGGAGATGGCGCGGATCAGGGCCGGCACCTGAGGCCGGACCGGCCAGCCCGCCCTGGCGCCCTACGGCCCGGCGAATCCCCAGGTTCTTCAAGACTGATGCACAGGAGATCAAGTGCCGTCGCGGTTTTTTCCGCCCTGCCCGAAACTGATCACTTTGACCGTGGACAATGGGAGGGTCAGCTTGCGACTCGTGCCCCGCATCTGATTTGGTCGCACCGCTCGGCGGCCGGTCTGTCCGGGTCCGTCGTCCCGCGTCGCCGGCGCCGATCGTCTTCGGGGGGCCAGGGGAGATGGGCGTAGGATTTCGGGGTACGCGGCGGGAAACAACAGGGGGTGGCTGGGAATGGCATCGGCGGCAGGCTATGAGCGCATGACCAACCCGATCGATATCGTCGAGCAGGTGGCCCACGCCCACGACTGGGCCTGCGACCGCACGGCCGACGACGAGGTCACGCTGATCGTGGCCGGCAGCTGGACCGACTATCACGTCTCCCTGAACTGGCGCGACGATCTCGAGGCCATGCACCTGGCCTGCGCCTTCGATTTCAAGGTGCCGGAGAACCGGCTGGTGGAAATCTACCGGCTGATCGCCCAGATCAACGAGCAGCTTTGGCTCGGGCATTTCGACCTCTGGACGCAAGAAGGCCTCATCATGTTCCGCCATGGCCTGATGCTGAACGGGACGCTGGCGACGCCACGGCAATGCGAGGCGCTCCTGAAGGCGGCGCTCGATGCGTGCGAGCGGTACTATCAGGCGTTCCAGTTCGTCGTCTGGGCCGGCAAGGAGAGCCGCGAGGCCCTCGTTTCGACCATGTTCCATACCGAGGGGCAGGCGTGAGGATGGGGCCGTGAAGTCGTGAGATCGTGAAGTCGTGAGATCGTCAAGTCGAGGTGCGCCACTCCACCATTTCACGACTTGGCGACTTCACGATTTCACGAGTTCACGTCCTCCAGTTCCCCGAGACTAGGTTCCCTGCGATGTCACTGATCTTGAACGGCAGACTGCTGCTGGCCGGCGCGGGCAAGATGGGCGGCGCCATGCTGGCGGGCTGGCTCGACCGCGGGCTCGATCCGCGGCAGGTCGTGGTGCAGGATCCGGCGCCGCCGCCCGAGACCGCCGCCCTGCTGTCCCGGCACGGCATCGAAGTGCGGCAGTCGCCCGCTCCCCTTTCCGAGCCGCCCGCCGTCATCGTGGTGGCGGTCAAGCCGCAGATCATGGATCAGGTCTTCCCCGCGCTCGCGGCCTCGGCCGGCGCGCAGACGCTGGTGTTGTCGGTGGCGGCGGGCAAGACGATCGCCAGCTTCGCGGCGCACCTGCCTGCGGGCACGGCGGTCGTGCGCTCCATCCCGAACACGCCGGCGGCGATCGGCAGAGGCATCACCGTCTGTTGCGCCAACGCACACGTCTCGCGCGCCCAGCGCGAGGTCTGCCATGCGCTGCTGTCCGCGGTCGGCGAGGTGGGATGGGTCGAGGACGAGGGCCTGATCGACGCCGCCACGGCGGTTTCCGGCTCGGGTCCCGCCTACGTCTTCCTGCTCGCCGAGTGCCTGGCGGAGGCCGGCCGCGCCGTCGGTCTCGAGCCGGGGCTCGCCCGGCGGCTTGCCAACGCGACGGTCTCCGGCTCCGGGGAGCTGTTGCGCCAGTCGGGGCTGGAGCCCCCGACATTGCGGCAGAACGTGACCTCGCCAGGCGGTACGACCGCGGCCGCGCTGGCGGTGCTCATGGGGCCGGACGGCCTGCAGCCTCTGCTGACGCGCGCGGTGGAGGCGGCGGCAAGGCGCAGCCGCGAGCTCAGCAGCTGAAGCTGGCCGGCGCCGAGCGGGCTTTCATTCCCGCTTGCGCGCGCTTATCTCTTGCCGACGGAGGCGTGCCATGTTCGATCAATCGCACCTGCGCGGCCGCATCGTCGCCGCGACCATGAAGCTGGCCTCGGAGCGGCCCTGGAGGGACGTGACGCTGCTCGACATCGCGGAGGCGACGGGCGTGACGCTCGTCGACCTCAAGAACGAGTTCGCGACCAAGTCCGAGATCCTCGCCGCGTTCACGCGCTCGGTCGACGACGAGGTGCTGAGGCGGGCCCCGAGGCGGGAGAGCGCGACCAGCCCTCGCGACGCCATCTTCGAGATACTGATGACGCGCTTCGACGTGCTGGCGCCCTACAAGGAGGCGCTGCGCTCCATTGCAGGCGGCTCCCGGGCGCCCGATCCGGCTTTCGTGTGCACGTTCCTCGCCTCGCAGCACTGGATGCTGCAGGCGGCGGGGATCGACACCAGCGGCGTCAGGGGCGGCATGAAGGTCAGCGGCCTCGCGGGCGTCTATGCGTCGGTGCTGCGCACGTGGCTCAAGGACGACGACCCGGGGCTTGCGCGGACCATGGCCGCCCTCGACCGGCGACTACGCCGAGGCGAGCGGGCGATGTCGAACGTCGAGGACGTGAAGGCCGGCTTGCGCCGCATCGCGGAGATGTTCGCGTCGGTGTGTCGTCCGAGGCGGCGCCCGTCCGACGTTTCGCCCGAGAGCGGGACCCCGCGCGCGGAGGAGACCTCGGGCTCGGGCATCTGACGACGGGGCCGCGCGCCCTGGTCGGCGCGAGTATGCCTTGCACACGTGGGGGAACAGAGCCGTGCAACGCGCGCCGCAGACGCCGACGATCGCCTACGACGATTTCGCCAAGGTCGACATCCGCGTCGGCACCATCGTCGAGGCGGAGCCCTATCCAGAGGCGCGCAAGCCGTCCATCAAGCTGAAGATCGACTTCGGCCCGGACATCGGCATCAAGAAAAGCTCTGCCCAGCTCACGGTGCATTACGAGCCTGGACGGCTCGTCGGCCGTCAGGTCGCGGCCGTGGTCAACTTTCCCCCGCGCCAGATCGGCAAGTTCGTCTCCGAGGTCCTGACGCTCGGATTTCCCGATGCCGGCGGCGCCGTGGTGCTGATCGGGCCAGATCAGCGCGTCCCCGACGGCGCCCGCCTGTTCTGACGAGCAGCTTACAGCGGCACCGTCACCACCGCGCGCAGGCCGCCCATCGCGCTCTGTGCCAGCGTCACGTCGCCGCCATGGCTGCGGGCGATGTCGCGGGCGATGACAAGGCCCAGGCCCGAGTTGCCGCTGTCCTGGTTGCGCGCGTGATCGAGCCGGTAGAAGGGGCGGAAGACGTTGTCTCGCTCCGAGGGCGGGATGCCTGGGCCGTTGTCGTCCACCTCGATCCGCAGCCGATCGCTTCTCGTTGCCGCCCGGATCACGACCCGGTCGCCGAACCGCGCCGCGTTGCTGACGAGGTTGATTATGGCACGCTTGAAG
This sequence comes from Hyphomicrobiaceae bacterium, assembly GCA_023384095.1. Lineage (GTDB taxonomy): Bacteria > Pseudomonadota > Alphaproteobacteria > Rhizobiales > Hyphomicrobiaceae > ZC4RG25. Next base: position 45,611 of record JAHDXT010000008.1, read on the forward strand.
GCCTGCCGCTTCAAGGGCAGCACGAGGTCGCGGGGGCGCCGCGGCAACCTGAGCTCGATCGAGCTGCCGAACACCTGCGCATCGTCGTGGATCTCCTCCAATAGCTCGCGCAGGCTGGTCGGCGCCGCCTCCTCCCCGCCGTCACCCTTGGCGAAGGCGAGGTAGTCCTCGAGCATATGCTGCATCTCCTTGACGTCCGACTGCAGGGCGTGGACCTCGGGCGTGTCGCCGATGAGCGCCAGCTCGAGCTTGAAGCGGGTGAGAACGGTCCTGAGATCGTGGCTGACGCCGGCCAGCATGGTGGTGCGCTGGTCGACGTGATGCCTGATGCGGTTGCGCATCTCCAGGAACGCCTGGGCGGCCTGCCGCACCTCGCGGGCGCCGCGCGGCCGGAAGTCGTCGGGCACCGGCCGCCCCTTGCCGAACGCATCGGCCGCCTCGGCCAGCCGCAGGATGGGACGGATCTGATTGCGCAGGAAAAGGATGGCCACGGTCAGCAGCACGATGGATGTGCCCACCATCCACATCAGGAAGATGTGGGAGTTGGAGGCGTAGGTCTGGGTGCGGGTGGCGACGAACCGCAGGATCGCGTCGTCGAGCTTCACCTTGATCTCGACGTGCCGGGAATTGCCGACCGTATCCACCCAGAACGGCTGCTTCACCTGCTTGCGGATCTCGTTCGACAGAGTGCGGTCGAGCAGCGAGAAGAACGGCTTCGGCTGTGCGGCGGGCAGGTCCCCCGGCGGCAGAAGCTGCATGGAGAGGTTGAGCCGGCTCTTGGCCATGTCGATGAGCCGGCCGTAATCGGCTTCGTGCGGGTACTCCCGGTAGACGTCGATGATCGCGGCGATGTCGCGGGCCGTCGCCTCGGACAGCCGGCGGGTCACGGCCTGCCAATGCCGCTCCATGAACACGAACGCGACCACGCTCTCGAGCAGCACGATGGGCGCGATGATGATGATCAGGGCACGGGCGTAAAGGCCCTTCGGCAGCAGTTCGCCGGCTGACGCCAGCACTCCAGTGGCAAGCCGCACTCCGGTGGCTCTCACGCGGCCCCACCAGGGCTCCAAGGTCCGGGCGGCGTTGTCGCGGGCGGCGACCATGCGTTGCATGCCTGTCTCGAGGGCGCGCGGCTAGTCGGTATAAAGGATATAGCCCTTGCTGCGCACCGTCTGCAGATACACGGGGTTCGACGGGTCCGTCTCGATCTTTCGGCGCAGGCGGTTGATCTGCACGTCGATGGCGCGCTCGCTGCCCGTCGAGTCGTCGCTGGCGAGCTCGTGGCGCGCGATGGCGATCCCCGGCCGCTGCGCGAACTGGCGGAGCAGATCGCGCTCTCGCTCCGTCAGCTTGATGCTCTCCTCGCCGCGCCTCAGCTCGCCGCGTGCGATATGGAAGACGAAGTCGCCCATGCGCGCCTCGTCGAGGTTGGCCTGCTGGCTCTGCCCGCGCCGGAGGATATTCTTGACGCGCAGCACCAGCTCGCGGGGCTCGAAGGGTTTCGGCAGGTAGTCGTCGACGCCGGCCTCCAGACCCTCGATGCGGTGCTCGGGGTCCGCGCGCGCCGTCAGCATGCAGATCGGAACCTCGGAGGTCGATTTCAGGTAACGGGCGAGATCGAGCCCGCTCTCGCCGGGCATCATCACGTCGAGAATGACGAGGTCGAACCTGAGCCCCCGCATGGCGGCGCGCGCCGAGCCCGCGTCGGCAGCCGGCGTGACGCGGAAGCCGTGCTCGGTCAGGTAGCGCGTCAGCAGGTCGCGAATCCGCTGATCGTCGTCGACGATGAGCACGTGCGGCGCATCGTCGGGCGGACAATCGCGGCGCAGCGCTCCCTCCTCGGCGGTCATGATCGGTCCCCTCCCTGTCAACCGCCCCCGGTCTTCAGGCCGGGTCGTCGGGCCCGAAGATCAGCTTCTCGATGCGCGGCCGCTCAGCCTCCGCGATCATGCTGGCGAGAAAGCGGCGGGTCACCGGACCGGCTTCGGGCCCCGCGCGGGCCAGCGCGTCGGCGACGCGCGCGATCTGCAGCGCCGCGAGCTTGTCGGCAAGCTCCGTCCCCTTGCCTGTCAGGTACAGCAGCCGCTGGCGCCGGTCCTCCGACCCTGCCTGCTGCAGGATGTAGCCTTCGTCCACGAGCTGCTTCAGCACCCGGGCCAGACTCTGCTTGGTAATCTTCAGGATATCAAGGAGGTCGGCGACCCTGAGGCCGGGACGTCTGTTCACGAAGTGCAGAACGCGGTGGTGCGCGCGACCGAAGCCGAGCTCTGTGAGCACGGCGTCGGCCTCCCCCGTGAAGTCGCGGTAGGCGAAGAACAGCAGCTCGACGGTCGCGATGAGGCGCTCCCGGTCGCGTGGATCGGGACGACCGTCGGCAGGGTCGACCTGTTTGGGGGGCTTCGAGCGCACCCCGGCGCCGGCATATATGTCAGTCATGTTGACTTATTTGGAGCCCATTGTTACCCGTGGCAAGTGCCTTCGCGCACTGGACTGCGGGTCATGACCGCTCACCACGTCTGCCGGCGCCCGGCCGCCGGGGCACGAGCGCAGCCCCGCAGCGGGATCATGACGTTTGCAGCATCGCTGATGCCGGCGGCAATTGCATCATCGAGGAGATGGAAATGGCTCCGCTCGTTCCCTATCACGACCGCGATGGATTCATCTGGCTGGATGGCAAGCTCGTGCCGTGGCGCGAGGCCAACCTGCACGTGTTGAGTCACGCCCTGCACTACGCGAGCGCGGTCTTCGAGGGCGAGCGTGCCTACGGCGGCGAGATCTTCAAGTTGACGGAGCATTCGGAGCGCCTCGTCGAGGGCGCCCGCACGTTGGACTTCGAGATCCCCTACTCGGCGGTCGAGATCGATTCCGCCTGCCGCGAGACCGTTCGGGCGAACAAGCTGGTCGACTGCTATGTGCGCCCGATCGCATGGCGCGGCAGCGAGCAGATGGGGGTCTCGGCGCAGCTCACGAAGATACACATCGCCGTCGCCGCCTGGGACTGGGGCTCCTACTTCGACCCCAAGGAGCGCCTGCGCGGCATCCGCCTGACGCATGCGCAGTACCGGCGCCCCGACCCGCGCACGGCGCCGGCCAAAACGAAGGCCGCCGGCCTCTACATGATCTGCACGCTGGAGAAGCATCGCGCGGAACGTGCCGGCTATGCCGACGCCCTGATGCTCGACTGGCGCGGCCACGTCGCCGAGTGCACCGGCGCCAACATCTTCTTCATCAAGGACGGGGTTCTCCACACGCCGACGCCGGACTGCTTCCTCGACGGGATCACGCGGCGTACGGTGATCGGGCTGGCGAAGAAGCGCGGCATGGCGGTCGAGGAGCGCACCATCCTGCCGGACGAGCTCGGCATGTTTTCCGAGTGCTTCATCGTCGGCACGGCAGCCGAGGTGACGCCGGTGCGTGAGATCGGCGAGCACCAGTACCAGCCGGGCCGCATCTGCGAGACGCTGCTCAATGATTACATGGCGGCCGTTCAGCCGCAGAAGACGGCGGCACAGTAGGTCCGGCGCGATTCGCCCGGCGCCGGCTCGCGGGCCGGAATTGACGGTTCCGGCCCGCGAACGGGTTCCTCGCTCCCCCGAGAGGGTCGATTGCTTTTTTGAGTTGTTGCACCGGAACCCGGGCATCGCCGGCTGCTCCGGGGTCGGATCGATTGCATTGAAATAAGCCGATTTTTCGCCGGTCCGGCGCAAGTGTTGCCGATCGGTCCACACGGTCCGCTCATTTGCGGATTCAATGGAACCATCCTCCGACGACGGCGTTAGCTGTTCGGCCGCGTGCACCATGTGTCGGCGTTTGCATGCCGTGGTCTGCATATCAGATGAACCAGATTACGGGGGATGCCATGGCCGACACCGGTCAGACTGCGGTCGCATGGGAAATGCTCAGCAGCGTCGTGGTCCTGCGGGCCAAGGCGCGTGAGAGCAAGCTTCCGAAGTTGTTGTCCTCACTGCACGGCGTCGAGGTGGAGCTGGCGAGGATCATCGCCGGCTCTGAAACCGGCAACGGGCAGATCGCCGCCAACGGCAGCTCGCGCGGCAGCCGTTCGCCGGCCCTGCCTGCGCTCAACGGCCAGCACCTCGATGCGCTGGCCGAAATTCAGGGGCTCGAGTTGGAATCCGACATGGCCCTCAAGGCACGTCCCGCAAGGCGCAACGGCCCGGCTCGCGGCGACCAGCAGCTTCGCGCGCACGCCAAGAAATACCTCGCACTCTCCCGCCAGCTCAGCGAGCTGGTCAATCACGGCGAGGCCGTGGCTTCAGGCGCGCTCGACGGCGATCCGCTCGGCGAGGACTGGGACGCCAGGTCGGACCCGATGCTGGCCGAGCAGCACGACCTGTCCTCCACCATCGCGCGGCTGAAGGCCTCGACGTTCGAAGGGCTCGTCGACAAGGCAGCCGTTCTCGACGACCTCGTCGAGGAGAACTCGGACGACCCTGTGCAGACGCTGGCCCGCTCTCTGGCCCGGGACGTCATCGCCATGGGTTCGAAGAAGCCGGTGCGCTGAGCTGCATTTGCCGAGCCGCCGGCCCGGATGCGCCGCAGCCTGTCCATGGCGCGGCGCTGATGCGGGTCCGCGCCGGCGTCGAGATTGTCCTCGGGCCCGCGACATCGGCGGGCTCCCTTCCCGATTGACAACCGGCGCCGCATCGGCCAACACCGCTGCGGGCCACTCCTCCCCACCGAGGAGCATCTATCTGGAAGGGTAGGCAGATGACCGAATCGAAGAAGCCGGCCGTGAGGCCGGCGCGGCCGCATTTCTCCTCCGGCCCCTGCGCCAAGCGCCCCGCCTGGTCCCCTGAAGCACTCGCCGACGCCGTTCTCGGCCGCTCTCACAGGTCGAAGGAAGGCAAAGCGCGCATCAAGCTCGCCATCGACAAGACGCGGCGGATCCTCGGACTGCCGGACGGATACCAGTGCGGCATCGTGCCGGGCTCCGACACCGGCGCGTTCGAGATGGCGATGTGGTCGCTGCTGGGAGCGCGCGGCGTCGAGGCGCTGGCCTGGGAGAGCTTCGGCAAGGGCTGGGTCACGGACATCCTGAAGCAGCTCAGGCTCGACGACGTGCGCCTGCACGAGGCCGGCTACGGCGAGCTGCCGGATCTCGGCAAGGTCGATTTCAGCCGCGATGTGGTCTTCACCTGGAACGGCACCACGTCCGGCGTGCGGGTGCCGGACGGGAGCTGGATCGCCGACGACCGGCAGGGCCTGACGCTCGTCGATGCCACCTCCGCCGTGTTCGCCCAGGAGATCGACTGGAGCAAGGTCGACGTCGCCACCTTCTCCTGGCAGAAGGCGCTCGGCGGAGAAGCGGCGCACGGCATGCTCGTGCTGAGCCCGCGGGCCGTCGCGCGGCTGGAAAGCTATACGCCGTCCTGGCCCCTGCCGAAGCTGTTCCGCCTGACGAAGGGCGGGCGCCTCATGAAGGAGGTGTTCGACGGCGAGACGATCAACACGCCCTCCATGCTGTGCGTCGAGGACTACCTCGACACGCTCACATGGGCGGAAGGCATCGGCGGCCTCGAGGCGTTGCAGGCGCGCGCCGACGCCAATGCACAGGCCATTTTCGACTGGGTCGAGCGCACGCCCTGGATCGCCAATCTGGCGCGCGACCCGGCCACGCGCTCGAATACGTCGGTTTGTCTCAGCATCGTCGATCCCGCCGTGACGCGGCTCTCCGCCGACGAGCAATGGGCGTTCGCGAAAGATGTCGCAGGCGCTCTCGACAGGGAGGGCGTGGCCTACGACATCGCGGCCCATCGCGATGCGCCGCCTGGCCTCAGGATCTGGACCGGCTCGACGGTGGAGCGTGCCGATCTCGAGGCGCTGACCCCATGGCTCGACTGGGCGTTCGCGAGATCTCGCGCCAGCCTGCCCAAAGCTGCCTGAACGACCCGACCGGCTTTGCGAGGAGCGCCCAGGCATCCAGTTGCGCCGGGCCATCGCGGCCGGTGCGCCACTCCGCTTTCGAGAAGGATCGGAACCAATGTCCCCAAAGGTGCTCATATCCGATGAGCTGTCGCCGGCCGCCGTCGCGATCTTCAAGGAGCGCGGCATCGACGCCGAGGTGAAGGTCGGCCTCGGCAAGGACGAGCTCGAGCAGGTCATCGAGGGCTACGACGGCCTCGCCGTGCGCTCGGCGACCAAGGTCACCGCGAAGATCATCGCGGCCGCCGGCCGGCTCAAGGTGATCGGCCGCGCCGGCATCGGCGTCGACAACATCGACACCCGCGCCGCCACCGCCCGCGGCATCATCGTGATGAATACGCCCTACGGCAACTCCATCACAACCGCCGAGCACGCCATCTCCCTGATGCTGGCGCTGGCCCGGCAGATCCCCGAGGCCGACCGCTCGACGCAGGCCGGCAAATGGGAGAAGTCGAGGTTCATGGGCGTCGAGCTCTTCGGCAAGACGCTCGGCGTGATCGGCTGCGGCAATATCGGATCGATCGTCGCGGACCGCGGCATCGGGCTCAAGATGCGCGTCATCGCCTACGACCCGTTTCTGTCCCCGGAGCGCGCCATGGAGCTCGGGGTCGAGAAGGTCGAGCTCGATGATCTGCTGCAGCGCGCCGACTTCATCACCCTCCATACGCCGTTGACGGAGCGCACGCGCAGGATCATCGATGCGCGCGCGCTGGCGCGCATGCGGCCGACGGCGCGCATCATCAACTGCGCGCGCGGCGGACTGATCGACGAGACGGCGCTCGCGGAGGCGCTGAGGTCGGGCCGCGTGGCGGGCGCCGCGCTCGACGTGTTCGAGGTCGAGCCGGCGCGCGAGAGCCCGCTGTTCGGCCTCGGCAACGCCGTCTGCACGCCCCACCTCGGCGCCGCCACGACCGAGGCGCAGGAGAACGTCGCGCTGCACGTCGCCGAGCAGATGTCGGACTACCTGCTCAAGGGCGCGATCTCGAACGCCGTCAACTTCCCGAGCATCACGGCCGAGGAGGCGCCGAAGCTCAAGCCCTTCATCAAGCTCGCCGAGCAGCTTGGCTCGTTTGCCGGCCAGCTCACCGAGACCAGGCTGAAGCAGGTCAAGATCGAGTACACGGGCGACGTCGCCGAGATGAATACGCGCGCCTTGACGTCTGCGATGCTGGCTGGCCTGCTCCGCCCGCTGCTCTCCGACGTCAACATGGTCTCTGCTCCCGCCATGGCCCGCGAGCGCGGGCTGATGATCGAGGAGGTCAAGCGCAGCGAGGAGGGCGCCTACCAGACCTATGTGCGCGTCACGGTCGAGACTGAGCGCGGCGAGCGCTCCGTGGCCGGGACGGTGTTCTCCGACGGCCGTCCCCGGCTCATCCAGATCAAGGGGATCGACATGGAGGCCGAGCTCGGCGCGCACATGCTCTACATCACCAACCAGGACAAGCCGGGGTTCATCGGCAGCTTCGGCTCGCTGATGGGCGAGGCGATGGTCAACATCGCGACGCTGAACCTCGGGCGCGACCGGCCGGGCGGCGACGCCATCTGCCTCGTTGCTGTCGACGGACCCGTCTCCGACGAGATCCTGGCCAAGGTGAGGGCGCTGCCGATGGTCACGCGGGCGAACCGCCTGGCGTTCTGAGCACAGCCCGATCTGACCCACGGAATCGTCACAGTAGGGACATGAAGACTGCTAATCTCTCGCCGGTCGGGACAAAAAAGTGAAGCGCTGGGGGAGGGCTGTCATGCGTCTCGTGATCGGTGCCGTGACGATGCTGCTGACGGCGATGCCGCTCGGCGCCGCCGAGCTGCCGGCGACCTCGAAGGTCGATGCTGTCACCGTGTTCGCCTCGGGCGCCGAGGTGCGCCGTCTCGCCCGGTTGAGGCTGGAGGCTGGCGAGCACACGGTCATCATCAGCGATTTGCCGCAGCAGGCCGTCGCCAACTCGATCCGCGTCGACGGCAAGGCCACCGGCAAGCTCGAGATCGGCGCCGTCGACAGCCGCCGCATCGTGCTGCCGCGGGCGGGCGCCGAGGCCCAGCAGAGCGAGCGGCGCCGGATCGAGGACCAGATCGAACGGCTCAAGGACGAGCGGACGGGCTTCGAGGGACGCATCGAGGCGGCCGAGAGCCAGAAGGTGTTCATCAAGGAGCTCATGGAGCTGCCGGCGCGGCCCGTGCCGGCGGCAGCCGCAGGTCAGACGGCGCGCGAGGACTGGCCGCAGGTCCTGACCCTGATCGGGACCGGCATCGCCGACGCCAATCGCGCGATCCAGGACGCCGAGGTGCGCATCCGCGAGATCGACCGGCGCATCGCCGAGCTAGAGAAAGAGCTTGCAGCCCAGGCGCCGCCGCTCGAGGAGCGCACGCAGGTGAAGATCCACCTCATCGCGCCGGCGCCGCTCGAGGCGGACCTGGTCGTGCGCTACCAGGTGCCGAACGCATCCTGGACCCCGGTCTACGATTCGCGCCTGACGACGGGGGCCAAGAACGCCGCCCCGCAGCTCACTCTGACGCGGCGTGCCAGCATCACCCAGCGCACCGGCGAGGCCTGGCAGGACGTCGCCCTGACGCTGTCCACGACACGCCCGGCGAGCAACGTCTCCGCTCCCGACCTCAAGGTGATCACCGTCGACTTCATGCCCGAGCGCCCGCCGGTAGCTGAGGCTCCGGCCGCCGCCCGCGACATGGCGAGGCGGCGCAGCGCCGCCGAGACCTTGGCCGGGGCGCCGCCGCCGCCGGCTGGTCTGGTTGCCGCCGGTGAGCAGAAGGCGGACGCCAGCCTGTCGGAGTTCGCTGCGACGTTCGCCGTTCCCGGCCGCGTCACCATCGAGAACACCGGCGAGATCAAGCGGGTCGTCATCGACGAGGCCCAGCTCGAGCCTACGCTCGTGGTGCGCGCGGTGCCGAAGCGCGAGGAGCGCGCTTTCCTCTACGCGAAGCTGGTGCTGCCGAAGGCGAGCGTATTCCTGCCCGGCCCGATCTCGCTGTTCCGCGATCAGACCTTCGTCGGCACCGGGCACCTGCCGCAGCTTGCCGGCGGCGATGAGCACGAGCTCGGTTTCGGCGCCGACGACGCGGTGCGCATTCGCTATACCATCGCGGACGAGAAGCGCGGTGAAACGGGCCTGATCTCGACCTCACGGACCGACCAGCGCAACTACCGCATCACGGTCAAGAACCTGCACGAGCGGCCGATCGCGTTCACGGTGCTCGACCAGGTCCCGGCCTCGCTGAACCAGGAGATCAAGGTGGAGCTGATCGGCCGCGCGGCTCCGACGCGACGCGACGTCGACGACAAACGCGGGGTGCTGGCCTGGGAGGACAAGCTCGCCCCCGACGAGGAGCGCGTCATCGAGTTCGGCTACAGAATCACGTGGCCCGCGGCGAAAAACATCACGTTCCGGCCCTGAGTCATGGCCGCGGCATGGTGCGGCCGCTCGCCCGTTGAGCTATAGAGTCCGTCGCGGCCCCGGCGCTCAGCCGGGGTCGAGCCGTGACATAGGGACTCGCAATGGCCAACGTCGTGGTTGTCGGCGCCCAGTGGGGCGACGAGGGCAAGGGCAAGATCGTGGACTGGCTGTCGGAGCGCGCCGACGTGGTGGTGCGCTTTCAGGGCGGCCACAACGCCGGCCACACGCTCGTCATCGGCGGCGAGATCTACAAGCTGTCGCTGCTGCCTTCGGGTGTCGTGCGGCCGGGAAAGCTCGCGGTCATCGGCAACGGCGTGGTCATCGACCCGTGGGCGCTCGCCGAGGAGATCGATCGGCTGCGGCGGCAGGGCGTGCCGGTCGAGCGCAGCAACCTGCGCATCGCGGAGAACGCGACGCTGATCCTGCCGCTCCACCGCGAGCTCGACGTCATCCGCGAGCAGGCGGCAGGCGATTCGCGCATCGGCACCACCGGCCGCGGCATCGGCCCGGCCTACGAGGACAAGGTCGGGCGTCGCGCCATTCGCGTGCAGGACCTCAAGAACCTCGATACGCTCGGCCCCAAGGTCGACCGCATCCTGGTGCATCACAACGCCTTGCGCCGCGGCCTCGGCCAGCCCGAGATCGGCAAGGATGAGCTGATGCGGGAGCTGGCGGAGATCGGCCCGAAGATCCTGCCCTACATGGACGTGACCTGGAATCTGCTCGATGCCAGACGCAAGGCGGGCGACCGCATCCTGTTCGAGGGGGCGCAGGGGGCGCTGCTCGACGTCGATCACGGCACCTACCCGTTCGTGACGTCCTCCAACACCGTGGCGGCGCAGGCGGCGACCGGCTCCGGCATCGGGCCAGGGGCGATCGGCTATGTGCTCGGCATCGCCAAGGCGTACACGACGCGGGTGGGGTCCGGCCCGTTCCCGACGGAGCTCACCGATGCGACCGGCGACGAGATCGGCCGGCGCGGCAACGAGTTCGGCACCGTCACCGGCCGCAAGCGCCGCTGCGGCTGGTTCGACGCCTGTCTCGTGCGGCAGGTGACGAAGGTGTCGGGGATCGACGGCATCGCGCTGACCAAGCTCGACGTGCTCGACGGGTTCTCCGAGCTCAAGGTGTGCGTCGGCTACCGGCTCGACGGCGAGCGTATCGACCGCCTGCCGGCCGGGCACAACGCGCAGGCCCGCGTCGAGCCCATTTTCGAGGCGTTCGAAGGCTGGGCCCAATCGACGCGCGGCGCGCGCTCCTGGGCCGACCTGCCGGCGCAGGCCGTCAAGTACGTGCGCACCATCGAGGAGCTGATCGAGTGCCCGGTAACGCTGCTCTCGACCAGCCCGGAGCGCGACGACACCATCCTGATGAAGGACCCGTTCGTGGACTGACCGCCGCCATGGAGCGGGTCAGACCCGGCGGGCCTGACCCTCATCCAGCGGTCACTAGCCCGCTGAGCTGGAAAAGTGCGTCCGGGGCGAGCTCGGCCGCCAGGACGCGGGCCGGATCGACGGGGCCGGGCAGACGGATGCGGCCCGGGGCGACTTGGGAAAAGCCGAAACGGCCATAGTAGGGCTCGTCGCCGACGAGGACCACGAGACGGACGCCGTCGGCCTTCGCCTGCGCCATCCCCTCCGCGATCAGGCGACGGCCGTAGCCTTTGCCGGCCCATTGCGGCTCGACGGCCAGCGGGCCGAGCAGCAGCGCGCCGGACTCGCCTCCGATGGCCACGGGCGTGAACCGGATCGCCGCCGCCAGTCTGCCGTCGAGCAGCGCCTTGCGGCAGAACGGCGAGACGGGCGGCGTGCCCTCGCGGATGCGGTAGGCCGTGCGCGTGAATCGACCCGGCCCGAACACCCGGGCGTGAAGTGCGGAAACTTGAGGCAGGTCCTCCGGCAGCACGTGCCGGATCACGATATCGGAAGCCATGGCAGGGAGCTCATGAGGCTGGAGTGAACCGAAGCCCGCCTGCGGGACGCCGCGGGCGCACGCCTATCGGGTGCGGCGTCGTCGCTGAGCTCTGATCGGCAGTGATTTCCGGTCCACCATGGCCGCCATGCTGTAGCAGCAGGGAAACTCCCGGTCCAGGCATCCGATGCAGACTGAGGTGCGGCGGCTTACCACCAGTCCGCCCGCTGTACGCCGTGGAGCAGTTCCGCCAGCCGCCGCCGGACCGGGCCGATGACGCCGTCGGGCAGGGCGTCCGGAGGGAAGAAGCTCTGCTCGGCGATCTCGCGGTTCGGCTGCGGCGCGGCGGGCTGCTCCCACTGCCGGACCGCGAACAGTGCAATGTGGTCGGAGGGGAAGGCCCGGAAATTGGCGTAGACGCCCACCAGCTCGGGCCGGCCGCGGAGGCGAACGCCGGCCTCCTCGGCAAGCTCGCGCTCGAGTGCCGCGAGCACGGTCTCGTTGCGCTCCACGCCCCCGCCCGGGAAGTGCCAGCCCGGGCGATAGGTGTGGCGGACGAGGAGCACGCGGCCTTGGGTGTCGAGCACGACGCCCTGCGCGCCCATGGTGAGCCCTCGCCTGAGGCGCCAGTAGCGCTGCACTATCCTCCGTGTAGCTCGCTGCAGGGCCAAGGCTCGTTCTCCGGCGACGGCGACGATTTGCGGCGGCGGGCCGCCGGTGGCGAGCGCGCTGCCGCCGAACCATGTTAACACTCGCGGCGCGCGCGCAGCATCCGGGGCCGGGACAATGCACTCTCACTTCACCATCGCCCACCTGTCGGACATCCATCTGGCTCCGCTCGCCGCCTTCTGGCCGAACTACTGGAACGCCAAGCGATTTCTCGGATTCGCCAATTGGGTGATGCGGCGTCGCCGGTCGCATCTGCGCGCCGTGGTCGACCTCCTCGTGTCGGACCTGCGCCACCAGGGTGTGGACCACATCGCCGTGACGGGCGACCTCGTCAACATCGGTCTGCCGCAGGAGTACGAGACGGCGCTGCTCTGGCTGCACACCCTCGGTCCCCCCGACAGGGTGTCGGTGGTGCCTGGCAACCACGACATCTACACGCGCCTGCGCAGGCACAGCGGCGTCGGGCGATGGGCGCGGTACATGGAATCGGACGACTGGGGTGCCGAGCTGGCCCCCGGCTCCGGTCCCCGCTTTCCCTATGTCCGCCGGATCGGCAAATCGATCGCGCTGGTGGGGCTCAACTCGGCGGTGCCGACGCCGCCGGGCATCGCCTCGGGCGAGGTCGGCGCCGGGCAGATCCGGCAGTGCCGGGATCTGCTGCGCGAGCTCGGGCGCATGGACCTGTTCCGCCTGGTCATGATCCATCATCCGCCGCTCGTGTCCCAGATCCGGCCCGGCCGCGATCTGAGGGACGCGGCTGCGCTGGAATCGGCGCTCGTCGACGCCGGCGCCGAGCTCGTCATCCACGGCCACAACCATCGCGACATGGTGAGCTGGCGCACGTCGGCGAGCGGCCCGATGGCGGTGGTCGGGATCGCCTCGGGCTCCATCGGGCGGGTGCACCGCCACGAGCCGCTGGCGCGATACAACATCTACCGGATCATGCCCGCCGGCGCCGGCCGGCCCTGGCGGATCGAGTTGATCGGTCGCGGCATCCGGGAGCCCGACGGGCCGGTCGTCCAGGTCGAGCGCCGCTGGCTCGAGCCCGTGCTCGCCGAGTAGCCTGGCGGTCCATAAGGCTCGCTTATCAATCTCACGTGTAATCCTCAACTTACGTGAGGCTTCGCCTGTGCCATAAGAAGGGCCGGTCCGGAGCTTCCAGGCATCGCGCGCATGACATTCCTGCCCTCTCCAGCGAACCGTTTCCCCCCTTGGGCCATCGTGCTCACGGCCGGTGTCATCGTCGGCATGGCGATGGGCCTGCGCCAGGTGATGGGGCTCTATCTGACGCCGATGACGACGGAGCTCGGCATCGGCCGCGAGCCCTTCTCGAACGCCATGGCCATCGCCAACCTGGTATGGGGCATCGGCGCGGTGCTGGCCGGCGCCATTGCCGACAGATACGGCGCGGGCCGGGTGATCGCCGGCAGTGCGCTGGCGACGGCGGCAGGGCTCTATCTGATGTACGCCGCGCAGTCGCCGCTCGATCTAAACTTCAGCGGCGTCCTGCTCGGCATCGGCGTGTGCGGCACGGGGGTGACGGCGCTCGTGGGCGCGGTGGGGCGCGCTGTCGAGCCCGGGAAGCGAGTTGCGGCCATCGCATCGCTCGGCATGGCGGCCGGTATCGGCGGCTTCGTTGCTTTTCCATACGCCCACGTGCTGATCGAATGGCTCGGATGGCAGATCAGTCTGCTCGTGCTTGCGGCCACTGCAATCGTGATGATCCCGCTCGCCTGGCCGCTTAGAGGCACGCCGGCCACCCAGCAATCGGCGATCAGGCCGCAGTCGCTGAGCGAGGCGTTCAACGAGGCCTTCCAGCACCCGAGCTTCTGGCTGCTGACGGCCGGCTTCTTCGTCTGCGGCTTCCACGTGGCGTTCTATTCCGTGCACCTGCCGGCGTTCGTCGCCGACAGCGGGCTCGACGCGAGCGTCGGGGTCCTGGCGCTGATGGCGGTCGGCATCGCCAACATCATCGGCACCTGGCTTGCCGGCCAGTCGGGCCGCTTCATGGAGAAGCGGGTCGGCCTCAGCCTCATCTACTTCATGCGCTGCTTCGTTTTCGTCGGCCTGCTGTTCCTGCCGATCACCGGGCCGGTGGTCATCGTCCTCAGCGCGGTTCTCGGGCTGTTCTGGCTGTCCACCGTGCCGCTGACGAGCGGGCTCGTCGCGGTCTTCTTCGGGACCACCTGGATGTCGATGCTGTTCGGGTTCGTGTTCCTGTCGCACCAGCTCGGCTCGTTCGCGGGGCTGTGGCTGGCAGGCCGGCTCTACGATCTCACCGGGTCATACGACGCGATGTGGTGGATCTCGATCGGGTTCGGGCTGTTCGCCGCCGCCATTCACTGGCCGATCAGGGAGCGACCGGTGGCGCGACTCGCGGCGGCCGTCAGGTGACGGCCTCGCCCGCCGCGGCAGGTCGTGATAATGTTCCGCCGGGTCCGGCTTTCGTCGGAACTGGATCGACCGCCCTTGAGGCGAGAAGGATCATGGAGCAGCCGCTGAGAATGGTGCTGGTCGGCGGAGCGGTTGCGGCGCTCATGCTGGGCGCCGGCTATCTCTACGCCGTGCGCGGCGAGGCGATCCTCCTCGACCTCGCCGCCATGGGCCGCGGCCTCTTCTGTCTGTGATGCGCTGCGGGCATACGCGCGCCGCTCTCCCGATCGTATCGGCTGAATGACGAGCTATACGCGGCGCCGGGGGCTCCGGATGCTCGCCGGAGCAGCCCTTGCGGTCGTGCTTGGGCCTTCGCCGTACCCTGGCCGGTCCCGGGCCCAGACCTCTGACACCGATCCCGGTATCGAGCCGGCGACGCCCTGGCTGGTCCTGCCGGAGACGGCGGTCCTGGAGCGGATCGCCTTCGGCTCCTGCCTCGATCAGGTGAAGCCGCAGCCGATCTGGGCGGCGGTCATGGCTGCGCGGCCGCAGCTCATGCTGATGCTGGGGGACAACGTCTATGGCGATGTCGCGAGTCCCGACCTCCGACGGCTCAGGGCCGCATACGCCCTGCAGGCGGTCCAGCCGGAGCTCGCCGCGGCACGCGCGGAGATACCCTTCCTCCCGATCTGGGACGATCACGACTACGGGCTGAACGACGGCGGCGGCGAGTTCGGCTATCGCCATACCACCAATCGTCTTTTCCACGCGTTCTGGCAAAGGCCGCAGCCCGGACATCCCGACGGCGGCATCTACTACAGCCGACTGTTCGGCCCGGTGGGGCGCCGCGTGCAGATCATCATGCTCGACACGCGCAGCTTCCGCTCGCCGCTGCGGCCGAAGCCGCCCGGCTTTCCCTATTGGGGCAGGTACGCGCCGGACCCGGACCCGGCCAAAACGATGCTCGGTGAAACGCAGTGGGCATGGCTCGAGGCCGAGCTGCGGCGGCCCGCCGACCTCCGCCTCGTCGTCTCCAGCGTCCAGGTGCTGGCCGAGGGGCATGGTTTCGAGCGCTGGGGGAACCTGCCGCGCGAGCGCGAGCGGCTGTTGGACGTCATCGGGCGGACGCAAGCCCGGGGCGTCGTGCTGCTGTCCGGGGACAGGCACTCGGGAGCCATCTACCGGTCCGAAGCCGCGGGGAGCTATCCGCTCGTCGAGATCACCTCGAGCTCGCTCAACAAGTCTTACGGACCCTCCAGAGATGCGCGCATCCCGCCGCTCGTCAGCAGAATCTACCACCCGGAGAACTTCGCCACCGTCGACATCGATTGGGTTTCGCGCCGCATCGTGTTGACGCTCCGGGATGTCGGCGGCCTCAGCGTCGCCGCCGTCGCGGTGCCGTTCTCCGGATCAGGGGCTCCGGACTGAAAGCCCGAGGCCGGAGAGGCTCGGGTGGGGAGTTCGCGGTCGCCCCGTCGGCCGCGCTATATTGGGCGCATGGACCGCCGCGTCCGCGGTCGTCGCACGATGGAGGTCGAGATGACACGGCTCACCCGCTACACTGGCTGGCTCGCGCTCGTGCCGGCGCTGCTCCTGGCGGCATCCGGCCCGGCGGCCGCACAGGAGGTGCGCACCTACAGCAAGAAGGGCAGCTACGACGACGTGCGCTTCGAGTTGACCAATGCGGTCATCAACCGGGGCCTGACGATCGACTACACCGGCCAGATCGGGAAGATGCTGGAGCGCACCGGGGCCGACGTCGGCAGCGAGAAACCGCTCTACAAGTCGGCAGAGTTCTTCACCTTCTGCTCAGCGAAGCTGTCGCGGCAGATGATCGAGGCCGATCCTATGAACATCGGGTTCTGTCCCTACGTGTTGTTCATCTACGAGAGCATCGGCCAGCCCGGCGTCGTCATCGTCGGCTACCGGCGTCCGCCGGCCTCCGGCAGCGGGGAGACGAAAGCGGCGTTGGCCGAGGTGGAGGCGCTGCTCGACGGCATCGCTCGCGATGCATTGAACTGACGACGGTCGTAGTTGGCCCTCCCCTCGACGGGGAGGGCGGCGCGGCACAGCCGTGCGGGTGGGGCGGGGCCACAATCGAGACGCTGGTGCATAGGCACCCCCTCCCCGCAAGGAGGGCAGAAGTGCTCGCTGCTTCGGATTCAATCTCAACTGGAAAGGCTATCGCCGTCGGCTGTGCCGGCAGACGACAGCCGCGCCAGCACTTCGGCCGGAAGCGGCGCTGCTGCCCCGAACCAGGCATGCCGGACGACGGCGATGCGGCCGGCGGCGACTGCGCTGGCCTCGTCGCCGGGGCTGGAGGTGCCCGGTCGCCCGCGCCGGATGCGAAACGAGACGAGCGCGTCGCCGTCGCGCGACACCACGTCGACCTCGCTCGCGATCTTGTCGCGGCCGGTCTTTGCCTCCACGGCCGTAGCGGGCAGCCGGCGCGGCAGATTGATCGAGAGGTAATGCCCCTCCAGCGCCCACGACCGTCGCATCTCCCACAACGCGCCGATGAGGCGCGCCAGGCAGGGGGCGTCCTGCTCCTCGACGGGGCTGCCGCGCGGCCGTGAGAAGCCGACCGCCGGAATACCCCAGAACGTCGCCTCCCGCGCAACGGCGAGAGTGCCCGAGTAGATCGTGTCCTCGCCGACGTTGCGGTCGTCGTTGACGCCCGACAGCACCACGTCAGGCCTTTGCCCGCCGTCTAGCGGGACCATCATTGCCGCGACGATGCAATCGGCGGGCGCTCCTGTGCAACTGTAGGTGCGCTCGCCGACCCGGACGAGATCGATCGTCCGGTCGAAGCTGAGCTGGTGGCTGGCCGCGGTCCATTTGCGCACCGGGGCGATGATCCGGACGTCGGGGCTGAGCAGCCGGGCGGCGCTCGCCAGCAGCGCCAGTCCCGGCGCGTCGATGCCGTCGTCGTTGCTCAGGAGGATGCGCATGCCGGACCAGCCTCCGCGACGAGATCCAGTCGGTCGCCGGTGCGGGCGGATGCGCGCAGCAGCGGCATGTGCGCCGCCAGCCGCTGCATCGTGGCCGGCTCGGCCGAGTGACCCAGGACGAGGCGAGGCCGGCAGGCTGCGATCAGCGCCTGGTTCTCGGGCAGATTGGGGTGAGTGGGCAGCCGCAGCCAATGGGCGCGGCCGTCCTTTAGCATCTGCTGGCCGGGGCTGCCGTCCGGGAGGTGTCCGGTGAACAGCACGGCCGCACCGCATTCGCCGGCGCGGGTCAGGATCGCGCGTGACGGCCCGGCGATCCCCATGCCGTCGTGGCAGAGCAGGGGGCCGTCGGGCAGCGCCTCGCCGTCCGTCCAGTCGGCGGCCGCGTCAAGGCGTGCCCTGAGCAGGCCGGCCGCGCCCGTCGCCAGCCAATGGCCGCTTTCGATCTGAGTTGCCAGGGACCGGCGCATGCCGACGTGGATGGCGAGCGGTCCGTCGAGGATCGCCATGAGCTCGAGCGGCCTGCCCTGCAGCGGCGCCGGCAGGACGCAGGCCGGATGCGCGCGTACCCAGTCGACGATTGCCGCGGCGCGATTCCGGGTGCTGACGGAATCGTCGGCGTAGGATGCGTCCAGCACCAGCAGGTCGCACGGCGGCGGCGGATCCATCACGAAAACGCTGCTGTGCGGAACGCAATCCCCGCAGTAGCCCAGCACCGTGACGCCGTCGTCCAGCCACAGCCATGCGCCGCCGGCGATATGCCCGTTGCGTCCGGTCCTGATCCGCACCGTGCCGATCCGCGTCTCGCCCGGGCAGGGGAGAGGCTCGATGGCCACGCGCTCGGCGAGCTCCCGGTGATGCGGCAGGGCGTACTGGCTCCAGATCAGCGGCGCGTCCGCCCTGGTCGCCGCCGTCATCAGCACCCTGCCCGAGAAGCCGTTGGCGAGGCACCAGCCGAGCGCCCCGACGTGGTCCTCGTGGCTGTGCGTGATGACGATCGCGTCGCAGCGGGAGAGATCGCGGGCTTCGATCGCGGGATAGTAGTCCACACCGGTGGCGCTCGTGTTGATGCCGACGTCGATGATGAGGCGGGTCGCGCCCGCCTCGACGCCGAGCGACGTGCGGCCCTTCTCCCCGAAGCCGCCGAGCAGCGCGATCCTCATCGCGGCTCTCCCGCATCGTCGCCCGGGATGACCCAGCCGCTGTCGATCACGACGTCGAGGGCGTCGCCCTGTGCGACACTGGCGGGCTCGTCGACCTCGAGCTGCAGCACCGTGTCGGGGCACGACCTGATCGCGGCCTCGAGGCGGAAAAAGCCGCCCTGGTAGACGAGCCGCGAGACGGTGCAGGCGATCCCTGCCTCGCCGGCCTTGGCCGGGCGCAGGTCGCGCGGGCGCAGGCAGACCTTGGCGTTCTCGTTCCCCGGTCGTCCCGGCAACGAGCGCATGCGGCAGCCGAGACCGTAGACGACGACATCGCTGACGCCGTCCGGGGAGCCCGGACCGGTCTTCGCCGGCAGGACCATGCCTTCCCCGATGAAGCGCGCCACCGTCTCGTTGGCCGGCTGGCGGTAGAGCTCGGAGGGCGAGGCGACCTGCTGCAGACGGCCGTGATCGAGCACCGCGATGCGGTCGGCCAAAGCCATCGCCTCCGCCTGATCGTGCGTGATGTAGATCATCGTCGTGGCGGTGCGCCGGTGGAAATCGGCGAACTCGTTCTCCATGGCGGCGCGCAGATGTACGTCGAGGTTGGCCAGCGGCTCGTCGAGCAGGACCAGCGACGGCGTCATGGCGAGGCAGCGGGCCAGCGCCACCCGCTGGCGCTGGCCGCCGGAGAGCAGCCCCGGGCGGCGGTCGCCGAAGCCGTCGAGGCCGACCAGGGCCAGCGCGCTCTGGGTGCGCTTCACTCTTTCAGGCCGCGGCATGCCGGCCACTTTCAGCGCGTACGCAACGTTGTCGGCCACGCTCATGTGCGGCCACAGCGCGTAGGACTGGAACACGATGCCGACACGGCGCTCCTCGGGCGGCACGTTGCTGCCGGGCGCGGAGACCTCGCGCCCGCCGATGACGATGCGGCCGCCGTCGATCTGGTCGAAGCCTGCAATGGCGCGCAGGAGCGTGGTCTTGCCGCAGCCCGACGGCCCGAGCACGGCCAGGAACTCGCCGTCCCTCACGTCGAGCGATACGCAGTCGAGGGCGCGGAACGTCCCGAATCGGCGCGTCACGCTGTCGATCTCTAGTCGCGCCATGGCAGCACTCCCGGGGGTAGCCGGCGCGCGAGCAGAAGCGTCGTCAGCATCAGGAAGAGCGTCAGGGCGACGGTGATGGTGGCCACGGCAGCGGCATAGTTCGACTCGCCGCCCTGCTCGAAGGAGAAGACGATGACCCCCAGGGTCTCGCTGCCCGACGCCCACAGCAGCGCCGAGACCGTCAGCTCGTTGAAGGCGGTCAGGAAGATCAGCAGCGCGCCTGCGACCACCGCGGGCGCGAGCAGGGGGGCGATGATGCTGGTCAGCCGCCGCAGGAGCCGCGCACCGGCGACCTGGGCCGCCTCCTCCAGGGCGCGGTCGAGTTGATGATAGCCGCCGACGACGGGCTTCAGCCCCAGCACGAGGAAGCGCGCCAGGTAGGCGAAGAGGATGATCCACACGGTATTGTAGATGGACAGGCCGAGCACCGGCAGCGGCCGCAGGAACAGCAGGATCGCGGCGATCGCCAGCACGACGCCGGGCAACGCGTACGGCAGCTCGGCGGCGATGTTGAGGATGCGCATGAGCCGCGAGCGCCGCCATACGACGTGGTAGGCGAGCGGCACGCAGACGATCACGATGAGAAGAGCCGCGGCCGCCGCCAGCGTCAGGCTGTTGGAGAATGCGCGCCGCGCGGAAGCGTGCTCGAAGAGGACATAGGCGTAGTTCGACAGCGTCGCGGTGCGGGCCGTGAGCGGGACGCCGTAGGCGGCGACCAGGGAGGTGAGCATCAGCCCGAGCAGCGGCAGCACGAGAATGAACCCCGTCAGCGACCAGGCCGCGATCTCGGCCGGCAGCCGCCAGCGCCGCAGCGCGAACGGGCGCGCGGCGAGCGAGCTCGTCGTGATGCGGTAGTCGCGCCGGCGCAGCATGATGTCCTGAAGCAGGATGCCGATCACCGCGATGCCGCCGATGATCGTCGACAGGACCGCGACCTCGGACAGCACGCCCGGGCCGAGCCCGGCGAGGCGCTGGTAGATGAGCGTCGGCAGCACCAGGTAGCCGCCGGGAATGCCCAGGAACGCGGGGATGCCGAAGTTCCCGATGCACGATACGAAGGTGAGCGCGATCCCGGCGATCAGGGCCGGCGTCATCAGCGGCAGCACGATCGTGCGCAGCACCGTGAGCGGGCTGGCGCCGACGGCAAGCGCGGCCTCGATCAGCTCCCTCGGCATGCTGCGCATACCGGCCCGCAGCGTGAGGAAGACCAGCGGCGCATAGTGGATGCCGAGGAGGAGGATGATGCCTTCGCGCGAGTAGAGCGGATTGCGCGAGCCGATCGGCGGCGCGAGGCCGACGGCGTTGAGCAGCGGGCTCGACGGCCCCGTCACCTGCAGCCAGGCCAGCGCCGTCACCTGCGGCGCGATCATGAGCGGCAGCACGAAGCAGAACACGAAGGCGTTGCGGGCGCGCATGTCGGTGAGCGATACGACGGCCGCGACCGCTGTTCCGAGCACGAGCGCGATCAGCGTGCCCCCGACCGCCACCTGCAGGCTGTTGCTGGTGGCGGTCCACGTCGTCGGGTCGCCGAGCACCTGCCGCAGGGGGCCGAAGCCTCCCTGCGCAACCACCTCCCACAACAGGCGTGCGATCGGAAGCAGCGACAGCACGGCGAGCACGAGCACGAGCGCCCAGAAGAGCGCGCGGTCCTGGAGCCGCTTCGAGCGGGTGCTGGCCTCCATCGCGTCCACGGGCCGGGCTCAGCCCCCGAACATCGTCGCGAAGCGCTTCTTGTCGGCCTCGGTCGCGGCGAGGATGCCCTTGATGTCGAGCGGCATCAGGTTGATCTGCGTGCCCTCCGGCAGCCAGGCGGGGTTCGCCACGCCGGCCTTCGCCGGCACGTAGCCTTGCGTCACGGCGAGCTTCTGGCCCGCGTCGGACAGGATGAAGTCGACGAACGCCTTGGCGGCGGCCGCATTGGCCGTGCCCTTGAGGATCGCGACCGGCTCCGTCACGGCGGGCACTCCCTCCTTGGGGAACACGAACTCCACCGGCGAGCCCTTCTGCTTGGCCGTGAAGGCCATGAAGTCCACGAGCACGCCGTAGGTCTTCTCGCCCGTCGCCACGGCCTTCAGCACGGCGCCGTTGCCGCGCACGGCCCGCGCCTCGTTCGACTTCAGGCCCTCGAAGTAGGACCAGCCGAGGTCCGGCCGCGCCGTCATGGCGCTCAACATGATCGCCGCCGCCCCGGAGTAGAGCGGGCTCGGCATGGTCAACTGGCCTTTGAACTCAGGCTTGACGAGGTCGGCCCACGAGGTGGGCTTGACCGTCGCGGCGGTGTTGTAGGCGATGCCCGACGTGATCAGCTTGGAGCCGAAGTAGGTGCGGTCGGGGTCGTAGGAGCCCTCGCGGAAGCCGTCGACCTTGGCCTCGGGATAGGCCAGCAGCCGGCCGTCGCGCTTGAGGGCCTCCATGCTGACCGCGTCGGCGATCAGCAGGACGTCGGCGTGTGCCGCACCCCCGGCGAACTCCGCCGCGAGCTTGCTCATCACCTCGGTCGTGCCCGAGCGGAAGATCTCGACCTCCACGCCTGGGTTGACCTTGCGGAACTCGGCGACGGTCTGTGCCGCGTCCTTGTCGGGTTGCGACGTGTAGAGCACGAGCTTGCCGCTCTGCGCCTGCGCCGAGCCTGCCGCCGCCAGCCAGACGCCGGCCGCCAGCGCCAGCAGAGTGCGAGTAAGGGTGGGTGACATTCATTCCTCCCGTTTCGTCAAATACAAAGCCAAGCGCAACAGTAGCCAATGCGCTTTCTCGAGGCGATCACCATGGTTGTCGCGCCATCACCTCCTTTGCTCAGATGAGCACCTCCGGATGCTCGATAGCCTCGCGCAGGTCGCGCATGAACCGCGCCGCCAGCACGCCGTCGACCAGCCGGTGGTCGCACGACAGCGTGAACGTCGCGCGCGGCACGAGCACGATCTGGCCGTCGCGGCCGACGGGCGTCGCCACTGTGCGGCCCACGGCCAGGATGGCGCTCTCGGGCGGATTGATGATGGCCGAGAACGAGTCGACCCCGTACATGCCCAGATTGCTGATGGTGAAGGTGCCGCCGGTCAGATCGGCCGGCCTGATGGCCCGGTCCTCGATCTCTTTTCGCAGCCGCGCCAGCTCGGCAGTCAGCTCGGCGAGCGACCTTTCGCCCGCCCGCTTCAGCACCGGCACCATGAGCTCGCCGTCGCGATCCACCGCGATGCCGATGTTGACGTCGCCGTGAAGGCAGACGCTCTCCCCTTCCATGCTGCCGTTGATCCGCTCGTGGCGCGGCAGCAGGTGGCCGGCGATCCGTGCCAGCAGAACCGTCAGGCTCGGCCTGATGCCAGTCTGCTCTTCGATCCGCGGGGCGAGACGGGCCCTGAGATCGATCAGCGCCTGCATCTCGATGTGGGCGCTCACCGCGAAGTGAGGCGCGGTGCGCACGCTCTCGACGAGCCGCTGTGCCGCGATCCTCTGTACGGCCGTCAGGGGGACGCGGCGGACGCGAGGCCGCCCGGCCTCTATCACGCGGGCGTCTGCGGCGATGACTGCCCCGTTACGTGCCCCGGCGCTTGCGACCGTGCTCTGCATCTCGCCGGCGTGCCGATCGACATCATCGCTGACGATCCGTCCGCGCGGCCCCGATCCCGGAACCTGGCGAAGGTCGATCCCGAGCGACGTGGCCAACCGGCGGGCCAGAGGTGTCGCGCGGAGCGCCGACGGCTCGCGCGAGATCGCGCCGGCGGGCGCGGCAGGCTTCGCTGGAGCCGGGGAGCCGCCGGCCGCAACGTGGGCACGGACCTCCGCCGGTTCGGCGCGCGCCGGGGGTTGCTCGTCCGGCGCGCAGATCCAGGCGACGATGGTGCCGACGGGCAGCGTGGCGCCTTCCTCGGCGGCGATGCCGCGCACGATCCCGGATGCCGGCGCTTCGACCTCCATGGCGGCCTTGTTCGTGCTGATCTCGAACAGCACATCGCCCGCACGCACGGCGTCGCCCTCGCGCACCTTCCAGGCGTGGACGGCCCCGGTCTCCATGTCCATGTCGACTTTCGGGAGAATGACCTCGACCGCCATCAGGCCTCGCCCTCGCGGACGAGCCGGCGGACGGCGGCGACGATGTCGTCCTCCTGCGGCACCGCCGCCTTCTCCAATGCCGGATTGTAGGGCAGCGGCACCTCGGCGCCGCCGAGCCGGGCGATCGGTGCGTCGAGGAAATCGAACACCTCGCTCTCCGCGATCATGGCCGAGACCTCGGCGCCGATGCCCATGGTCTTCACGCCCTCGTAGACGGTGAGCAGGCGATGGGTCTTGCGGACGCTTTCCGCAACGGTCGGGAAGTCGATGGGCCGCAGCGTGCGCAGGTCGATCACCTCCGCCGAGATGCCCTCCGCAGCCAGCCGCTGCGCCGCCGCCTCGGCCCGCAACGCCATGATCGAGGTGGCGACGACTGTGATGTCGGTTCCCTCGCGCCTCACCGCGGCCTTGCCGATCGGAACGCGGTAGGGTTCGACCGGCACGGGACCCTTGGTCTTGTAGAGGAGCTTATGCTCGAAGATCAGTACCGGGTTCGGGTCGTCGATCGCGGCCAGTAGCAGGCCCTTGGCGTCGTGGGGCGTCGACGGCTGCACCACCTTCAGTCCCGGCACGTGTGCGAACCACGCTTCGAGCGACTGCGAGTGCTGAGCGGCAGCGCCGGTGCCGGAGCCTCCCGGCAGGCGGATCACCAGGGGCACGGACGCCTTGCCGCCGAACATGAAGTGGATCTTCGCCGCCTGGTTGACCACCTGCTCCATGGCCAGCGTGATGAAGTCGGAGAACTGGATCTCCAGCACCGGTCGCATGCCCGTGATCGCTGCCCCGACGGCGGCGCCGGCCAAGCCGAGCTCGCTGATCGGCGTGTCGATCACCCGCTCGGGGCCGAAGCGATGGAAGAGGTCGCCGGAGACGCCGAAGGCTCCGCCGTAGACGCCGACATCCTCTCCGAACAGGAACACCCGGCCGTCGGCCTCCATGGCCTGGGCCAGCGCCTCGCGGATGGCCTCGGCGTAGGAGCACTCGCGGACACCGGCGCCGTGCGCAACGATCTCGTTCGGCATCTCAGTCGGCATAGACGTCACGGGTGAGCTCGTCGACGCGGGGGTCGGGGCTTGTGCCAGCGAATTCAACGGCGGCGGTGATCTGCTGCTCGGCGCGCTCTGCGATGACGCGCAGCTCCTCGCGGCTCAGCCGGTCGTGCCGCAGCAGCTCATCCTCCAGCCGCCGGATCGGGTCGCGGTCGCGCCATTCCTCGATCTCCTGTCGGGTGCGGTAGAGATTCCGGTCGCTCTTGGAATGGCCGCGGATGCGGTATGTCTTGCACTCGACGAGGCTGGGGCCGTCCCCGGCGCGGGCGCGCTCCACCGCCGCCCTTGCGGCCGCGGCGACTGCCGGCAGATCGTTGCCGTCCACGCTCACTCCGGGTATGGCGTAGGCTGCGGCGCGGTCGGCGACGTTGGCGACAGCCATGGCGCGGCCGACGTCCATGGACATGCCGTACTTGTTGTTCTCGCAGAGGAACACGATCGGCAGCCGCCAGATCGAGGCCATGTTCAGCGCTTCGTGGAAGGCGCCCTCGTTCGTCGCGCCGTCGCCGAAGAACACCATGCAGACGGAATCGCGCTTCTGCGCTCTGAGGCTCATGCCGACACCGACGGCGATCGGCAGCCCGCCGCCGACGATGCCGTTGGCGCCGAGATTGCCGCCCTCGACGTCGGCAATGTGCATCGAGCCGCCGCGCCCGCGGCAGTAGCCGGTCTCCTTGCCGAAGAACTCGGCCAGCATGCGTCCGGGGTCCGCGCCCTTGGCGATGCAGTGGCCGTGCCCGCGATGGGTCGAGAGGATGTAGTCCTTGGGCTCGAGCGCCAGCACCGCGCCGACGGCGCTCGCCTCCTGCCCGATCGACAGGTGCATGGTGCCGTGCACGAGGCCCCTGGCATAGCTGTCCTCGGCCGTCTCCTCGAACCTGCGGATGAGGTGCATCTTCAGCAGGGCGGCGCGCAGGACATCGTCGTCGAGCGCGGCGAGCTCCGGCCTCTGGTTGGCTCCCGTCCTGATCTGCAACTCGGTGGTCATGGCGATGGCGTCCCGCTTCCCGTCTAGCTGGTCCATCGGCGCACCATTTCGTCCTGAGACCGGCGCACGCTCACGATCGCCAGCGCGGGATCGGGCTCGACCGCCGCGTAGGTCAAAAGCTCGCCCTTCACGATCGGCCGCGCGACTCGCGCTCCCTGCGCCAGCCCGACCGGCAGCGCGCCGCGCTCGACCGCGTCCTGCCGCGTCAGCGCGAAGCCGCGATAGGCGTACTCGCCGAGCGCGTCGAGCGTCTCCCCGGGCTCGAGGTCCCGCTTGGCGAGGCAGCCGACCTCTGCCGAGGGGACCGCCAGCGGGCGCATGTGGCATTCGCCGAGAGCCACGGCAGCGGCCGCCGACAGCGGCACCTCGAGGCTCGTCAGATGGTAGGGCCGGAAGAACGCATAGTAGGGGCCGGCGCCGAGGTGCAGGTCCTGCATGCGCTCGCGCACGCGCGGATGCCGCATCTCCGTCACCACGAAGACCCCCGGCGCGACGCCCTTGGCGACCGAGAAATCGACCACTCCCTTGCGACCGAGGAGCCCGCCTTCGTCGCTGGGGCAGAAATAGGCGTGCAGCTCCTCGCGCGGCGCGGCCGGACCATGCATGCCGGGCACGTCGGGCACGAGCCCCGTCGCATTGGCGATCGCCACCATCTCGACCATCGTCTTGGAGCCGTCGACGAACTCCACCAGCATGCGCGGGTTCATGTTGCGCCGGCGGGCTTCCTCGGCGAAGTCGTCCGGGGTCGCATCGACGATGAAAGGGTTGTTCTTGCCCTTGCCGGCAGCGATCACCGGATAGCCGAGCGCCCGCACGAAGCGGATGAGCTCCATGGTCGACGCGGGCTCGTCGCCTGCGCCCAGCGTATAGATCACGCCCGCCCTGGCCGCCTCGACGGCCAGAAAGGCGCCGGCCGTGACGTCGGCCTCCACGTTCATCATGACGATGTGCTTGCGGGCTTCGATCGCGAGCAGGGCGACCCGGGCGCCCATGTTCGGGTTGCCGGTGGCGTCGATGACGGCCTCGACCTCGGGCAGCCGGCAGACGATCTCCGCCGAGGCCGTCGCGGCTAGCCGCCCCGCGCGGATGCTCGCGCAGGCGTCGGCCGCATCCGTCACCATTCGTGCCGGCCGGCTGCCGGAGCCGGCCAGCGCGCAGGCGGCACCGATCCTTTCCGGAATGACATCGGCGGCGGCGACGACCTCGATGCCGCGCATCTGCGCTACCTGCACCAGGATGTCGGTGCCCATCTGCCCGGCACCGATCAGGCCGACCCGCACCCTGCGGCCGGTACGCTCGCGCTCTTCGAGCGCTTCGGCGAGATGCGCCCGGACGGCTGGCCCTCCGTCTGCCGAACCTGCTCCGACAGCAGTCATGAAACAAGCTCCGGTTCGCGGACGAGTCCGTGCATTTGTCATCTGCCAGTAACATATGTACGCTATCGCGCGCAAGGCTGAGCTCAGCTCCTGCAGCATTGAAGCGGGCCGGATCGGCCTTGCCAGGAGTTCGAGGAGCCTCGAAACTCGGAGGCAGGCGGGGCCGTCGGGGGAGCTGCGCGAATGGCACAAGGGAGGCGTGGTGTGTCCGAGGAAGGGCCCGACCTGAAGGTGCGCGCCGCCTGGCTCTACTACATCGAGGGCCTCACCCAGGAGCAGATCGCGCAGCATCTCGATCTCAGCCGGGTCAAGGTGATGCGATTGCTGGCCGCGGCGCGGGAGGAAAACATCGTCCGCATCGAGATCGACGCAAAGTCGACGGAGCAGGTGGAGCTCGAGCGGCGCCTTGTCGCGGCCTTTGGTCTGACGGAAGCGGTCGTCGTCCCGGCGCCGCGCAGCGACGCTGCAGTCGCCAGGCTCGTCGGCCATGCAGCGGGAGTTTTTCTCGCCGGCCGAGTGGCCGACGGGATGTCGATCGGCGTCGGCTGGGGCGAGACGCTGAGGATGGCGCTCCCCGGCATCGCGCAGCGCGCGACCTCGAACGTGTCGATCGTGTCGCTGCTCGGAGGCATGACCCATTCCCGCGCCGTCAATCCGTCGTCGGTGGCGCGCCGGATCGCCGACGTGTTCGGCGCCGAATGCTTCCAGCTCACCGCCCCGGTGTTCGTGTCGAGCGAGCAGGTCCGCGGCAGCTTGTGGCGGGAGCCAGGGCTGCTGCAGCTTCTCGAGCGCGCGCGCGGCGCGGATCTGGCCCTGGTGGGTGTCGGCGACGTGTCGCGGGAAACCACCGTGTTCAGCGAGGGACTGCTGTCGTCACACGAGCTCGAGTCGCTGCGCCAGGCAGGGGCGGTCGCCGATGTGCTCTGCACCTTCGTCGACGAGGACGGCAAGCCGGTCGATCACCCGGTCAACCGCCGCGTCATGGCGGTGGGGCTCGAGGACCTTGCTCGGATACCCGTCGTCGCCATCGCGGCGGGAGGCGTGCGCAAGGTCGGCGCCATTCGCGCCGCCCTCCGTGCCACAGGTGCCGGCATCCTCATCACCGATGTCGAGGCGGCGCGCCGGCTCACTGCGGCGGAGACTCGCCCGAACGCGGCCCAGCGGCGGCCGACGGTCCGGAAGCGACCGCCGGAGTCTTCCTCACGGCTGCCCTGATCGAGCCGGCATGTACACCAAGACCAGCCGCCGGGGTCTGGATTCGCTTGCCAGCAGTCGGCGAACCTACGAGACTGCTCGGCCCAGCCCGTGCAGCGTTCCGTTCCATTCTGCCGGCTGGTCCGCCGAGGCCGGATCTCTCAGGATAACCGGAGGCTCCGCATGCACGCCAATCTGACACAGTTCGTCAGCCGCAATCCGCTGTTCCGGCCGTCCGACCTCGGTCTGCTCATGGAACGGCTGCACACGCACGCCATCAAGCCGCGGCTGTCGCCCGAGGAGTTCCACGAGGTGGTCGCGTTGCTCGGATTCAACTCGCCGCAGGAGTTCGGCGAGCGCATCGGGGTCGAGGCGCGCACGGTCGAAAGCTGGTCGCGGTTCGGGATGTCGCGCGACTCGGCTCAACTGCTGCTGGCCTTGCTCAGCTACCGCAACCGGCTGATTACAGCCATGGACGAATTCGAGCAGTGCACACAGATCCCGCTCACCAGCTTCTTCGAGGATCACCGGCTGCCCTGAGCGGCTGCTGGCCGAAGGCGTTGCACGGCGGCATCGTGCAAGATGCATTGAGGTTAGGGAGCGCCTATCCCGCTTGACGTCCGATGCTGCGTCTGATTGCCTGTCGCTCGTGCTGGTTCCCGCACGGGCAACGTCCCGGGCGGGTGAAAAGGGAACACGGTGACGGGCTTCGGCTCCAATCCGTGGCTGCCCCCGCAACTGTAAGCGGCGAGTCTTGTCCACATCTGCCACTGGCCCTTTCGAAGGCCGGGAAGGCTGCACAAGACGCAAGAGCCGCGAGCCAGGAGACCTGCCGGCACGAGTCGCCCATCCGACGCGCGGGGTGCGCGCTGGAGCGGATAGCCGTAGCGGCGACTGATGTGTAACCGGCGGGGACACGTCAGTTATGGGTAGTCGCAGGGCGAGTTGAGTCGTAGCCGGCATCGAGCCGCCGCCGAAGGGCGGACGGTCTGTTTTTGTGTCGGCCGCATGCAAGCGTCGGTTCCAGCGTCTCCCGTTGCTGTTGCGTTGCTCCCACGCCTAGTCAGTCGTGCGGAGCAGTCATGTCCACGAGTCGATCAGCGTCGAACGCGTATCTCGCCCGTCTTCTCTCCTCCATCGCTCTGGTTCCTCCCCTGGCCGCTGCGGCCTTGTCGCCGGCCGCTGCACAGCAGGTGCTGCCCGGCATCCTCGTCGAGGGCGCCACGCTGGAGGCGCCGCCCGCGCGCCGGCCCAGGCCGGCCGCCGCCGCGTCGTCGCCGGGCACGGCCACGCAAGTCCCTGCGGAGGAGGCAGAGGCCTCCGGCGCACCGGATGAGGAAGCCGGCATACCGGCGGCCCGCCTCGGCACCTCTGTTACGGTGGTCACCGGCGAGGACCTGCAGCGGCAACAGGTGCGCCACGCGGCCGATGCCCTGCGCAGCCTGCCGGGAGTATCGGTCAGCCGTACGGGCTCGCCGGCAGGCTTGACGCAGGTGCGCCTCCGCGGCGCCGAGGCGAACCACACGCTCGTCCTCATCGACGGCGTGGAGGCGAACGCCGGCAGCGATGGGACGTTCGATTTCTCCGACCTGCTCACCGAGGACATCGAACGCATCGAGGTGATCCGCGGGCCGCAGAGTGCGCTCTACGGCTCGAACGCCGTCGGCGGAGTTATCAACGTCATCACCAAGAGCGGCAAGGGACCCCTGCGGGTCGCGTCCCGCATCGAAGGCGGCTCGTTCGGGACCAAGGAGGGCGCCGCGCGCATCTCCGGCGGGACGGACCGCGTCTGGGGATCGGTGACGGTGCAGCACCGGCGCAGCGACGGCTTCAACATCGCCCCGGAAGGGGCGCTCGGCGAGGAGGACGGCAACCGCCTGACGTCGTTCTCGGCCAGGGCCGGGGCCATGCTGGCGGACAACGTGCGGCTGGACCTCGGCCTGCGACGTGTCGAGAAGCGGGGTGACCGCGACGACCAGACCGCCTTCGACACCCGCGACGGCTTCATCATTGCCAGCGACAGCTTCTCCCATTTCAACTCGACCGTCCTCCTGATGGGGGCCGACCTGCGCTGGGACATGCTGGGCGGAGACCTCACCCACGTATTCAAAGCGACGCGGAACGTGACGACCCGGGACGATGTGCAGATCGCCGACTTCGACGAGGTCGGCGACGGCAGCGGCTTCGGCAACGGCTTCGGTCCGCCGTCCCCGTTCGAGAACACGGATGAGGCATACAAACTCGCCTATCAGGCCACGTACCGTTTCGCGACGCCCGGGCTGATGGCGAGGCACAGCGTGACGGGACTCGTCGAGCGCGAGCGCGAGGCGTTCAAGACGCGCTCCGACTTCGGCTCAGCCAATGCGGCGCGCAGCCAGACCGCGTTCGCAGGGGAATGGCGCGGCGAATTTCTCGACCGGGTGTTTCTCTCGGCGGGCCTGCGCCATGACGACAACGATTCCTTCAACGACTTCACCACCTGGCGGACCGGCATATCCGTGCCGATCCCGGAGATCGGGGTGCGCCCCCACGCCAGCGCCGGCACCGGGGTCAAGGCGCCGACGCTCATCGAGCAGTTCGGGACGACGGCCAATTTCGTCTCCAACCCCGGCCTCGAGCCGGAGGAAAGCCTCGGCTGGGATGCGGGCGTCGAGCTCACCTTCCTCGCCGGCCGGGCCGTCGTGGACGTGACCTATTTTTCGGCCGACCTCAAGAACAAGATCCGGACGGAGTTCATCAGCATGTTCGATCCGGGCCGTATCATCGACTGCAATCCCGGCGACCTCTTCTGCTCGTATCCGATCAATCTCGATGGCAAGGCGAAGCGCAAGGGCGTCGAGATCGCAAGCCGGCTGCAGGTCCTCCCCAACCTGAGCCTGGGGCTCGCCTATACCTATCTCGACGCCGTCGAGGAGGGGGGGGCGCGGGAGATCCGCCGGCCGCCGCATTCGGCCCGCGCCGACGTGACCTATGGGTTCGACGAGGGCCGCGGGCTATTCCAGCTCGCCGCCGTGTACAACGGCGAAGCCGACGACGAGGCATTCGGCGCGCCGTTCTTCTCCCCCGTCGTCAGGCTGGCGCTCGACGACTATTGGCTGGTGTCGGCCGCGGCGTCATACAAGGTGCAACCGGGCCTCGAGATTTACGGCCGGGTGGAAAATCTCTTCGACGAGAGCTACGAGGAGATCTTCGGCTACGATACGGCAGGAATCGCCGCCTATGCGGGTCTCCGCCTGACCCTGGAGGATGGCCGTCTCGCGACGGGAGTGAAATGAGAATTGGTCTGTGGCGAGAGATTACCGGGCTTGGGGCCGCGGCGCTTGCCGCGGTCCTGGCGCTCGCTTGCTCGGCGGCCGCCGAGCCGGCCCGCCGCATCGTCTCGCTCAATCTCTGCATCGACCCCATCGTGCTCGACCTCGTGCCGCGCGAGCGCATCCAGGCGCTGAGCTGGGTCTCCTCCGACCCCAACGTCTCGCCCATCATAGATCGGATCGCCGGCATCCGGCTGGTGCGCGGCACGGCGGAGGAGGTCCTGGCGCTCGAGCCCGACCTCGTGCTGGCGGGCGCGCATACGACACCGGCGACCGTCGACCTGCTGCGCCGCCTCGGCCAGCGCGTCGAGGTGATCCCCATGGCGACGACGATCGAGGGTATCGCCAAAGTGATCCGCGCCATCGCGGCAGCCGTCGGCGAGCCCGCGCGCGGGGAGGCCATGGTCGCGGACTTCGACCGGCGGCTGGCTAAGGCACGCGCGCACGGCCCCGAGCGTCCCGAGGCCGTCGTCTATCAGGCCAATAGCATCGTGTCGCCGAGCGGGACGCTGGCCGCCGCGGCCCTCGAGGCCGCCGGCTTCTCCAATGCCGCGGACCGGGTGGCGCTCACGCCGGGCGAGCGCATCGATCTGGAGACGCTGGTCGTGAACCCGCCCGATCTCGTCGCGCTCGGTCAGCAGGCGACGACCTATCGCACGCCCGTGGCCGACAACCTGCGGCATCCGGCGCTCGCCCATGTGCTCGCCGAGCGCGCTCACGTCGATCTGCCGATGCCGCTGTGGCTGTGCGGGACGCCGCACGTGGCCGACGCCGTGGCGACGCTGGCCCGCGCCCGCCGGGCCATCCTCGAACAGGCACGCAATTGATCCGGCAAGGTACAGGGCAAATGCTCGATCGGCGCTGGGCGGTGGCCTGGGTCGCGGCGATTGCCGCACTCGCGTTCCTGGTCTCGCTGCTGATCGGCCCCGGCGGTTTCGGGCTGCCGGTCGGAGAGCGCGCCTTCGGCCTCGTGTTCTGGGAGATCCGGCTGCCGCGGGCGCTACTGGGGGCGCTGGTCGGGGCGGCGCTCGCAATGTCCGGCGCGGCGCTGCAGGGCTATCTGCGCAACCCGCTCGCCG
The DNA here is from genome assembly GCA_023384095.1 of Hyphomicrobiaceae bacterium. Classification (GTDB taxonomy): domain Bacteria; phylum Pseudomonadota; class Alphaproteobacteria; order Rhizobiales; family Hyphomicrobiaceae; genus ZC4RG25. The sequence continues at coordinate 78,157 of JAHDXT010000008.1, forward strand.
AGCCGGGGCTGCTGGGCGTCACGGGCGGGGCCTCGCTCGGCGCGGTGATCGCCATCCATACGGGGGCAGCGGCAGCGTTCGCGGCGGCGCTGCCGGTCGGCGGCCTCGCCGGAGCGGCTCTCGCCGCGACGGCCGTTCTGATGCTGGCGGGCGCCCACACCGGACCGCTGACGCTGATCCTCGCTGGCGTCGCCATGTCGAGCGTCGCCGGCGCGCTGACGGCGCTGGCGGTGAACCTGTCGCCCAACCCGTTCGCCTCTGTCGAGATCGTCTTCTGGATGCTGGGCTCGCTCAGCGACCGCAGCCTCGTGCACGTGTGGCTCGCCGCGCCGTTCATCGTCACGGGCCTGCTCGTGCTGTCGCGCACCGGTGTGGCGCTCGATGCGCTGGCGCTCGGCGAGGACGCGGCGCTCAATCTCGGCGCCAATCTCGCGCGCGTCCGCCTCATGGTGGTCATCGGCTCGGCTCTGGCGGTGGGCGCGGCGACGGCGGTCGCCGGGGCCATCGGCTTCGTCGGCCTGATCGTGCCGCACATGCTCAGGCCGCTGGTCGGCTACCTGCCGAGCCGGCTGATGACGGCGAGCGCGCTCGCCGGAGCGGCGCTGGTGCTGGCGGCGGACGTGACCCTGCGGCTGCTGCCGTCCGCCATCGACATCAGGCTCGGCGTCGCCACCGCCATCATCGGCGCGCCGTTCTTCCTGTGGCTGGTGCTGAAGACCCGGCGGGAGCTTCTGCCATGAGGCTCGAAGCGCAGGGCATCACGGTCGCGCTCGGCCGCAGGCGGGTCCTCGAAGGCGCCAGCCTCGCCGCCGCCCCCGGCGAGATGATCGCCGTGGTCGGCCCCAACGGCGCCGGCAAGTCGACGCTGCTGCGGTCCATGGCCGGCTTGCTGAAGCCGCTCGCCGGGTCCGTCGCTCTCGGCGGCCGCAGGCTGGCGGACTGGGAGCGCGGCGCGCTCGCCCGCGCCATCGCCTACCTGCCGCAGGCGCGCGCCGTGCACTGGCCGCTGTCGGTCGAGTGCGTCGTCGCGCTGGGACGGCTGCCGCATGGAGCCGGCCCGGGCAGCCTCAAGGAGGCCGACAGCGCCGCCGTCGATGCCGCGCTCACGGCCATGGACCTCATGCAGTTCCGCCAGCGGCTGGCGACCGAGCTCTCCGGCGGCGAGCTGGCGCGTGTGCTGGTGGCCCGCGCGCTGGCCCAGGAAGCGCAGGTGCTGCTCGCCGACGAGCCGACCGCGGGTCTCGATCCCGCCCACCAGTTGGCGCTGTTCGATCGGCTGCGGCGGATCGCGGCGGAAGGGCGCTCCATGGTCGTCGCCCTGCACGATCTCTCGCTCGCCGCCCGCTTCTGCAACCGCATCGTGCTGCTGAAGGACGGCCGCTCGGTTGCCGACGGTCCGCCCGAGGCGGTGCTCAGCTCCGACTGGCTCGCCGCCGTCTACGGCATCGAGGCGCGCCTGGTCCGCATCGACGGATTGCCACTTGTGGTGACCGCATCAGAGCTGCCATCCTCCGTTTCGAGACGTTCGAGGACAGCGGGCGGGGCAATCTGAACGTGACCAAAGCGACCCGGCGGCCGGTCAATCTGGCGCTGCAGGGCGGCGGTGCGCATGGCGCCTTCACTTGGGGGGTGCTCGACGAGCTGCTGCAGGACGGTGGTGTGTCGTTCGGATGGATGAGCGCCACCAGCGCCGGCGCGGTCAACGCCGCGGCTGTCGCCTCGGGACTCGCGACGGGCGGTCCCCCGGAAGCCCAGAAAACGCTGCGGAAGGTCTGGGAGGCGGTCGAGGCCGCCGGCGTGCCCGACCTGCTGCGGTTCAATCCGTTTTTCGCCGGACTGGCGCAGGGGGCGCCCGTTCCCGGCATGTCCGGCCTGCTGTCGCCCTACGATTTCAACCCGCTCGGGTTCGACCCGCTCCGCCGCTTGCTGACGACCCATATCGACTTCGAGCGGATACGCACGTCGGCGCCGGTCGAGCTGCTGATCGCCGCGACGGATGTCGCGACCGGCCGGGCCCGCCTGTTCCGCAGGTCCGAGCTGACGGTCGAGGCCGTGCTCGCCTCGGCTTGCCTGCCGACGCTGCACCACGCGGTGGTGATCGACGGCCGCGCCTACTGGGACGGCGGGTTCTCCGCCAACCCCGATCTCCTCACCCTGGCGGCCGAGAGTCCGGTGGAGGACACGCTCATCGTGCAGCTCAACCCGCTGCAGCACGCAGGCATGCCGCGATCCTCGCGCGAGATCGCCGGGCGGATCAACGCCATCACCTTCAACCAGCCGCTGTTGCGCGACGCCGAGGCGATCGTGGCGGCCAGGGAGACCAGGCTCGGCTGGCTCATCGGGCGACGGGGCCGGACGGCACGATTGAAGCGGCACCGCTTTCACCTGATCGAGGCCGGCCGCTATACGGCTGGACTGAGCGCCGACAGCAAGCTGAAGCCCGACAAGGGGCTGCTCACGTATCTGCATGGCGCCGGCCGGATCGAGACGAGGAAATGGCTCGATCGGCATCGCGCCAGCCTGGGCCGGCGATCGACCGTCGACCTCAGGTCGCATTATCTGGACGCTGCGGCACCGGATCTGTCCGAAGCCCTTACCGTCGTCGATCCGAATCCCGTCGTGGCGAGGCTGTGAGCATCCCGACAAGGCGCACCGGTCATAAGCTATCCAAGCGAGCCCGATCCGATAGGGTGGTGAGATGACATCCGCCCGCATGGCGATGGGCATCGCCGCATTGCTGCTGACGGCCGCCCTTTGGGGCAGCAACCACGTCGTGCTGCGCTCCGCGCACGAGTTGATGCCGCTGCCGGCCATGGCGTTCTGGCGATGGGCCCTGGCGCTCGTGATCCTCACGCCGCTCGCGTGGCCGCTGATACGACGCTATCGCGAGCCGCTGCTCGACCGCCGGCGCGACGTCGCGCTGGCCGGCGCCATCGGCGTGGGACTGTTCTCGTTTCTCCTGCTCGGGGGCGTCTATCAGAGCCTGGCGCTCGAGGTCGGCATGATCAATGCCACGACGCCGGCCTGGGTGGCTCTGCTGGCCTGGAGCACGGGGCAGAACCCGACCGGCTGGAAGGGCTGGGCCGGTCTCGGCCTCGCCTTCCTGGGCACGGTGGTGATCCTGGCCAAGGGCAGCCTCGCGGTGCTCGGCGCGCTCGACATCCGCCTCGGCAACCTGTGGTCGCTGCTCGCGGCCATGGTCTTCGCCTGGTTCTCGATCAGGATCAAGGTCTTGAGCAAGGAGATCGGAGCACTGACGCTGACGGTGGCGACCGCCTGGGCGGGGCTCGTCGCGGTGATGCTGCCGGTCTATGTCTTATGGCTGGCGACGGGCGGCGCGGTTCTCGTCTACGAGGCGCACGATCTGCGCTACGCCTTCTCAGCAGTGGCTTACGCCGGGCTCGGGCCGGCGCTGATCGGCAACGTCTGCTATCTCTTCGGGGTCGCTGTGCTCGGGCCGCAGCGCGCGGCGGCGTTCATCTACCTTGCCCCGGTGTTCTCGGCCGTGCTCTCGGTGGTGTGGCTCGGCGAGGTGCTGCAGGGCTTTCATTTCATCGGGTTCGTGCTGATCGTGTCGGGCCTCGTGATGGTGAACATCGACCAGCGCCGCTCCTCCATGCCGCCGCAGCAACGCGGCCGCCGGGCAACGGCCGGCACTCCGAGGAAAACCACCGACGGCGGCGGCCTGGCGTCATAGACCTTCGCTGCCGCAGCGCGCCAGCAGCCGCAGCAGCAAGGTCCCCGCCTTCTGCCGGTGCCGGCGATGGGTGGACGCGGACGTCTCGCCATCGCGCTTGCGGATCGCCTCGACTAGGGCGGCGTGCTCGCGATTCGAGTCGACCGGCTTCGGCCGGAGCTTCAGGGTCTGCATGCGCGCCCGGTGCGCCTGATCGCGGAACGTCGCCACGACCTGGCTCAGCCGCGAATTGCCGGCGAGGTCGACGAGGAGGGCGTGGAATATTTCATCGCTGCGCGCCCAGGATCCGAGGTCGTCGCGCTCCAGCGCCGTTTCCATGTCGCTGACGGCCTGCTCGAGCAGGCGCGTCTCCTTGCGCGACAGCCCGCGCTCGGCGACCTTGCGCGCAGCCAGCGCCTCCAGCTCCGTCATGACCTCGTAGATCTCGCGCATGTCGTCGACCGACACCGGCAGGACGCGCGCGCCGTGCCGCGGCCTGACCTCGACGAGCCGCTCGTCGCTGAGCCGGATCAGCGCCTCGCGTACCGGGGTGCGGCTCATGCCGAGGGCGTCCGCGAGCTCCTGCTCGAGGTACTGCGCGTTGGGCGGCATCTCGTTGTCGAGGATGCGGCGCCGAAGCTCGCGGTAGGCACGCAGCGTCTGCGGCATCCGGTGCAGATCGCCGGCCTCGGGGCTCGCGTCGTCTGCGGGCCATGGCGCACTGTCGTGCCTGTCGCGCTGCATGTCCGCCTCGCATCTCCTCGAGAAAGCATCGGTCCGCGCATAGTGGTCCGGTGCAGGCCAGCGGTAAACCCCGGGCCACGAGGGTGTCCGCGGCACGCTCGACGGCATCGTCGGTCTCCTCGTCCGGCTCGGCGGGACCGAGACGGGGCTGGGCACGAGTGGACGAGACGTCCTACGATGAGCGCACTTGGCCGCAGCCGCGGGTAATGTATACGTAATTGCCTGCCGCGCTGTCAAACGCCTGCCGCCTCTGCACGTTGGGACCGGAGGGAGAGCGCCCATGCGCGAGCGAATGTCGGAGAGCCTGACCTTGCCGAGCGACGGCACAGCCGGCGCGCTCGCCGGCCGCGTGTGGCGCCCCGACCTCGAAGGCCCATCCGTCGTCGCGATCCGCAGCGGCGGCGTCTACGACATCAGCCGGCTTGCGCCGACCATGCGCGACCTGTGCGAGGCCGAGGACCCCGCCGGCATCGTCCGCTCGGGCGGGGGCGAGCGGGTCGGTGCATTGTCGGACATCCTTTCCAATACGCCCGAGGCCGACCGGGATGCCGCCGAGCCCTGGCTGCTGGCGCCCATCGATCTGCAGGCCGTCAAGGCTGCGGGCGTCACCTTCGCCAGGTCGTTGCTCGAGCGCGTCATCGAGGAGCAGGCGAAGGGCGCGCCCGAGAAGGCCGAGGCGATACGCGCCGAGGTCGAGAAGGGGCTCGGCGGCGACCTGCGGCGGCTGAAGCCGGGGTCGCGCGAGGCTCTCGAGCTCAAGAAGGTGCTGATCGCCCAGGGCGCCTGGTCACAGTACCTCGAGGTCGGCATCGGCGAGGACGCGGAAATCTTCACCAAGGCCCAGCCGATGTCCGCCGTCGGCCACGGCATGGACGCCGGCCTGCACCCCCGCTCCACCTGGAACAACCCGGAGCCCGAGGTGGTGCTGGTCGTCTCGTCGGCCGGCCGCATCGCCGGCGCGACGCTCGGCAACGACGTGAACCTGCGGGACTTCGAGGGCCGTTCGGCGCTTCTGCTGTCGAAGGCCAAGGACAACAACGCCAGCGCGGCGCTGGGGCCGTTCATCCGCTTTTTCGACGATCAGTTCAGCCTCGACACGGTGCGCCGCATGGACGTGCTCCTGACCGTCGAGGGCAGCGACGGCTTCCGCCTCACGGGCAGGTCCAGCATGACCGAGATCGCCCGCGATCCCGCCGATCTCGTGGCCGAGATGATCGGCAGGACGCACCAGTACCCGGACGGCGCCGTCCTCTATCTCGGCACCATGTTCGCGCCGACGGAGGACCGCGGCGCCAAGGGCATGGGCTTCACGCACAAGACCGGGGACATCGTCACGATCCGAGCCGCCGGGCTCGGCGGCCTGACGAACCGCATGACGAGCTCCGACGAGGCGCCGCGCTGGACCTTCGGCGCCGGCGACCTGATGCGCAATCTCGCCCGCCGCGGACTGCTTTGAGCCGCCGGCGACGGGTGGCCTATGGCGACTGCGGCTTCGGGCTTCCACCGGCCGGGGGCCTCTCCCCGCGGCGCGGGGAGAGGGAGAGCCAGCTCACTTCGGCTGCGGCACGATGCGCATGTAGGGCCGCGGCGCCTTCCAGCCCTGCGGATACTGCTTGCGGGCCTCCTCGTCCGAGACCGAGCCGAGGATGATCACATCGCCGCCCTGCTGCCAGTTGGCCGGGGTCGCCACCTTGTGCCTGGCCGTGAGTTGCAGCGCGTCGATGACCCTCAACACCTCGTCGAAATTGCGCCCGGTGCTCATCGGATAGGTGAGGATCAGCTTGATCTGCTTGTCCGGCCCGATGACGAACACGTTGCGCACGGTGGCGTTGTCCTGCGGTGTGCGGCCATCTGCGGACGTGCCCGCGTCGGCCGGCAGCATGCCGTAGAGCTTCGAGACCGCGAGGTCCGAGTCGCCGATCATCGGGTAGTTCGGCGCCGCGCCCTGGGTCTCCTCGATGTCCTTCGACCACTTCTTGTGGCTGTCCACCGGATCGACGCTGAGGCCGATGATCTTCACTCCGCGACGGTCGAACTCCGGCTTCAGCTTGGCCATGGTGCCCAGCTCGGTGGTGCAGACGGGCGTGAAGTCTTTGGGATGCGAGAAGAGAACGCACCAGGAATCGCCGATCCAGTCATGGAAGCGTATGCGGCCCGCAGTGGTCTCGGCCGCGAAATCGGGAGCGGTGCTGTTGATCTGCAGAGCCATTGCAGTCTCCTTGTGGTTGGCCGGCACAGCCCAGCGCTTTCCGGCCGCGCCGGACCGAGCTGTGCCGGGGCTGTCGTGTGCCGTCTCGCATCTGCCGGCCAGATGCCGATAGCGGCATAACGTGTAATGAAAGACATCATAATGCCAATACGGGAGCGGCTGCGAGAAATTAACCGCCTGACAAGGGCTTGCTGGTGCGAATTACAACCGGAGGTTACATTGTTTTCATGCGGTGAATTCGACTGCCTCAGTCCCGCAATTGCGCCGTGGGGGAGCCTGCATGGGCACCGTTGTCGTGAGATGCGCTGTCACGGGGCTCGACTTCTCGGTCGGGATCGAGACCGACGAGTACAGCTTCGTCACTCTCCCCGATCTCAGGCTGAAGGCGCGGTGCCCGCATTGCAGGTCCGATCACGAATGGTCGCCGCGCCAGGCGCGGTTGCGGATGGATTCGATGACCGGCCCGCTCCGGGGGCCATTTTCCGCTCCAGGGATTTCTCCTGAAGGTTGAGTCGTCCGATGGCGTTGCATCGCGATCCCGCGAGGCGATTTCCAGCCTGGGCCGCCCATGCTTAAATCGCCCTGGCCCGGCAGGAGAGCGAGCGATGAGGATCAAGCTGCATCACGTCAATCTGTGCACGACGGACGTCCCGGCCATGAGCGAGTTCTATCGCGACGTGCTGGGCCTCGAGGGGGAGCCGGCACTGGAGCAGACCCGGGTCGTGTCGCAGGGCTATGCCGGCAAGGTCGGCTTCTTGACGGACGGCGACACGCAGATCCATCTGGCCGAGAGAGACCTCGGGGTGGCCTTCCGGACGGGTCACGCCATCAACCCTCTCGAGCGGGGCCACATCGCTTTCCGCACCGACGACATCGCCGCGTTCAAGCAGCGCCTGACCGACAAGGGCATCCCCTTCGCGGACTACGGGGCCTGGGCGATGAGCGGATGGGAGCAGATCTTCTTCCAGGACCCGGAAGGCAACATCATCGAGGTCCATCAGGTCCGCTCCTGAACGGCAGGTCACGCGGCGAGGCGCGCTCGATTCCACAGGCTGGTGCCCGGACAGGCTCAAGCCTCAACCAGAGGCAGAACGAATCGGGAAAATGCGCGTTATGACGGGTATCAGGACAAGTCGAGCTGCCTCGGGCATCCATCGGGCCAGACAACACAAGTGTTCTCGCGCGACATAATCGACCACATCGCGGCGTTCGTCGGGGTCATGGACCGGGACGGAACTGTCCTCGACATCAACGAGGCGACGCTGCGGGTCGCCGGCGCCAGCCGCGAGGATGTAGTCGGGCGCAAGCTCTGGGATTGCTGCTGGTTCCGGCACGACCCGCAGGAAGCCGCCCGGGTCAGGGATGCCGTGGAGCGGGCGGCCCGCGGCGAGGCGCCGCGGTTCGACGTCACTACCAGCACGGGGACCGGCGATCTCCTCGTCATTGACCTCATGATCCAGCCGCTCCGCGATGCGGACGGCAGGATCACCAGGCTGGTCCCCTCCGGGCTCGACATCACCAGGCGCAAGCGGATCGAGATCGAGCTGCGGCACGGCCTGGACTTCCAGGAGCGGGCGCAGCGGATCGGGCATATCGGCTACTGGAGCTACCAGATCGATACGGAAGCGCTGGTGTGGTCCGACGAAGCGAGGCGCATCTACTTCGGGGACGAGCCTGTCGAGGCGTCGCGCGAGATCATCGAGCAACGGATCCATCCCGACGATCTCGAGCGGCTGCGCGAGGCGATGAAAACCGCTATCAAGGTGCGCGAGCGGCTGCGGATGTCCTACCGAATCCGCCGCCCGGACGGCGAGGAGCGGATCGTTGAGATCGAGGCCGACCCCGACTACACCCCCGACGGCGAGCCGCTGCGCGTGTTCGGCATCTTGCGGGACGTGACGGAAGCGCGCCTGCGCGAGCGCAAGATCGTCGAGCAGCAGCAGCTCATCGACCTGTCGCTCGAGCCGACGCTGTGCTGGGAGATCGAGAACGGGCTGGTGATTTGGAATCCCGGTTGCCGGCAGATCTACGGCTACTCGCGGGATGAGGCCCTCGGGCGCACGCCCGACGAGCTGCTGGTCTCGGAATTCCCGTTGCCCTTCTCCGAGATCAAGGCGCGACTGTGCGCCGGGAAGACGTGGGCCGGCGAGATCGTGCAGACGACGCGCGACGGACGCCGGGTCATCGTCGAGGCGTTGATCCAGCTCGTCGAATCGGCGGGGCGCCGGCTGGTGCTCGAAGCGCACCGGGACGTCACGGCGCGCCGGCAAGCGGAGCAGCGGCTGAAGGTGAGCGAGGAGCGCCTTGCGATCGCCGCCGACCTGACCGGTCTCGGCAGCTTCGACCACGACCACGCGTCCGGGCTGGTCTACTTCACGGGGGGCCCTTGGGGCCGCGCCCTCTCCGCGCCGACGACCATGGAGGACCTGTTCGCGATCATCCATCCAGCGGATCTGGCGGGATTCCGCGAGGCCGTGGCCAGGGCTCACGATCCGGCGGGGGACGGGCTTTTCGAGCACGATTACCGGGTCATCCGGAAATCCGGCGAGGTCCGCTGGATCAGCGTCAAGGCGCGCACGTTCTTCGAGGGTAAAGGCCCCGAGCGGCGGGCGGTCAGGACGATCGGCGCGGCGCTCGACGTCACCGACCGCCGGACATGGGAGGATCGGCAGCGCCTGCTGATGTCCGAGCTGAACCACCGGGTCCGCAATACCCTCTCGGTCGTGCAGGCCATTGCCGCCCAGACGCTGCGGAACACCAAGGATCCGAGGACGTTCGTCGCAGACTTCAACGGCCGCATTCAGGCCATGGCCAACGCTCACAAGCTGCTCAACGAGACCACCTGGCAGGGCGCCAATCTCACCCGCCTGATCCGGGAGCAGTCCGCGGCGAACTGCGACGCGGGCCAGATCTCGAGCGAGGGCCCCGAGGTCTGGCTGCCGCCGCAGGTGGCGCTCAACCTGGGCCTCGTGCTGCATGAGCTCGCCACCAACGCCCGCAAATATGGCGCGCTGTCGGTGCCCGGCGGCCTCGTCGAGGTGACCTGGGAAGTTCTCGAGCGGGACGACAAGCACGTGCTCCGCCTGACCTGGCGGGAGAGCGGCGGCCCGCCTGTGAGGCCGCCGGAGGTGCGAGGGTTCGGCACCGGCCTGATCGAGCGCAGCGTCGGCAACACCGTCGAGGGCGCCACGAGACTCCGGTTCGACCCGGAAGGCCTGTCCTGCGTGATCGACGTGACGCTGTAGATTCAATGGGTCAGACCCGGCGGTGCGGGTCTGAAACGAAACTGAGCCGAAGGGCAGTGTTCCGCCTGGTCCCCTTTGCCCTTCCTTCCGTCATGGCCGCGAAGGCGGCCATCCACGCAACTCTCCACACCTGATCTGCGGCGTGTCGTGGATTCCCGCCTCCGCGGGAATGACGGTGTGGGTATGCAGTGGCAATCGTTTCGTCATCGAGGGTCGGCAAAGCCGGTGAGCGGCTGACCCCTACGTGATGCAAAAGGGGGGCCGACCCGCAGGGGCTGACCCCGGGTTCAGGGCCGCTTCCGGCGCTCGAGCTGCGCGTCGATCTCGGCGCCGACGAGCACGATGACCGCCGACAGCCAGATCCAGATCATGAAGCCGATCACGGCCCCTAGCGAGCCATAGGTCTCGTTGAAGGTGCCGAAGCTCGACACGTACCAGGAGAACAGCATCGAGCCCGCCAGCCATACGACGGCAGCGATGCCGCTGCCCCAGGTCATCCAGCGCCACTCGGATTTCTCGCGGCTCGGTCCGTAGCTGTAGAGCAGGGCGAGCCCGACGAGGGTGACGACGAGCAGCAGCGGCCAGCGCAGCAGTGAGATGACGAGCCCCGCCATGCTCTCCAGGCCGATGAAGGCGAATACCGCCGGCAGCACCACGATCGCGCCCAGCGCGAGGATCACGAACACGATCGCGCCAAGGGTGAAGGCGAGCGCCTGCAGGTTGTACTGGATGAAGCCGCGCCGCTCCGGCTCCTCGTGGAGCGCGTTGAGCGCGTCGAAGATCGACTTGACCCCTGCATTGGCACTCCACAGCGAAATGAGGAGGCCGATGAAGAAATAGACGCCCAGCGTGCTGCCCTGCCCCTGGATCCGGGTGATCTGGCCGCCGATGACCTCGATGGCCCCCGCGGGAAGCACGCCCTCCATGCTCGAGAGCTGCTGCCTGATCGCCTCGGGGTCGGCGAACAGGCCATAGAGCGACACCAGCGCCGCGATCGCGGGAAAGAGCGCCAGAAGACCGTAGTAGGTCACGCCGGCGGCGATCAGCATCACGCGGTCCTTCTGGGTCGCCTGGTACGTGTCCCAGAGGACGCCGGTCCAGCCGCCGGTCCAGCCCCTGGTCCAGCCTGGGGCAGCGGCTTCCTCAGCGGCCTCGGCCCTCCCGCTCCGAGCGGCGAGGGGTCTGCCGTGCTCCGGCTGCCGCTGCCTATCCCCGCCCTGGCGGCCAAAGCGGGCTTCCCCTCCATCGGGAGCAACGCGGCTGCGCACGGCCATCGCCCCGAGCAGCGCCAGCCCGATCGCGAACGCGCCGGGCGCGGAGCGCGGGCCTGGCGTTAGCGCCGACTCGGGCGCATGGGGCGGCCGGTTGCCTGTCTTCATTACGGGAAACCAACGTGCGGGACGGGTCGCGCGTTCCGGTCCGGGCCTTTATTCCGGCCTTGCAATTGCAGTGAACTCCCGCTAAATGCGCCTCATTCCACACGCGGATCAACGCGCTGCGGCGGATCGAAAGCCCCGCCGCCGGCGCTCCGGTGAGGTTGCCGTCTCGCAGGAGGCTGGCGTCCTTCACGATCCGCGGAGGTGAAACCGGAAAACGAGAGAGCCCATGCTGCCCACATTCAACATGCGTCAGCTTCTCGAGGCTGGCGTGCACTTCGGCCATCAGGCCCATCGCTGGAACCCGAAGATGGCGCCGTACATCTACGGCGTCCGCAACAAGATCCACATCGTCGACCTGACCCAGACGGTGCCGCTGTTCCATCAGGCGCTGGTCAAGATCTCCGACACCGTGGCCCAGGGCGGCCGCGTGCTTTTCGTCGGCACCAAGCGGCAGGCTTCCGATGCGATCGCCGAGGCTGCCAAGCGCTCCGCGCAGTATTACATCAATCATCGCTGGCTCGGCGGCACGCTCACGAACTGGAAGACGATCTCGCAGTCGATCCGCCGCCTGCGCCAGCTCGAGGACGTCCTCGCTGACCCGCAGGGCCGCACCAAGAAGGAGATGCTGAACCTCAGCCGCGAGCGCGACAAGCTCGATCAGGCGCTGGGCGGGATCAAGGAGATGGGCGGCACGCCCGACCTGCTGTTCGTGCTCGACACCAACAAGGAGCAGATCGCGATACAGGAGGCCAAGAAGCTCGGGATTCCGATCGTGGCGGTGGTCGACACCAACTGCGACCCGGACAACGTCACCTTCCCGATCCCGGGCAACGATGACGCCGGACGCGCGATCACGCTCTATTGCGACATGGTGGCCAGGGCCGCCATCGACGGCATCCAGCGCGGCCAGGCCGCCGCCGGCGTGGATATCGGCGCCGCCGAGGCGCCGCCCGAGGAGGTCCTGTCGGCGGCGGCCGGCACCTTCAAGGGCATCGAGGCGCCGCGCGGCGAGCCCGACGACCTCAAGCGGATCACCACAATCTCGCCGAAGCTCGAGCAACGGCTCAACGACATCGGCGTTTTCCACTATTGGCAGCTTGCCGATCTCGACGCCGACAGCATCCAGGCGCTGGACAAGCAGCTCCGGCTGAAGGGGCAGATCGGCAAGGAAGATTGGGTCGGCCAGGCGAAAAAGCTGGCCGAGGTTGCCGCGGTCTGATCCCGAGGCCCGGCCCGATAAGATCAGTCTTCTCCGGCAGGCGCTCGAGGCCAGGCGCCTGCGGTTCAATCTCGCGGGCGCGCACTGCGGGCCTGCCAACCCGAGAGGGCGCCGATGACGACGATTTCCGCCGCTATGGTGAAGGAGCTCCGCGACAAGACCGGCGCGGGCATGATGGACTGCAAGCAGGCGCTGATCGAGAACAACGGGGACATCGAGGCCTCGGTCGACTGGCTGCGCAAGAAGGGCCTGTCGAAGGCGGCCAAGAAGTCGGGCCGTGTCGCCGCTGAAGGGCTGATCGGGGTGGCTGTCGAGGGCCAGGTCGGCGCCATGGTCGAGGTCAACTCGGAGACCGACTTCGTCGCGCGCAACGCGCAGTTCCAGGGCATGGTGAGCCAGATCGCCAGGCTGGCGCTGAAGGCCGGCGGCGACCTCGCCCGCCTGCTGTCGATGCCGTTTCCGGGCAAAACCGTCTCCGTCGAGGATCACGTGAAGGAGATGATCGCCACCATCGGCGAGAACATGAGCGTACGCCGCACGGCGGAGGTGTGCACCGGGGCAGACGGCGTGATCGTCGATTACGTGCACAACCGCGTCGCAGCGGGCCTCGGCAAGCTGGGCGTGCTGGTGACGATGGCGAGCGCCGGCGACAAGGCAAGGCTGGCCGAGTTCGGCCGGCAGATCGCCATGCACATCGCCGCCGCGGCGCCGCTGGCGGTGACGGCCGATGATCTCGACCCGGCGGTGATCGAGCGCGAGCGCCAGATCTACCTGGAGCAGGCCAAGGCGTCGGGCAAGCCGCAGGACATCATCGAGAAGATGGCCGAGGGCCGCCTGCGCAAGGAATTCTTCCAGCAGGTCGTGCTGATGCAGCAGATCTTCGTCGTCGACGGCAAGTCGACCGTCGAGCAGGCGGTGAAGGACGCAGCCGGCACCGTCGGGGCTCCCGTGCGGATCACCGGGTTCGTGCGCTACGCGCTTGGCGAAGGCATCGAGCGGAAGGAAGAGGACTTCGCCGCCGAGGTCGCAGCGGCCGTCAGCGGCACGCGGTAGCCTCACCAGGCCGGGAAAGCTCACCCGAACGATGCGGCTTGGCTCGCCTCGCGCGGCCAGGCCGCATTCGCATCTGCTACTCCTGCCCACGGCTGGGCAGGAGTGCACCGAGCGCAATCGACAGCCAGGCCACGATCATCGAGAAGCCGCCAGTCGGCGCGGCCATCGGAAAGAGTCCCCGGCCGAGAAACGCGCGAAGCACGAGGTCGCCCGCGAACAGAACGGTGCCCAGCGTGAGTAGTGCGGCGCAAAGCGTCCCCAATCGCAAGCGCCTGCCGGCCAGGCCGAGCACCAGCAGTGCCGGTGCATTGACGAGGCAGATGGTGGAGGCGGCGCTGAGTAGCCGCGCCTCGGCTCCATGAGCGGCGGCTGCAGCCGCTGCAACACCTGCTGCGCCGATCAGGCCGGCAGCAGCCACCGCCCACCGGACAGGATGATTGGGCTGTGAAGCTTCCATGGCCATCTGCAACTCGCTACGTTTCAAAGCACCGCCGGCTAGGCTGGCCGCCACGCCTTCAGGTCGCCTCGCCGCAGCTTGCCGTTGGCCGTGCGCGGCAGGGCGTCGAGGAAGACGATCTCGCGCGGGCACTTGTAGGCGGCGAGCCGTTCGGCGGCAAACCGTTTGACCGCCTCGGCATCGCGCGGGGCGCCCTCCTTCACTACGATGAATGCGCCGATCACACTCACGTCGGCGCGGACCCGCACCTCGGCGCAGGCCACCTCGGCAACCGCCGGGTGCTCTGCCAGGGTAGCCTCCACCTCCTGAGGTGCCACGCGATACCCGAGCGCCTTCATGATGTCGTCGGCGCGGCCGCAGTGGATGACGTAGCCATCCTCGTCGATGCGCGCCAGGTCGCCGCCGATGAACCAGTCGCCGCGCATGACCTCGGCCTCCTCCGCCGGCCTCTGCCAATAGCCGAGCATCAGCCCGGGATCCGAGCGGTGCACCGCCAGCAGACCCTCCTCGTCGGCCGGCAGCGGCTCGCTGCCGCTCTCGACGGGCAGGATGGCGACCGAGCGGCCCGCCTGCGGCTTGCCGACCGCGCCGGGCTTCCGCAGCACCGAAGGCGACGAGGAGACGTACGTCGACAGCTCGCTCATGCCGAGGGCCTCGTAGAGCTCGAGGCCGGTGCGCCCGGTCCACTCCTCGAACAGGCCGGGCGGCGGCGTCTCGCCCGCGATCAGGCCGTGGCGCAAGCGCCCGAGCGCGGCGCGATCGACCTTCGCGTACTGCAGGATCTGCCGGTAGAGCGACGGGACCGCCGCGAAGATCGTGGCTTCGGCGGCGGTGATGAGACGCGGCCACACGGCCGGGTCCTTGCGCCCGGTATAGACGACGGCCGTTGCGGCGTTGGCCCACGGATCGGTGAGCCCGGTGCCGAGCGTATAGGTCCAGTTGAATGCTCCGGCGTGAAGCACGCGGTCGGTCGGCCCGATGCCGTACCAGTCCCGATACATCGGCCGCCGGCCCCAGGCGGCGCGTTGGGCGTGGAGCACGCCTTTGGGGCGCGAGGTCGTGCCGGAGGTATAGATCAGGTACGCAGGGTCGCCGCAGGCCGTAGCCGCGTAAGGCGTGCGGACCGGATGAGCGGTCATGGCCCGCACCCGCGCGCTCTCCAGCACCCGCACGCCGGCCGGGATGCCCGGCGGCGCGAGCCCGTCCGATAGCGCCACCGCAGCCGCGCCGCTGTCCTCGAGCAGGAAGGCTGCCTCCCGCCCGGTCAACTGGCTCGACGCCGGCAGCGGCACGCAGCCCGCCGCAATGGCCCCGAAGAACAGCAGCGCGTACGTGCTCGTGTTCTCGAGCCGGATCATCAGCCTCGCGCCGGGCTCCAGGCCTTCGGCCCGGAGCGCTGCCGCGACGCGGAGAACGGCGTCCTCGAGCTGCGCGAAGGTCCAGATCTCCGCCGGCGGCTGCAGGGGGTCCGAGATGACGACGAGCGCCGGCTTCTCCGGAAACGCGGCTGCGGCGCGCCCGATGCAGTAGGCCGCCATATTGAAGCGGAGTGGCGGCATCGCCGCCCGGTAGCCGTGGAGCTGAGGCTCCCCTGTCACTGCGCCGCTCCGGACTGCCACCACGTATCGAAGTCGGTCCCCAGGAGAGCGGGGCGCTCCGGCGGCTGCAAGTGGGACCAGTGCGCGATCCACTGCTTGGGGATGTGGAACAGCGGGATGACGTAGTCGCCCGACAGCAGCACGCGGTCGAAAGCGCGCACCGCCGCCGTCAATTCCTCGTAGGTGCGGGCCGTCAGCAGCGTGCCGATCATCGCATCGGCGGCCGGGCTCTTGACGCCTGCGTAGTTGAGGCTGCCCTCCGTGTCCGCGGCGCGCGAGGACCAGCGGTTGATCTGCTCGTTGCCGGGCGACAGCGACGAGCCCCAGGTCCACTGGATCATGTCGAAATCGAAGGACTTCAGCCGGGCCCAGTACTGCGCCGAGTCCACCTGCCGGATGCTCACCGCGATGCCGAGCCGCTCGAGCATGCCGGCATAGCTCAGCATCAGCCGCTCCTGTGCGCGCGTCGAGGCCAGGAACTCGAAGGCGAGCGGCGCGCCGGTGACGGCGTGAACCAGCCGGGTCCCCTCGAGCTCGTAGCCTGCAGCCGACAGCAGGTCGTAGGCTTCGCGCAGCGCCGCGCGGTTGTTGCCCGAGCCGTCGCCGACGGGCAGCCGCGCGCGTCCCTCGAGCACAGCGGGATGGAGCTTGCCTTCGAACGGCGCCAGCAGGTTGCGCTCCAGCGCCGAGGCCGGATGTCCCGTGGAGGCGAGCTCGGAGCGGTCGAAGAAGCTGTCGGTGCGCACGTAAAGGCCGTGGAACAGGTTGCGGTTGATCCACTCCGCGTCGAACATCAGCGTCAGCGCGCGGCGCACCCGCTGATCGGCGAAGACCGGCCGGCGTGTGTTGAAGACCAGCCCCGTCATGCCCGCGGGCAGGCCGGTCTTGAATTCGCCTTTCACCACGCGGCCGTCCGCAACCGCCTGGAATCCATAGCCCTCGGCCCAGCGTCCCGGATCGTCCTCCACGCGGGCGTCGATCTGGCCCGCCTTGAAGGCCTCGAAGAGGCTCGCCGAGTCGCGGTAGAAGTCGAGCCGGATCTCGTCGAAGTTATAGCGCCCGCGGGTGATCGGCAGATCCTTCGCCCAGTGGTCCGGATTCCTGCGGAAGACGACCGCGCGCCCCGGCTCGACGTGCGCAATGACGTAGGGCCCGCTGCCGACGGGCGGGTCGAGGCTCGTGCGCTCGAACTGCTCGGGTGTCATGCGATGCGCCGGCAGGATCGGCATCAAGCCCAGAATGAGCGGGATCTCGCGGTCGCCGACCTCCTTGAACGTGAAGCGGACCGCGTGCGGGCCGACCGCCTCGGCGTGCGCCACCTTGGAATAGTAGGAGCGGTGATAAGGCCAGCCCTTCTCCTTGAGCAGCGCATGCGAGTGGAGCACATCGGCAGGCGTGATGGGATGGCCGTCGGAAAAGCGCGCCTCCGGCCGCAGGTGGAAGGTGATGGAGCTGCGGTCCTCCGGCAGCTCTACGCGGCCCGCGATCAAGCCGTAGAGCGTGAACGGCTCGTCCTGCGAGCGCGCCATCAGGCTCTCGTAGACGTACTCGCGCACGCCGGAGGGCGTCACGCCCTTGATGATGAACGGGTTGACGCTGTCGAAGGTGCCGAGCGCGCCGAGCCGCAGCCGCCCGCCCTTGGGTGCGTCGGGATTGACGTAGGGCAGGTGGGTGAAGCCGGGCGGCAGCGCCGGCTCGCCATGCATGGCGATGCCGTGGCGGGCGATGCCCTGCTGGCCGGCGGCTCCGGCATCGGCCGGGAGTAGCGCCGCCAGAAGGGAGGCGAGGACTGCTAGCAGTGTCACGCGGCATTCCGGTTGCTGTTGCGGATGTCGGGGCGGGGCTGTGCCTGGGCCGCCGCGCACGCTGGCGTCCCATTACCACAATTGGGTCGCAAAAGGACCAGACCATGCCTGCGACGTTGCGACTTTGCCACGTGCGGCGAGGGTGCTCATGTGTGCACAAGGCGCGCGCCGGGGCGGCCACGGGATTGCCGCATTCGCGCCCTTAGTCCGCGGCGGGCACACGTCGGCAGATGATGGGCGGTGGGCGCGGCATCTGCGGCGAAGTCGAAGGGCCGGGCGGGCCGGACCCGCTCACAACAAAGGGTCGGGAACACACG
This sequence comes from Hyphomicrobiaceae bacterium, assembly GCA_023384095.1. GTDB lineage: Bacteria > Pseudomonadota > Alphaproteobacteria > Rhizobiales > Hyphomicrobiaceae > ZC4RG25. Next base: position 95,859 of record JAHDXT010000008.1, read on the forward strand.
ATGGCGAATTCAGGATGGCTCGCAAGAGGCGCCGGTTGCGCCGTGACGGGCATGGCGGTGGCGTTCGGGCTCCAGATTGCGGCCTCGGGTCTCGCTGTGGCGCAGCAGACGAAGTCGCAGCCCAAGGCAGCGCCGCCTGCGGCGGCTCAGAAGAAGCAGGCGCCGGAGAAGGGCGCACAGCAGGCCCCTCAGAGCGCCTGGGTCAAGCTGTGCGAGAAGGCGGATCTGGCGCGCAGGGGCAAGGACGGCAAGGAGGAGCGCGAGCAGAAGAATATCTGCCTCACCCATCATGAGCGCCTCGACGGCAACACCGGCATGGTGCTGGTCTCGGCGGCCATCCGCGAGGTCGAGGGCATGGACAAGGAGCACCTGATGATCATGGTGCCCCTCGGCATGGCGATCCCGCCCGGCATCAAGGCCGCGGTCTACACCAAGGAGCAGTGGGAGAAGGCGCAGAAGAACGAGAAGATCGACGAGCAGCAGCTCAAGCCGATCGCCCTTCACTACTCCCTTTGCCATCCTGCCGGTTGCACGGCCGAGGTGGAGGCCACCAAGGAGCTCGTCGACTCCATGAAGACCGGCGGCGGGCTGATGGTGCTCGCGATCAATGCCAATGCCCAGCCGATCGCCTTCCCGGTGCCTCTCGACGGCTTCACGACGGCGCATTCGGGCGCGCCGATCGACAACAAGGCCTATGCCCAGGCGCGCGGCCAGCTCATGCAGCAGATCCGGCAGCGGCAGGCAGAGCTGATCAAGCAGCACCAGGAGAAGCAGAAGCAGCAGCAGCCGGCGCCCGCCGCCGCGGCCGAGAAGAAGAAGTAGGCTGCACGGGCAGCGGTGAGCTGCAGATCGAAAGATCGAATCCCGTCTAACCCATCACCCCGGGAGCGCCGCGTCATGTAATGATGTGGCGCTGGTCGGGCAACCGAGAGTGTGTTCGACTTGAATCGAAGAGCAGCAGCTCACGCCTATTCTCCCGCGTCCTGGAAGCCGACGACGATAAGATCCTCGAGGATCTCGGTCTCTTCCGGCTTCATCAGGCTGGGCGGGAGAGGGCCAGGGTGAGGGAGCGTCAGCTGGTACGCCGCCCTCCCCTTGACGGGGAGGGCGGCGCGGCGGAGCCGCGCGGGTGGGGTGGGGCCACAGACGAGACGTCGGCGCAAGAGCACCCCCACCCCCGACCCCTCCCCGCAAGGGGGAGGGGAGACGTGCTCGTTTCAATCTCAACCGGGAAGACTCTAGCCGCGGGACCGGGAAAACGACCGGATCAGTGCGCCTGCACGAACGTCGCCTCGTAGCGACCGTTCTCCGCCTCCGCGAACAGCTCCAGGACCTTCGGGTGGCGCAGCGGCGCGCCGCTGTCGTCCAGCATCAGGTTCTGCTCGGAGACGTAGGCGACGTACTCCGTGTCGGCGTTCTCGGCCAGCAGGTGGTAGTAGGGCTGATCCTTTCGAGGCCGGATCTCCTCTGGGATCGACAGCCACCATTCATCGGTGTTGTCGAACACGGGATCGACATCGAAGATGACGCCACGGAACGGATAGAACCGATGGCGGACCACCTGCCCGATGGCGTACTTGGCCAGTCGAATTCTGCTCATGTCGGAACGGGCACCACGGTTCCCCGGACTGGCGCCCACCGGGTGTGCACCGGCACCAGCCCCCCCATTTCGTGCACCGGGTTGAGAATAGCTCATATACACCCCCCTGATGTTGCAGCAAGCGCACAATTCGTCTCAAAACGCGTAGGCCGCCGCCAGGCCGGGATCCTTCTCAGCGACGAGGCGCGCGAGATCGACGATCACCTTGGCCTGCTTCCAGGTGGCGTCGTCCTGCATCTTGCCGTCGATCATGACGGCGCCGGTGCCGTCGGGCATGGCTGCGAGAATGCGCCTCGCGAAGGCGACCTCGCCCGGGTCCGGGCTGAACACGCGCTTCGCGGTGCCGATCTGCTTCGGATGCAGCGACCAGGCGCCGACACAGCCCATGAGGAAGGCGTTGCGGAACTGGCTCTCGCAGGCCGCATCGTCCGAGAAGTCGCCGAACGGGCCATAGAACGGCTTGATGCCGTTGCGCACGCAGGCGTCGACCATTCTGGCGACCGTATAGTGCCACAGGTCCTGCTGGTGATGCGCGCGCGCGCCGCCGCCGGGGGCGGCGTCTGCGAGCACGCCGTAAGCCGGATGGCCGCCGCCGACGCGGGTGGTCTTCATGCCGCGCGAGGCGGCGAGATCGGCCGGGCCGAGGCTCATGCCGTGCATGCGCGGGCTCGCCGCCGCGATCTCCTCGACGTTGGATACGCCCTCCGCCGTCTCCAGGATGGCGTGGATCAGAATCGGGCGGCCGATCCGGTGCCGCGCCTCGAGTTGCGCCAGGAGCTGGTCGAGGTAATGGATGTCCCATGGGCCTTCGACCTTGGGCAGCATGACGACGTCGAGCTTGGGCCCGGCCGACGCGACGATCTCGACGACGTCGTCGAGCGCCCAGGGCGAGTTGAGGGCGTTGATGCGCACCCACAGCCCCGTGGCGCCGAACTCGTGCTGCTGCGCCATCTCGATGAAGCCGCGCCGCGCAGCCTCCTTCTCGTCGGCCGCGATGGCGTCCTCGAGATTGCCGAGGAGCACGTCGACGCCGGCGATCGTCTCCGGCAGGCGCGCGCGGATCTTGGGGTTGTGGGGCGGCACGAAGTGGATCATGCGCTCGAGCCGGACCGGCAGTTGCCGCAGCGGCTCCGGCGCTCCGATGGCGAGCGGCGCGTAAAATCTGGCGGGGGTGCGGGTGGCCGGCATTGCAACTCCTGATGGTCGACAGTCTGCCAAAATTGTGGCCACAACTCGGAACGCCGTGGGCGCCCGCTGTCGCAGTCAGCTCCAGCGCCGGTTGGACCACATCCATTGCTCCGGGGCTTCCCGGATCCATGCCTCGAACTGGATCTGCATCCCGGTCATGATCTCCCGGATGTCGTCCGCCTGGTTGGGCGAGCGCGGTACCTTCAGCTCCTTGAGCTGAACGCGGAAGCGGCTCTCGGCGCCGACCCGCATGCAGCGCGCCATCCAGATCCGCGCCCCGACGCGCCGCGCGATCATGGCCGCGATGGCCTGTGTCCGCGCCGGCCGGCCGAAGAACGGGACAAGGATGCCGGTGCGGTCGTGGAGGTCGCAGACGAGCCCCAGCCGCCCGCCCCGGCGGACGTAGTCGGTGATGATCCGCGCCGTGCGCTGGCTCTCGCCATGATCGCCCTCGACCTTTCCGCGGCCGAACAGGCCGCCGGGGTAAAGGTCCCGGCGCTGCGCCCTCAGGTAGCGGTCGACATACGGGTTGTTGACCGAGCGATAGATCGCGGCGGGTTGTGCGCCGGCGACCACCAGCGGCCAGATCGCCAGCTCCCAGTTGCCCATGTGCAACGATACGCCGATGACCGGCCCCAGCTTGCCCTTGTAGCGGGAAAAGAGCGCGGCGTTCTCGATCTCGATCCGCGAAGGCTCCCGCAATATCCGGTCGATCTGCATCGTCTCGGCCATCACGCGGCCGAGGTTCTCCCAGTGCGCCAGGGCGATGGCGCGGCGCTCGCCCTCGCTCTTCGCGGGGAAGGCGATGGCCAGGTTGTCCAATGCCCGCCGATGCCGCTCCCGCGAGAGCAGCGGCGCCAGCCGTCGCCATACCTTCGCGGACGTCGCCACGGCGAAGCCGAGCGGGAGGGCGCGAACCAGCCCCGCGATGGCGCGCAGCAGCACGTACTCGGCGCGGAACTGCAGATCGCGCAGGGCCGGCGGCACGCGGAACGTCGAACGGGCTCTCCTGCGATTCTTCGGCACCTGGCTCCCGACCCTGCCGTTGCGAGGGCTCCGGTGATGCCAAGCAGACGCGGCCAGCGCAAGTGGCAGCGCGCCGCAAGCCGAGCATACCGCTACCAGTCGAGGCCGCGGAACGGATAAAGAGGCATGGGCCCCCGCGCCGCCCGGCCAGTCGAAACAGGAGCTTGCCGCCGTGCTCCGCGTGTCGGAAGTCATCAGCATCCCGGAATCGGAGATCGAGGAGCAGTTCGTCCGCGCTTCGGGTCCGGGCGGCCAGAACGTCAACAAGCTGTCGACCGCGGTCGAGCTGCGCTTCGACCTGGCGGCGAGCACGAGCCTGCCGGCCCCCGTCCGCGCGCGGCTGCGGCGCCTTGCCGGGCGCCGGCTGACCAAGGAGGGGGTGCTCGTCATCCGCGCCGAGCGCCACCGCACGCAGGAGCTCAACCGCGCGGACGCCCGCCAGCGGCTGGTCGAGCTCGTGCGGCAGGCCGCCGTCGTCCCGAAGCGGCGCATCGCCACCCGGCCCACCAAGGCATCCAGGGAGCGGCGCCTCGAAAGCAAGGTGCGGCGCGGCGAGATCAAGCGACGGCGCGGCGGCAAGCCGGCGCTGGAATAGCGAGTAGGGAATAGCGAGTAGCGAATAGCGAATATCCCCTCTCCCCATCGCTCTTCGCGATGGGGAGAGGGTTAGGGTGAGGGGCAGGAACCGGCGTTGCGGCATGCGGCTGCCCCTCACCCCGACCCTCTCCCCGCACGCGGGGAGAAGGAGAACGGGATCAGCGTCCAGTCGTCTGGAAAGTCTCCCTCTCCCCGCTCGCGGGGAGAGGGAGAGTGCTTTTGCCCTCTTCGCCATTCGCCATTCGCTTCTCCCACGTGGTAGACAAGCACACTCACCACGGCGACAGCGGGGACCTCGATGGCGAAGCGGCTTCAGGGCAAGATCGCGTTCTGCACCGCATCGGGCGCCGGGATCGGAAGGGCGACCGCGATCGCATTCGCCCGCGAGGGCGCTCGCGTCATCGCCACTGACATCGAGGCGCGCAAGCTCGACGGGCTCGAAAACGAGGGCGTGGCCGAGCGCCTGGAGCTCGACGTGCGCGACGCGACCGCCGTGGAGGCGATGGCCAGGCGCTTCTCGCCGGTCGACATCCTCTTCAACGCCGCCGGTTACGTCCATCACGGCACGGTGCTCGACTGCACGGACGCCGAGTGGGATGCGGCGTTCGACCTCAACGTGCGCTCCATGCACCGCACGATCCAGGCGCTGCTGCCGGGGATGCTGGAGAAAGGTGGCGGCTCGATCGTCAACGTCGCATCGGGCGCCGGCTCGATCCGCGGCGTGCCGAACCGGTACGTCTACGGAGCCACGAAGGCGGCGGTGATCGGCCTGACGAAGTCGGTGGCGGTGGACTTCATCCGCAGGGGCATACGCTGCAACGCCATCTGCCCGGGCACCATCCAGTCGCCGTCGCTCGACGAGCGCATCGCGGCGCTCGGCAAGTCGGCCGGCGGCGTCGAGAAGGCCCGGCAGATGTTCATCGACCGCCAGCCGATGGGCCGGCTCGGGACGCCCGAGGAGGTGGCCGCGATGGCCGTCTATCTCGCCTCCGATGAGAGCGCATTCACGACCGGCACCACCATGCTGGTGGACGGAGGCTTCGCCTTGTGAGCGGCGGCGCCCAGCCTGGTCGCCCGACGTTTCCATGACTCATGTCGCTGGGCATAACGCAGGAGAGAACGCGATGCCGCGCTTCGCCGCCAATCTCAGCATGATGTTCAACGAGGTGCCGTTCCTCGATCGCTTCGAGGCCGCGGCCAAGGCGGGCTTCAGCGGCGTCGAGTTTCTGTTTCCTTGCGAGCATCCTGCCGCGGAGATCGCGGCGCGCCTCGAGGGCGCCGGCCTGCGCCAGGTGCTGTTCAACCTGCCCCCGGGCGACTGGACGAAGGGCGAGCGCGGGCTCGCCGCATTGCCCGGCCGCGAGGCGGAGTTCGAGTCGGCCGTGCGCACGGCGCTCGCCTATGCCGAGGCGCTGGGCTGCCCGCGCGTTCACGCCATGAGCGGCCTCGTGCACCACGGGGCTCGCCGCGCAACCTACGTCGCCAACCTGAAGATGGCCGCGCGGATGGCGCGTGACTGCGGCGTCGAGATCATCATCGAGCCGATCAACGCGCGCGACATCCCAGGCTACTTCCTCAACCGCACCAGCGAGGCGCGGGCGGTCATCCACGAGGTGGGCGAGCCCAATCTGGGGCTGCAGTTCGACATATATCACCGTCAGGTGACGGAGGGGGATATCGCCACCGCCATCAGGGAATATGCCTCGCTCACCCGGCACTACCAGATTGCCGGACCGCCAGACCGCGGCGAGCCCGACGAAGGGGAGCTCGACTATCCCTGGCTATTCGAACTGATCGACGGGACCGGGTTCCAGGGCTGGATCGGCTGCGAGTACAAGCCGCGGCGAGGCACGCTCGAAGGATTGCAGTGGGTCGAGCGCTGCGGCGTGCGCCTCGGCTGAGCGGATGGGGAGAAACGACGTGAAAATTCTCATCGTCGGCGGCGCGGGCATGATCGGCCGGAAGCTGGCGGAGCGGCTGGCGAAGGACGGCAGCCTCGGCGGCAAGCCGATCACCGGCGTGGTGCTGCACGACGTGGTCGAGGCGCGGGCTTGCCAGGACTGCCCGTTCCCCATTTCAGCCGAGGTCGGCGACCTGTCGCAGCCGGGGGAGGCGGCCCGGCTCGCGGCGGGGCGCCCCGACGTCATCTTCCACCTGGCGGCGATCGTGTCGGGGGAGGCGGAGCTCGAGTTCGACAAGGGTTACGGCATCAATCTCGACGGCACCCGCCTCCTGCTCGAGGCCGTCCGTCAGGCCGGCAACAGGCCTCGCCTCGTCTTCACCAGCTCGATCGCGGTGTTCGGGGCGCCGTTCCCGGATGCGATCGGCGACGAGTTCTTCACGACCCCGCTGACGTCCTACGGCACCCAGAAGGCCATCTGCGAGCTGCTGCTCGCGGACTATACGCGCAAGGGGTTCTTGGACGGCATCGGCATCCGGCTGCCGACGGTGTGCGTGAGGCCGGGCGCACCGAACAAGGCCGCCTCCGGATTCTTCTCCAACATCATCCGTGAGCCGCTCGCGGGCCAGGAGGCGGTGCTGCCCGTCTCGGAGGACGTGCGCCATTGGCACGCGAGCCCGCGTGCCGCGACCGGATTCCTGATCCACGCCGCCGCCATCGACGGCGAGAAGGTGGGTCCGCGGCGCAATCTCACGATGCCGGGGCAGTCGGTCACCGTCGGCGAGCAGATCGCCGGGTTGCGCAAGGTGGCTGGCGACAAGGTCGCGGCGCGGATCCGCCGCGAGCCGGATCAGACGATCATGCGCATCGTCGCCGGCTGGCCCCGCAACTTCGACGCGAGCCGGGCGATTACCCTCGGCTTCAAGGCGGACCCGAGCTTCGAGGCGATCGTCCGGTCACATATCGACGACGAGCTCGATGGGAGAATTGCCTGACGCGCAATAAAGCCGCAGAGCGACACGGCGTTCCCGCAGCGGATGGGTGACCTCTGGTAACCCAGTTCTTCGCACCCATTTGTTCAATCGAGATAACACGGTAAAAGATCTGGCTCAGATCGTATATGAGTGAGCGGCTTGAACGCCGAGCCAAGGAGCAGCCGTCGATGCCGGTGGCGAAATCTCCATCTGCGCATAAGCAACGATCGGTCCACCCTATTCGCGCCATAGTGTTTCGCGCTAACGTACTGCCGATCACGCGAGGGGTGAACGGGCCCAGGCAATCCGTGGAGGTCACGAGCTCGAGGTTTCGCCGAGTTCAAATGCGTCATGCAGTGCCGACCATTCGCGCTTCGGGCGTATGGCGGGCACCCTCTGCGTCCGGCATCCGGCACGAGACCGCCATGTCACTGGCGGCACCGGCATGATCGCTCCGCTTCCACGATTGCTGGCATCAACCGACGACCGAGAATGACCCACCGAGGGCGCAACATGCCGAACGCTCCAGTATCAGCGCAACCACTGGCTCGAGAGATGAGGACCGCATCAGACGGAGAGGCCGCAGCTCCGGGGCGCGCACTGGCGGCGCCCTGGCTGGAAGCCGTGCACGTGAACGGCCGCGAGACGAACGGGGCAGAGCACGCCATCGCCGAGCGTCCGTCCAGGACCGCAGCGGGCGTATTCCGCGACACCGCGCGGACCATCCTGCCGGTCGAGTACCAGGGCCGGGAGATCAGTTTCGAGGCTCATGCCTATGAGGACGAATCGGCCTCCTACCAGGCGCTGGCGCTCGTTCATCGCGCCCCCGGCATCGCCAAGGAGCTCCCGCTGGTACGGGTCCACAGCGGTTGCGTGACGGGGGACATCTTCCATTCGCTGCGCTGCGACTGCTATCCGCAGCTCCAGAAGGCGATCGACCGCATCGTCGACAGCCAGCTCGGCGTCATCATCTACCTGCCGCATCACGAGGGCCGCGGGATCGGGCTGGTCGCGAAGATCAAGGCGTATGCGGCGCAGGACCGGGGGCTCGACACCGTGGATGCGAACCTGTCGATCGGGGCGCCGGTCGACGCCCGCGACTACCAGCTCGCTGCAAAGATCCTCAAGGACCTGAGCTTCAGCGGCATCCGCCTGCTGACCAACAATCCGCTGAAGGTCGAGGCGCTGCAGCGGCACGGCATCGACGTCGTCGAGCAGGTCCAGCACGCGACGTCGCCATCACCGCACAACGCGCGCTATCTCGCGACCAAACGCGAGCGGATGGCCCACAAGCTCTGAAGCGCCGGCGCCAGCCGGCCGTCGGGAGCGACCCGCGCCTGCTCTGTCGGAGAGGCGCGTCCGGCCCCTCCGGGCTGGCACGCCGCGTGATGCGTGCTAGAAACCCTGCGGTTGGATTCCAACAGTACGGAGGTGCCCCATGCCCATCACACGCCACGAGCCGTCGGCGATCCTCTCGGACGTGGTCGAGGCGAACGGCTTCGTCTTCACGGCCGGAGTCGTCGCCGACGACGCCACCCTCGACGCGAAAGGCCAGACGGAGCAGATCCTGAAGGAGGTCGACCGTCTGCTCGGGCTGTGCGGCACCGACAAGAGCAGGATCGTCTCGGCCACCATCTGGGTCACCGACATCCGCAACCGCGAGAAGTTGAACGAGGCCTGGAGCGCCTGGACAGGCGGCAAGAACCTGCCGGCCCGCGCCTGCGTCGAGGCGAAGCTCGCCGATCCGCGCCTGCTGGTCGAGATCGCGGTGATCGCGGCGAAAGGGTGATGCTGTCACCTGTGATCGGGGGGCGTGGCTGCCCCCCTGCCCACGACGCCAGGACCCAATGAGCGACAGCCAACGCAAGCCGCCAGCCCGGCGCTCGGCCTTCAGGCATTTCCGCGTGATCCCGACGCGCTGGATGGACAACGACCTCTACGGCCACGTCAACAACGTCGTCTACTACTCGTACTTCGACACGATCATAAACCGCTACCTGATCGAGCCGGGCGGCATCGACATCCACGAGGGCACGATCATCGGCATCGCGGTCGAGACGGGCTGCCGCTTCCACCGTTCGTTCGCCTATCCGGAGGATATCGAAGCCGGCCTGCGGGTGGGGCGGCTCGGCACCTCCTCGGTTCGCTACGAGCTCGGCCTGTTCGGCGCCGGCGAGGACGAGGCGCGGGCAGACGGGCATTTCGTCCATGTCTTCGTAGATCGGCAGACGATGCGGCCGATCCCGATGCCCGAGCGCCTGCGCGCGGCGCTCGCCCGGCTGGCGGGTGAAACTAGCGAATAGCGAGTAGGGCGCAGGGGGGGGCGAGCGCCCTCGACGCAATATGCGAATGGTGCGGCCCTGATCCGGGGTTTCGCACCTGGCGGCGGCCAATCGGCTGAAAGCGGCAATAATCAAAAAAAGACGTAGTCGCTATATGCTTCGCATCGAACGCCGAAGCTCGACCGTCTTTTGCACGCGCGACGTATATAGCGCTGAAACTCCTGCGTTTCCGTTATCGCCTTATTCCCTGTTTCCGGCCCCGAGAATACCTGTTGATTTCTTTGGAGCGCCAAAGTTATCCTCAGGCGTGTGAGGGAATGGGGGAATGCCTGCGGGCAGGGGAGAGCCTGCGGGCAGCATCAACGACCATCACCTTTGTTTGTGAGTTTTGCCTGCGGGTGACGCGCCTTGGCCTGGTCCAGGGCGTGGGTGGGGGTTTGTATGCGCGTGATCGCGGTCATAGGCACGCGACCGGAAGCCGTAAAAATGGCGCCGGTCATCACGGCGCTGAGAGCGCGATCGTCGGCCGGCATAGAAAGTCTCGTTCTCTCCACGGGCCAGCATCACGAATTGCTGCATCCAATTCTCGATGTTTTCGGCATCAGGCCCGACGTCGAATTGAGCCTCATGCGAAAATGCCATTCACTCAATGAGCTTTATTCTGCGGCCGTTGCCGAGATCGATCGGGTATTCTGCGAATTGCAGCCCGACGTCGTGCTCGTGCATGGGGATACGACCTCCGCGGCGGCGGCTGCGATGGCCGCATTCCACCGCCGGGTCAGCGTCGGGCACGTGGAAGCTGGCCTGCGCAGCGGCGACCTCGGCCAGCCCTGGCCGGAGGAGATGAACCGCCGGCTGATCGATCTCGGCGCGGAGTTCCATTTCGCGCCGACGCGCGCCGCCAAGGCCAGATTGATCGGCGAGGGCGTCGCGCCGGCCAGCATACTCGTGACCGGCAACACCGTGATCGATGCGCTGCTGTCCGTGGCCGCACGCATCGACTGCGATGCGCGAATGAGGGCCGCCCTCGACGACAAATTCAGCTTTCTGGATGGTGCGCGGGAGCTGGTCCTGGTCACGGGCCATCGCCGCGAGAATTTCGGCGACGGCATCAGGGACATCTGCAGAGCCCTTCTGGAGCTGTCGGAGCGCCGTGGCCTGGCGATCGTCTATCCCGTGCATCTCAACCCGAACGTCCGCAAGCCGGTGATCGAGTTGCTCGGCGGATGCCGCAACATCCATCTCATTCCGCCGGCGGGCTATCTCGAGTTCGTCTACCTGATGATGCGCAGCAGTCTCATCCTGACCGACTCGGGAGGCGTGCAGGAGGAGGCGCCGAGCCTCGGCAAGCCGGTGCTGGTGATGCGGAACGTCACGGAGCGGCCCGAGGCGGTTGCCGCCGGTCTCGCGCGGCTCGTCGGAACCGAGCCGCAGAGGATCGTGACCGCCGCCTGCGCCGCACTCGACGACCCAGGATGCACAGGATCGCAGCGGAGCCGCGCCAGCCCGTTCGGCGACGGCTTCGCCGCGCAGCGCATCGCCGACTTCCTCGCCGGACGCCGGCAACGCGCGCCGGGGGCCGACCGGCAGCGCGACCGCTATGGGGAATTGGCGCGCGGGCCGGTAGGCAGCCCGGCTCCAGACTTCAATCGACTGCCTTCGGGGAGCGGTTTGGAGGTCCTTGCGTAACCGACGCGAGCCCCGCTCGACGATAGGGTAGGACGCCGGAGAATCCGATCGGCCGCGCTTTTTTGCAAGGCTGGTCCGGGCTGTGATGCGGAGGATTCGGGTTTGCGAAAGTATCTGGCATTCGCCGTGGCGCCGGGGTTGTTGCTGATCGCCGGAAGCGGAGCTCCCGAGCACGCCGCAGCGCAGGGTTCCGGGATCGCCCGCTCCGACGTCGCCACTGTGTTCGGCTACTACGGTGTCAGCGACGGCAACAGCGACCGCCGGTTCGCGACGGCCTGGGCCAACGTCGTGCTTGCAGCCGGCCTCGGAGCGCACGCCGAAGTTCATGCCATGGACCGCGAGGAGGACGCCGGGTATTTCGCCGGCGGACTGTCCTGGAATACCCGCGCCGTCGAGGTGCGGGGCTGGCTCGGCACCAGCACGGCGAACGCCGGCATCCTGCCCGAGCTCCATGCGCGGCTCGAGGCAGCCTACCGCACCCGCGCGGAGCTGGGGCTCGTGCTGCAGCCGGCCGTGAGCTTTCGCAGCTATCGCAACGGCGCCGAGGAGGCCGCCATCGAGGCCCAGGTCCTGAAATACACCGCGGTTGGATCCGGCTCGCTGGTCCTCAGTGCGCTTGCGCGAGCGATGCTCGCCGATCCGGGCAGCCGCGGCAGCGCGTCGTTCGGCGCCGGGCTGACCTATGCCGAATGCCGCAGGTTCTCGATCGGCCTCAGCGTCGAAGGAGGCCGGGCGGCCTATGACGGGCTGCTCGCGCCCGGCACCGTCGACGAGCGCTACTTCAGCATTCGGCCGGCGGCTTCGCTGTTTCTGACCGACCGTATCGAGCTGATCGGGCTGGCCGAATACAGCGGACGCGAGTCCTACGACGTCTACGGCGGCCATGTCGGGCTGAAGGTCCATCTCGACTAGCGCAGAGGCGCAAACCGCCCTGGCGGGCCGCGTGGGGGAGACCATGGCAATCCTGGAAGGGTTCGTGCTGGCGACGATCTGCGTCGGGCTGGCTCTCGCGGCCCGGCAGCTCGCGCTGGCTTCGCGCGTGGCCGTCGGCGGGGCGTCCTCGGACCGCGCGCCGGTGCCGGATTTCGGCGCCGATCCCACAGACTGGCCGACCGTCACGGTCCTCGTCCCGGCCCACAACGAGGAGCAGGTGATGCCGGGCTGCCTCGCCGCGATGGCCGCGCTCGAGTATCCGGGGGACAGGCACCGCATCCTCGTCATCGACGACCGATCGACCGACCGGACCGGTGCCATCGCAGATGCCTTCACCGGGTGCGACCCCAGAATTGCGGTGCTGCACCGCGGGCAGGCGGCGCGACCCGGAAAATCGGCGGCCGTCGCCGAGGCCACGGCTATCACGACGTCGGACGTCGTCGTGCTCTTCGACGCCGACTACCTGCCGCCGCCAGGGTTGCTGAAGGAGCTGGTGGCGCCGTTCGCCGACCCGGGCGTAGGCGCGACGATGGGGCGTGTCGTGCCCTCGAACAGCGACGTCAATCTCCTGACCCGGCTGCTCGATCTGGAGCGCCGTGCCGGCTATGGCGTCGACCAGACCGGCCGGGCGTTGTGGCGGCTCCTGCCCCAGTTCGGCGGCACCGTGGGCGGCATCCGGCGCGCGGCGCTCGAGAGCGTCGGAGGCTGGCGGGAGGGACACCTGGCGGAGGATACCGATCTGACGTTCCGGCTGGCGCTGGGCGGCTGGCGCATCGCCTTTCTCGGCCATGCCTGCTGCTACGAGGAGGTGCCCGAGGATTGCGTGAGCAGGTTCCGGCAGGTCCGCCGCTGGGCATACGGCCACAACGAGTGCCTGCTGAGCTACTGGGCGGCCGTGCTCCTCTCGCGCCGGCTCAGGGCCATGCAGAAACTGGATGGCGCGCTCATCCTGCTGTTCTACATGTTCCCCGCTTGCGCTCTGCTGAGCACGCTGGCGGCAATCCTGGTCCTGGCCTACGGCAGCGGCCCGGGTCTCCTTCCCGAGGCCTGGCCGGCTCTCGAGCCACTGCTGGCGGTCGCGGTGCTCGCCCCATATGCGCAGATCATGACGGCGGCCGTCATCGACCGGCAGCAGCATGTGGTGCGCGTGCTGCCGCTGCTGTTCGCCTCGTCGAGCCTTTCGCTGCTGGCATCGGCGGCGGCGGTGGCGCTGCTGTTGCGCGACCGTATCTGCGGACGGTCGCCCGGGTGGGACAAGACCCGCCGCTACCGGCCGGCGTGACCGGCAAGGGTCGGGCGCGGCATATGACCGGCTCCGGACTGCTTACCGCAGCCGTTCTCGGCGCAGCCTATCTCTCGTCTCTGGCCCTGCTTCTGCGGTGGTCTGCCAGGATCGAGGGCAGCCACGTGCTCGCCATAGCGCGCGTCCGTCCTACCCATTGCGCCGGTCCAGGCTTGCAGGCGCGCGTCGCACTGTTCACGGCGGCCGCGTCGATAGTCGCGGCGGCGCTGCTGGCGCTCGAGGCGAAAGCCCTGGCCTTCATCGGCAGCTCCCGGGTGCCGGGGATGACCTGCCCGCCAGGATGGCTGCCCGCGCCCGCTTGCACGCTCGAGGTGGCGTCGAGCCAGCCGGGCGCGGGAACGGCCTCGGCCATCCTGCTCGTCTGCGCGGCGATGATGCTGGCCGCGCGCCGGTCCATGTATCGCAGCGCACTTTATCCACTTGCTTGCCTGCTGCTGGGCATCGCCGCATTCGGGGCCGCAGCCGATCTCGCATCGGGCAGCGATGGGCGGGCACGCCCGCAGCTCGCGTTCAGGATGGCTGCCGGTCTGCAGTTGACCGCAGCGGCGGGATTCGTCCTCACCGCCCTCGTGCTCCGGGTCCGGAGCATCGCGGCGATGCGTCGCTGCGTCCTGGCGCACTTGGCCGGAGCCTGCGTCAGGTTGCTCGGGGCCCTGTCGATGCTGGCGCTCTGGCCGTTTCTGCCGAGGGCCTCGGCGGCGGCGCTGCTCGTCGTCATGCTGCTGGTGCCCGGCGTGGCGACCGCCCTCACCGGCGCCACGGCCATGGCCTCGCCGCCGCCGGAGGACGTCTGACGGACTACAATCTCCCCTCCCCCTTGCGGCTACGGGATTCACACATCTCGCGTTCCCATCGCAAGCGCAAATCCGGCGAGGC
>JAHDXT010000079.1 GCA_023384095.1 Hyphomicrobiaceae bacterium
AGTTCCTGCTCATCAACCACCCGCTCGACTGCCCGATCTGCGACCAGGGCGGCGAGTGCGACCTGCAGGATCAGACAATGGCGTTCGGGCTCGGCGGCTCGCGGTTCCAGGAGAACAAGCGCGCCGTCGAGGAGAAGAACATCGGGCCGCTGATCCGCACGTACATGAACCGCTGCATCCACTGCACGCGCTGCATCCGCTTCATGACGGAGGTGGCCGGCGTCGAGGAGCTCGGCGCCATCGGGCGCGGCGAGGACATGGAGATCACTACGTATCTCCAGAAGGGGATCCTGTCCGAGCTGTCGGCCAACGTCAACGATCTGTGCCCGGTCGGCGCGCTCAACCACCGGCCATGGTCGCATACGGCGCGCCCCTGGGAGATGCGCAAGACCGAATCGGTCGACGCAATGGACGCGCTGGGCTCCGCGATCCGGGTCGACGCGCGGGGCCGCGAGGTGATGCGGATCTTGCCGCGCAACAACGACGACGTGAACGAGGAGTGGATCTCGGACAAGACGCGGCACATGGCCGACGGCCTGCGCACGCAGCGGCTCGATCGGCCGTACGCGCGCAAGGACGGTCGTCTCGTGGCGGTCGCCTGGGAGGAGGCGCTGCAGATCGCCGCCGATAGGCTGAAGGCGGCCGCCCCGGACCGGGTCGGCGCCATCGCCGGCGATCTGGCCGCGGCCGAGGAGATGTTCGCGCTGAAGGACCTGATGCGCCGCCTGGGCGTCGCCAATCTCGACTGCCGCCAGTATGGCGAGCGCCTCGACCCCGGGCTCGGGCGCGGCAGCTACATCTTCAACTCGACGATCAGCGGCATCGAGCAGGCCGACGCCCTGCTGATCGTCGGCTCCAACCCGCGCATCGAGGCGGCCGTTCTCAACGCGCGCATCCTGAAGCGCTGGCGCCGCGGCGGCCTCAGTGTCGGACTGATCGGGGAGCACACCGACCTGACCTATCCTTTCGACCACCTCGGCGCGGGCCCGCAGACGCTGGCTGAGGTCGCGGAGGATCGCCATCCCTTCATGAAGGTGCTGTGCGAGGCGCGGCGGCCGATGGTGATCGCAGGCATCGGCGCCATCGCAAGGCCGGACGGCGCGGCGGTGCTGAGCCTGGCGGCGCGGATTGCACTCGCCGCCACGGAGAACAAGGCGCCGGAGTGGAGCGCCTTCAACGTGTTGCACTGTGCGGCGGCGCGCGTCGCCGGCCTCGACCTCGGCTTCGTGCCGGGCGAGGGCGGCCGCGGGCTCGCGCAGATGCTGAGCGGCGACATGGAGGTCGTCTACCTGCTCGGCGCCGACGAGATCGACATGGGAGGACTGGGCGGGGCCTTCGTCATCTATCAGGGCACCCACGGCGATGCCGGCGCCCACCAGGCGGACCTGATCCTGCCGGCCGCGGCCTACACCGAGAAGAACGGCACCTATGTCAATCTCGAGGGACGCGCCCAGACGGCGGCTCGCGCCGCCTTCGCGCCGGGCGAGGCCAAGGAGGACTGGACGATCCTGCGTGCGCTGTCGCCGCTGGTCGGCCACGTGCTGCCCTACGACGACCTCGCTGCGCTGCGCGCGGCCATGTATCGGGAGGCGCCGGCCCTCGCCCGCATCGGCAGCGTGAAGAACGAGGGCCGCGAGGCCGTGGAGGCCCTGGCGCGCCGCGGCGGCGTGGCAGGCAGCGCCACGTTCACGTCGATCATCAAGGATTTCTACCTCACCAACCCGATCGCCCGCGCCTCCGCCGTCATGGCGGAGCTGAGCCTCCTCACGGCTGCTGCGAGGGCCGGGCGCGGGGCCGAGGCGGCGGAATAGGACGGCGGCGATGACGGCGTTGGAGATCTGGTGGGGTTACGGCTGGCCGCTGGCGATCATGGTGGTGCAGAGCCTGGTGCTGCTGGTTGGCCTGCTCGTTGCGATCGCATTCCTGCTGCTGATGGACCGCAAGATATGGGCGGCCGTGCAGATGCGGCGCGGCCCAAACGTGGTCGGTCCGTTCGGCCTGCTCCAGTCTTTCGCAGATCTGCTCAAGTTCGTGCTCAAGGAGCCGGTGATACCGGCCGGCGCCGAGCGGGCCGTGTTCCTGCTGGCGCCGCTCGCCACCGCCACGTTCGCGCTCGCCGCCTGGGCCGTCATCCCGCTCAACGAGGACGGCTTCGGCCGCTGGGTCGTCTCCGACCTCAACGTCGGCATCCTGTACATCCTCGCCATCTCCTCGCTCGGCGTCTACGGCATCATCATGGGCGGCTGGGCATCGAACTCGAAGTACCCGTTCATGGGCTCTCTGCGGTCGGCGGCGCAGATGATCTCCTACGAGGTGTCGATCGGGTTCGTGATCATCACC
This sequence comes from Hyphomicrobiaceae bacterium, assembly GCA_023384095.1. Taxonomy (GTDB): domain Bacteria; phylum Pseudomonadota; class Alphaproteobacteria; order Rhizobiales; family Hyphomicrobiaceae; genus ZC4RG25. The sequence goes on from JAHDXT010000079.1 coordinate 2,341, forward strand.
GTGCTGCTACTGGTCGGGTCGCTCAACATGACGGACATCGTCAACGCCCAGCGCACCGGGATCGGCACCGCAGTCGGGCTGCCCAACACGCTCTTCGACTGGAACTGGCTGGTGCTGTTCCCGATGTTCGTGGTGTTCTTCATCTCGGCGCTGGCCGAGACAAACCGCCCGCCGTTCGACCTGCCCGAAGCGGAATCGGAGCTGGTGGCCGGATACATGGTCGAGTACGGCTCGACGCCGTATCTGCTCTACATGCTCGGCGAGTACGTGGCGATCGTCACCATGTGCGCGCTGACGACGATCCTGTTCCTCGGCGGCTGGCTGGCGCCCATTCAGGTGCTGCCGTTCACGCTGGTGCCCGGCATCATCTGGTTCCTGCTCAAGCTGGTGTTCGTGTTCTTTCTGATCTCCATGGTGAAGGCGATGGTGCCGCGTTATCGGTACGATCAGCTCATGCGGCTCGGCTGGAAGGTGTTCCTGCCGCTGTCGCTCGCCATGGTCGTGGTCGTCGCCGGCGTCCTCCATTACGGCGGCATCGCGCCTTAAAGGCCGGAGTGTTTACATCATGGCAGCAATCGGACGCGCGATTCGGGCCGGCTTCCTGGCGGAGTTCGTAACGGCCTTCTTCCTCTCGATGCGCTACTTCTTCGCGCCCAAGGCGACGATCAACTACCCTTACGAGAAGGGACCGCAGAGCCCGCGGTTTCGCGGCGAGCATGCGCTGCGCCGCTATCCGAACGGCGAGGAGCGCTGCATCGCCTGCAAGCTGTGCGAGGCGATCTGCCCGGCCTACGCCATCACCATCGAGGCCGGCCCGCGGCGCAACGACGGCACGCGCCGCGCGACGCGCTACGACATCGACATGGTGAAGTGCGTCTACTGCGGCCTCTGCCAGGAGGCGTGCCCGGTCGATGCCATCGTGGAGGGCCCGAACTTCGAGTTCTCGACCGAGACCCGCGAGGAGCTGCTCTACGACAAGGAGCGCCTGCTCGCGAACGGCGACCGCTGGGAGCGCGTTCTGGCGAAGAACATCGCGCTCGACGCCAGGTACCGGTGAGCTCGGGGCGCGCGTGAGCACGCGCTCTTCGAGTTGCGTTGGAAAAGGCTTTTCGCCCTTGGTTTATGGCCCCGGTTGGGCTAATTGCCCGTGCGGAGCCGGTTGGCGCGCCTCGGGCGGCACAGGCGGAAGAGAGTCGGTCGCTCGTGAGGCGGCTCGAGGGGGATCGGACGGGAAGCAAATGGGCCTGTCGGCGTTCTTTTTCTATGTCTTCGCGATCCTGAGCGTGCTCGCGGGCGCCATGGTCATCCTGGCGAAGAACCCGGTCCATGCCGTGCTGTTCCTGATTCTCGCCTTCTTCAACGCGGCGGGGCTCTTCATCCTGCTCGGCGCCGAGTTCCTGGCCATGGTGCTGGTGATCGTCTACGTCGGCGCCGTCGCCGTGCTGTTCCTTTTCGTGGTCATGATGCTCGACGTCGATTTCGCCGCGCTCAGGGCCGGCTTCATCACGAATGCGCCGCTCGCATCCCTGGTCGGGGGCATCGTGCTCGTCGAGCTCGTGATGGTGCTTGGATTCGCCTACGTCAGCCCCGAGGTCGCCGGCGTGGCCGCCGCCCCGTTCCCGACGGCGGGGTCGGGCATCTCCAACACCGAGGCGCTCGGGCGCCTGATCTACACGCGCTACGTGTTCTTCTTCCAGGGGGCCGGCCTCGTCCTCCTCATCGCCATGATCGGCGCCATCGTCCTGACGCTGCGCCACAAGCCGGGCATCAAGCGGCAGTCGATCGCGGTGCAGAACGCGCGCACGCCGGAAATGGCGATCGAGGTGGTCAAGGTCGAGCCCGGTCAGGCCATCGTGCCGTCGGGCGAGACGCGGGGCTGAGCGCTGGCGTTCGAGGATCGGATCGGGTCACCAACATGGAATTCTCGGTTGTCGGGCTCGGCCACTACCTCACAGTCGCGGCGATCCTGTTCACGCTCGGTATCTTCGGCATCTTCCTCAACCGCAAGAACGTCATCATCATGCTGATGTCGATCGAGCTGATGCTGCTCTCGGTCAACATCAACCTCGTGGCGTTCTCCTACTTCCTCGCCGATCTCGTCGGACAGGTGTTCGCCCTCTTCGTGCTGACGGTTGCGGCCGCGGAGGCTGCGATCGGGCTGGCCATCGTCGTCGTCTTCTTCCGCAACCGCGGCTCGATCGCGGTGGACGACGTCAACATGATGAAGGGCTGATTTTGTGAATCTTACGCTTGAAACCCCGCCGTCATCCCGGACGACGAGCCACCCTTCAGTGGCGAGGAGATCAGGGACCCAGCATGAGGATTGCCGAAGGCTCGATACTTTCGTGTCCTCCGGACGATTTTCGCGCTGGATCCCGGATCGGCGGTCGCTTCGCTCCCTGGTCCGGGATGACGGAGCCAAGCGTTTGGTGCGGAACACCGGGGATGGTTCTCTCCAACGTGAAGACAGCCCCTCTTCCGGAATGCTGGGAGTGGGTTCGGGTGAGGGGCAGAAGCTGGCGCTGCGGCTTGCTGCGGCCCATCACCCCGACCCTCTCCCCGTCATGCGCAGGGCCTGACGGAAAGAGCGGGAGCAGGCTTCCATGATCTACCAGGCCATCGTCTTCCTGCCGCTCGTCGGCGCCATCCTCGCCGGCTTCTTCGGGCGCGCCATCGGCCCGCGGCCGACCGAGATCATCACCACGGCCTTCGTCGGCATCGCGGCGGTGCTGTCGTGGATCGCCTTCGTCCAGGCGGGCTTCGGCGGCGCGGTGGTGAAAGTGCCGATCGCCCGCTGGATCACCTCTGGCGAGCTCGACGCGGCCTGGGCGCTCAGGATCGACACGCTGACCGCCGTGATGCTGGTGGTCGTCAACACGGTGTCCGGCCTCGTCCACCTCTACTCCATCGGCTACATGCACGAGGACGACAGCCGCGAGCGGTTCTTCTCCTACCTGTCGCTCTTCACCTTCGCCATGCTGATGCTGGTGACGGCCGACAACCTCGTGCAGATGTTCTTCGGCTGGGAGGGCGTCGGCCTCGCCAGCTACCTGCTGATCGGCTTCTGGTACACGCGCCCGTCCGCCAACGCGGCCGCCATCAAGGCGTTCGTCGTCAACCGGGTGGGCGACTTCGGCTTTGCGCTCGGCATATTCGGCATCTTCTACGTGTTCCAGTCGATGCAGCTCGACGCGGTCTTCACGGCGGCACCCGCGTTCGCCGGCAAGTCGATGCTGTTCCTCGGGTCCGAGGTCGACATCCTGACGGTGCTCTGCCTGCTGCTGTTCGTCGGCGCCATGGGCAAGTCGGCGCAGTTCCTGCTGCACACCTGGCTCCCCGACGCCATGGAGGGCCCGACGCCGGTCTCGGCGCTGATCCACGCCGCGACCATGGTGACGGCCGGCGTGTTCATGGTGGCGCGGATGTCGCCGCTGTTCGAGTTCGCGCCCGTCGCCTTGCAACTCGTGACGCTGATCGGCGCCGTCACCGCCTTCTTCGCGGCGACCGTCGGCCTCGTCCAGAACGACATCAAGCGGGTGATCGCCTACTCGACCTGCTCGCAGCTCGGCTACATGTTCGTGGCCTGCGGCATCGGCGCCTACTCGGCGGGTATCTTCCACCTGTTCACGCATGGCTTCTTCAAGGCGCTGCTGTTCCTCGGCGCCGGGTCGGTCATCCATGCCATGCACCACGAGCAGGACATGCGCAGCATGGGCGGGCTGGCGCCGCGCATCCGCTTCACCTGGGCGATGATGCTGATCGGCACGCTGTCGCTCACCGGGGCCGGCATCCCGCATCTCATCGGCTTTGCCGGCTTCCACTCCAAGGATGCGATCATCGAGGCGTCCTGGGCCGCCCACACGCCCGGCAACTACGCTTTCTGGCTGCTGGTTGCAGCGGCGCTGATGACGTCCTTCTACTCCTGGCGGCTCATGTTCCTCACCTTCCACGGCGCGCCGCGCTGGGGCATCACGGGCCACAGCCCCGGCGTCGTCGGCAGCGAGCCGGACCTGGAGCATGGGCACGATCACGAGCCGCACGAGAGCCCGCCGACGATGCTGGTCCCGCTGGCGCTGCTGGCGGTGGGCTCCGTGGCCGCGGGTTTCGCGTTCCAGCACTACTTCATCGGCGGCGGCCAGGCGGTGTTCTGGGGCAGGTCGCTGTTCACGGCGCCCGGCAACGTGATCCTCGAGGAGGCGCACCACGTGCCGCTGTGGGTCGCCTGGTCGGCCACCATCGCCATGCTGCTCGGCCTCGGCGTGGCGTGGCTCTACTACATGTCGGCGACCTGGCTGCCGGCGGCGACCGCGCGGGCGTTCCGTCCGGTCTATCTCTTCCTGCTCAACGCCTGGTACTTCGACGCGCTCTACGACCGCCTGCTCGTCAGGCCGATGTTCCGGATCGGGCGCGCGTTCTGGAAGACGGGCGATGGCCGGCTGATCGACGGCATCGGGCCAGACGGCGTGGCGGCCAGGGTGCTCGACGCGACAGGGCGCGTGGTGCGGCTGCAGACCGGCTACCTCTATCACTACGCCTTCGCGATGCTGATCGGCGTCGCGATCATCCTCACCGTCTTCATGTTCACGGGCGGGCAGCCGCTATGAACGTCGCCACCGCTCCCATCCTGTCGCTGATCACGTTCCTGCCGCTGGTCGGCGTGGCGTTCATCGCCTTCCTGCCGCGCGACGCGGTGCAGAACGCGCGCTACATCGCGTTGTGGACCACGCTGGTCACGTTCGGCGTGTCGCTGCTGATCTGGATCAACTTCGATCCAACGACGGCGGACTTCCAGTTCGTCGAGGAGCGGCCCTGGCTCGGCCCCATCGCCTACAGGATGGGTGTCGACGGCATCTCCATGCTGTTCGTCATCCTGACGACCTTCCTGATGCCGCTCTGCATCCTGGCGAGCTGGGAGAGCATCGAGACCCGCGTCAAGGAGTACATGATCGCGTTCCTGGTGCTCGAGACGCTGATGATCGGCGTCTTCTGCGCGCTCGATCTGGTTCTGTTCTACCTGTTCTTCGAGGCCGGCCTCATCCCGATGTTCCTCATCATCGGCGTGTGGGGCGGGCCGCGGCGCGTCTACGCCAGCTTCAAGTTCTTCCTCTACACGCTGCTCGGCTCGCTGCTGATGCTGCTCGCCATGATGGCCATGTACTGGCACGCGGGCACGACCAACATCGTCACGCTGCTCGGCACGACCTTCCCGCCCGGAATGCAATGGTGGCTGTGGCTCGCTTTCTTCGCCTCCTTCGCGGTCAAGCTGCCGATGTGGCCGGTGCACACCTGGCTGCCCGACGCTCACGTCGAGGCGCCGACGGCCGGTTCCGTGCTGCTGGCCGCCATCCTGCTGAAGATGGGCGGCTACGGCTTCCTGCGCTTCTCGGTGCCGATGTTCCCGCTCGCCAGCCAGGAGCTGGCGCCGCTCGTCTTCGCGCTGTCGGTCGTGGCCATCGTCTATACCTCGCTCGTGGCGCTGGCCCAGGAGGACATGAAGAAGCTGATCGCCTATTCCTCGGTCGCCCACATGGGCTTCGTGACCATGGGCATCTTCACCTTCACCACCCAGGGCGTCGACGGTGCGATCTTCCAGATGATCTCTCACGGCATCGTCTCGGCGGCGCTGTTCCTGTGCGTCGGCGTCATCTACGACCGCATGCACACCCGCCAGATCGACGCCTACGGTGGCCTGGTCAACCGCATGCCGATCTATGCCTTCTGCGTCATGGTGTTCACCATGGCCAACGTCGGTCTGCCGGGGACCAGCGGCTTCGTCGGCGAGTTCCTGACGCTGATCGCCGCGTTCAAGGTCAACACCTGGGTGGCCTTCCTGGCGACGACGGGCATCATCCTGTCGGCGGCCTACATGCTCTATCTCTACCGGCGGGTGATCTTCGGGGTGATCGAGAGACCGAACCTGCGGGCGATCAGGGACATGAGCCCGCGCGAGGTCGTCGTGCTGGCGCCGCTCGTCTTTCTCACCATCCTGTTCGGCTTCTTCCCGGCCCCGATCCTCGACGTCACCGCCGCCTCGGTGAGGAGGCTCGTCCAGAACTACGAGGCCGCGATCAGGACCGCCACCGCGCTCGCCCAGTAGCGGGCAGGGAGAGGATCACATGAGCCAACTGCAGAGCCTGGGCCCGCTGCTCCCCGAGCTCGCGCTCGCCATCGGATCGATGCTGCTCTTGCTCTACGGCGTGTTCCGGCCCGAGACGGACGCCGACGGCCGGACAGTGGGCTGGCTCGCCATCGTCGTGCTGGCGCTGGCCGGCGCCTTGGTGGTTCTGCAGCCCGCGGGCGTGGCTGTCATGTTCGAAGGCGCCTTCGTGGTCGACAGCTTCGCCCGGCTGATGAAGCTGCTGGTGCTCGCCGGATCGGCCGTCGCGCTGCTCATCGCTTTCGACGACCTCTCCGACATCCGCCAGATGCGGTTCGAATATCCGGTGCTCATCCTGCTGTCGGCGACCGGCATGCTGGTCATGATCTCGGCCGGCGATCTCATCGCGCTCTATCTCGGGCTCGAGATGCAGAGCCTGGCCGCCTACGTGCTGGCCTCCTACCGCCGCGACCAGCTCCGCTCGAGCGAGGCGGGCCTCAAGTACTTCGTGCTCGGCGCCCTTGCCTCGGGCATGCTGCTCTACGGCGCCTCGCTGGTCTACGGGTTCACCGGCTCCACCAGCTTCCAGACGATCGCCAACGTCGCCACCGGCGCCGCGGCGGGCGGAAACATCGGGCTGATCTTCGGCCTGGTGTTCGTGCTGGTCGGCATCGCGTTCAAGATCTCGGCCGTGCCGTTCCACATGTGGACGCCCGACGTCTACGAAGGCGCGCCGACGCCCGTGGTGGCCTTCTTTGCCTCCGCCACCAAGGTCGCGGCGATGGCCCTGCTGGTCCGGCTGATGCTGACGGCGTTCCCCGGCATGACGCCGCAATGGCAGCAGATCATCGTCTTCCTCGCCATCGCCTCGATGCTGCTCGGCTCGTTCGCGGCCATCGGGCAACGCAACATCAAGCGGCTGATGGCCTATTCCTCGATCGGGCACGTCGGGTTCGCTCTGATCGGGCTGGCGGCCGCCTCTCAGGAGGGCACGCAGGGCGTCATTCTCTACATGGCGATCTACCTCGTCATGACGCTCGGCGCGTTCGCGTGCATCCTGTCCATGCGCCGCTCCGACGGCCCGACGGAGGATATCGGCGAGCTGGCGGGGCTCGCCCAGCATAATCTGCCGATGGCGTTCGTGTTCGGCGCGCTGATGTTCTCGCTGGCCGGAATCCCGCCGTTCGCCGGGTTTTTCGCCAAGTTCTACGTGTTCCTGGCGGCCATCAACTCCGGGCTCTACACGCTGGCGGTCATCGGCGTGCTGGCGAGCGTCGTCGCCTCCTACTACTACCTGTACATCGTCAAGGTCATGTTCTTCGACGAGCCGAAGGACAGCTTTCTGCCGATACGCGCCAAGGCGGGTTTCGTGATGGCGCTGACCACGGCCATCGTGCTGTTCGTCTTCATCGTGCCTTACCTGCCGACGCCGCTCGTCAACGCGGCGGAAGCGGCGGCCCGCGCCTTCCGATACTGACGGGAGCCGGATGCCACACGCGGCGCCAGCGCTTCCCCCGGGCTACCGGCTCCTCGCCCTCGGCGAGACCGACTCGACCAATGCCGAGGCGATGCGGCTGGCGGCGGCAGGCGAAACGGGGCCGCTGTGGATCCAGGCCGCCACGCAGGCGCTGGGACGCGGACGGTCGGGCCGGACCTGGACCTCCGTGCCCGGCAATCTCTACGCCAGCCTGCTGATCCGAACGGATTGCCCGCCGCACGCCATCCACCAGCTCTCGCTGCTGGCCGGCGTCGCCGCCCACGACGCCATCCGCGCCGTTGCCGCTAGCGCTGGAACGGAGCTGCCGGGGCTGCGCCTCAAGTGGCCGAACGACGTCCTCATCGGCGGGGCCAAGCTCGCCGGCATCCTGCCGGAAAGCACCACGGGGCCGGGGGGGTCGAGCCTGGTCGCGATCATCGGGGTCGGCATCAACCTGGCCGGCCATCCCGCCAATCTCGGCCGCGCGGTGACGCACCTCGCCGCGCACGGCTGCCGCACGACGCCCGCAGGCATGCTGGGCTCGCTCGCCGCCGCCATCGACGATTGGCTCGGCCGCTGGGACGACAGCTCGGGGTTCCAGCTCGTGCGCGAGGCGTGGTTGTCGCGAGCAGGGGCGCCTGGCGAGCCGGTTCACGTCAATACCGGGCGTGAGCTTGTGGAGGGGACCTTTCTCGGGATCGACGCGGAGGGAGCGCTCGTTCTACGTGATCTGAGCGGAGCCGAGCGCCGTTTCACCTACGGCGATGTTACGCTTGGTGCGGCGGCGGGCGCGAGAGGTTGAGATCATGGCGGCGAGGCAGGCAGGCTCCCGGGACAGGTCGGCCGAGGACGAGGTCGTCTTCTTGGGCCTCGGCGGGCTCGGCGAGATCGGGCTCAACGTCTACCTCTACGGGTTGGGGCCCGAGCACGCCCGGCGCTGGCTGATGGTCGATCTCGGCTTGACCTTCCCGGGCGAGAGCGAGCCCGGCGTCGACGTCGTGCTGCCGGACCTGCGCTTCATCGAGGAGGACCGCGGCGCGCTCGCCGGCATCATCCTGACCCATGCGCACGAGGACCATTACGGCGCCGTCATCGACCTTTGGCATCGGCTGCGCGCGCCCCTCTACGCGACGCCGTTCACCGCCGGAATGCTGCGCTCCAAGCTCGCCGAGAACGGCGGCAAGCTGAAGATCCCGATCACGGTCGTCGAGCTCGGCTCCCGCTTCAAGGTCGGGCCGTTCGACATCGAGCTCGTGACGATGGCGCATTCCATCCCCGAGCCGTCGGGCGTCGCCATCCGCACGCCGCACGGGATCGTGTTCCACACGACCGACTGGAAGCTCGACCGCACGCCGCTGGTCGGCGACCCGACGGACGAGGCCAAGATCCGCGGCTTCGCCGGCGAGGGCGTGCGGGCGCTCATCTGCGATTCCACCAACGCCTTCCGCGAGGGCCGCTCGCCGTCGGAAACCGAGGTCGCGGAGTCTCTGACGCGCATCATCGCCGGCGCCAGACGGCGGGTGGCGGTGACGACATTCGCTTCCAATGTCGCCCGCATCCGCGCCATCGCGGACGCGGCCAGGGCGACGCGCCGCCACCTCGTCGTCGCCGGGCGCGCGATGCACCGGGTGATCCAGGTGGCGATCGACACCGGCTATCTGCCGGATGACTTCCGGTACCTCGATCAGGAGCAGTTCGGGTATCTCGAGCCCGACGAGGTGCTGATGCTGTGCACCGGCAGCCAGGGCGAGTCACGCGCCGCGATGGCCCGGATCGGCGAGGGCGCGCATCCGGACATCCGGCTCGGGCAAGGCGATCTCGTCATCTTCTCCTCGCGCACCATCCCCGGAAACGAGAAGTCGGTGACGCGGGTGCAGAACAACCTGGCCCTGCTCGGCGTCGACATCATCACGGACGCCGACGCGCTGGTGCACGTCACGGGGCACCCGCGCCGGGAGGAGCTGAAGGAGATGTACGGCTGGCTGAAGCCGGCGGTCGCCATCCCGATGCACGGCGAGGCGCGGCATCTCAAGGAGCACGCCTGGCTCGCCAGGGCGGCGGGCGTCCTCGACGTCCACGCCCTCCGGAACGGCGAGATCATCCGGCTTGCGCCGGACCCCGTGGCGATCGTCGACGATGCGCCGGTCGGCCGCATCTACCGCGACGGGCGGCTCGTGGTGCCGGCCGACGGGCCGGTGCGGGACCGCCGCCGGCTGTCGTTCGCCGGCATGATCGCGATAGCGATCGCCATGAGCGCCCGCGGCGAGGTGCTGGGGGAGCCGGAGATTGCGATCGAAGGCGTGCCGGCCGAGACGGCGGACGGCATACCCATGGCCGACGTGGTCCTGACTGCGGTCGACGGCACGCTGCGCAGCATCCCGGGCGCGAGGCGGCGGGACGTGGAGCTCGTGCGCGACGCGGTACGGCGCGCGGTCAGGGCGGCGGTCGATCAGGTCTGGGGCAAAAAGCCCATTGCCAAAGTCCTCATCAGCGTTGTGGATACGCGGGGCTAGTGTCCCGATTCAGAAGTTCCTATCCAGGCGGTACGTGAACTTGGAGTG
>JAHDXT010000080.1 GCA_023384095.1 Hyphomicrobiaceae bacterium
TGTTCGCGAGGCAAAGTCAGCCCCGGATGGCGGGTTTTTCAGCGGCCTGCTAGAGCGGGAGCGCGCGGGGGCGCCGACGAGTGCCGGAGCGCCGCGGCCGTCCTCGCGAAAGTCGGCTCATGGTCCCGGTCCGGAGCTTCGCTCGCGCCCCGTTGCAAACTATGATCCAGACGGCGCATAATCGCGCGACCTCGTCCCGTTTCGCGTCGGGAGGCGCTCGTGAAAGGGCGGACTTTCGGCATTGCTTGCGTGTCGGCAGTGCTCGTCGCCGGCGCACCCGCCGCCGAGGCGAGTGGCCTCCTCCGGCTGGTTGCGCGCTATTGCCTGCGCAACGTGGGCGTCGCCTTCACCTGCTATGTGTTCGGGCGCAGTGGCGAGCTCATCGTCGACAACTCGCTGACATCCGCCTGGAACCACGCCCTCGCGGCCGAGAAGAAGCCGTCCGACCCCGGCAAGGCCGAGGACAAAGGCCAATCGGGCGGAATCGAGGGCAAGCAAGGGCCTGGCGGTATGCCGAAGTTGCTTCCCGCCCCGCAGGGTATCCCCGGAAAGAGCCCGACCGGGCTGGCTCGGCCGGTCATCGAGTCTCTCGGGCAGCGGGAGCTCGGCAGCCTCGCCGCAGAGCTGGTGCGGCAAGGGCAGCTCAAGGGTGCCGGAGGACCGGGCTTCGAGGAGGGAGTCCTGATCTATGCGCCGCTTCCGCAGGGCCGGGGAGGCTGGCAGCCCAGGCTCGCCCCTGGACCATCGGGATCGCCGCTGGAGCTACCGAAGGTCGGCCCGCGCCCGGCAGGGCCAGGTGCGGCGACCGCACCGCCGTCCACGACGCCCTCGCCGCCTCTCACATCGCTGTCGCCGCGCCCCACGGAGCTGACCTGCCGGGGTGAGCGCGAGCGGGCGCTCGGGCTGTCTCGGTTCGACATCATCGTTGCCGGTCCGGCCGACCGTGAGAGGCTGAACCGGCGGCGTCTGGGCGAGGTCATCCTCCCCTGTATGGGCAAATGACGCGCCGGTCGCGGTCGTCGGATAGAGTGGCGATGGATTGCCCGGAGCTCGGCAGCCCCTGCGGGATGAGGAAATCCGACGTGAGCCAGCTTGCCAGCATCGGCGACGCGCTCGGCGCATACGCGCGCTTCTACCCCGACAGGGTCGGCGCTCGCGACCTCGAGCGGGCGATGACCTTCCGTCAATGGCACCAGCGCGCGTGCCGCCTGGCGAACGCCTTGCGCGGTATCGGCCTCGCAAAAGGCGATCGTGTCTGCGTGCTCGCCTACAATTGCGTGGAGTGGCTCGAGATCTACGCGGCAACGGCGATCGCGGGCCTCGTCGCGGTGCCGATCAACTTCCGTCTGGTCGGCACGGAGATCGGCTTCATCGCCGCGAGCTGCGAAGCACGGGCGTTCATCGTCCAGGACGAGCTGCTGGGGCGGGTCGAGTCCGTGCGCGCCGATCTGCCCTGCCCACAGAGCAACTACATCGCCTTCGGCGGCGAGCGCCGCCATGCGGGATACAGGAGCTACGAGGACCTGATCGCGACTGCGAGCGAGGCCGGCGCGCCGGCCGCCGTCGACCCTGGCGACCCCTGGACGCTGATGTACACGTCGGGCACGACGGGCAAGCCCAAGGGCGCGATCCGCAGCCACCGCGGCAGCGCCCTGCTCTCCATGGCCACGGAGATCGAGCTGGGGCTGGGCCGCGGCGACGCCGCGATGCTCGTCATGCCCATGTGCCACGCCAACTCGCTGTTCTTCTTCGGCGCGTTCACGTATTGCGGCGCCGCCTGCACCGTCTACAGCAGGAAGAGCTTCGATCCCGAGCATCTCCTGCGCACGCTGGCCGCAGGCGGCGCGACGTTCACCTCGCTGGTGCCGACGCACTACATCATGATGCTCGGCCTGCCCGCCGGCGTCCGCAGCCGCTATGACGTCGATGCCGTCACCAAGCTGATGATCTCCTCGGCGCCCGCCCGCCGCGACACCAAGCTGGCGATCATGGAGCATTTCAGGAACTCGGGCCTGTTCGAGCTCTACGGCTCGACCGAAGCCGGCTGGGTGACGATGCTGCACCCCGAGGACCAGTTGTCGAAGCTGGGCTCGGTCGGGCGCGAGTGTGTCGGGTCGCGCCCGGTGCGCCTTCTCGATGCGGACGGCAACGATGTGCCGGACGGCCAGCCGGGCGAGCTCTACTCCAGCAACGCATACACCTTCGACGGCTACTGGGGGCTGCCGGAGAAGACCAGGGAAGCGTTCCGCGGCGGCTACTGCACCGTCGGCGACCTCGCCCGCCGCGACGAGGACGGCTTCATCTATCTCGTCGACCGCAAGAGCAACATGATCATCTCCGGCGGCGAGAACGTCTATCCCTCCGAGGTCGAGGCCGTGCTGGGAGGCCATCCGAAGGTGAAGGACGTCGCGGTGATCGGCGTCGCCGACGCCAAGTGGGGCGAGCGTGTGCACGCGGTGATCATCCCCAGAGACGGCGAGGCGCCGACGCAGGAGGAAATCCTCGGCTGGTGCAAGGACCGCGTGGCGGGCCACAAACGTCCGCGATCGGTCTCCTTCATCCGCGAGGACGAGATGCCGAGGACCGCCACCGGCAAGATCCTGCATCGGGTGCTGCGCTCGCAGCACGATGCGGGCGGCCAGAACAACTGAAGCTGCGAGGGCGCACATGAACCGAGGATCCGCGGTGCTGCAAGACCTGAACGCCGACGAGCGCGCGTGCGCGGCGTGGATCGCACGCTTCCTGAAGGCGCGGGGGATCGACCGCATCTTCGGGCTGCAGGGCGGCCACATCCAGCCCATCTGGGATCACGTCGCGCGGCTCGGCATCCGCATCATCGACGTGCGGGACGAGGGCGCAGCGGTGCACATGGCGCACGCGCATGCCGAGCTCACGGACCAGCTCGGCGTCGCCATGGTGACCGCGGGCCCTGGCGTCACCAACACGGTGACGGCGATGGCCAACGCGTCGCTGGCTCGCGCGCCGGTGTTGCTGATCGGCGGCTGCACCTCGCGGCCGCAGGCCAACATGGGGCCGCTGCAGGACATCCCTCACGTCGATATTCTGAGACCGGTCACCCGCTACGCGCGCACCGCCCGCGTCGCCGAGCAGGTCGTCCGCGAGCTGGACGAGGCCGCCGCCTGCGCAACCGGCTATGCGGGCGATCCGGGCCCGGTCTACATCGAGTTCCCGACGGACGTTTTGCGCACGCCGGTCCTGCCGCAGCTCGTGCTCGATGAGTGGATGCAACCAAGGCCCGCCCGCCTCATGCCGCCCGACCCGGCGGCCGTGGCCGAGGCCGTCGATGTCCTCTGGTCGGCGAAGCGGCCGCTGGTCGTCACCGGCCGGGGCGCGAGACAGGCTGGCGCAGCGCTGGCTCGGTTCCTCGACGCCACCGGAGCCCTCTATCTCGACACCCAGGAGAGCCGCGGCCTGGTGCCGCCCGGTCATCCCTCGACTGCGGCGGCGGTGCGCGCCACGGCGATGACCGATGCGGACGTGGTGCTGCTGGTCGGCCGCAAGCTCGACTATCAGGTGGGCTATGGATCGCCGGCGGTGTTTCCCCACGCGCGCTTCATCCGCGTCTCGGACAGCCCCGGGGAGCTGATCGACAACCGGCGAGGTCAGCCCGAGCTGCTGGCCTCGCCGCACCTCGCGCTCGAGGCGATGCTGCAGGCGGCCGGCAACCGCGCGCCCGGCATCGACACGGCCTGGGCGGACCGGCTGCGCCAGCGCCATCGCGAGCGAACGGCCAGGGGCGCGACCGAGAGCGGCCGTGAGGCGACGGGCAGCGACGGCAAGGTCCATCCACGGGCGATATTCGATGCCATCGCCGAGGTCGCCGATGCCGACTACATCGGGGTGGCGGACGGCGGCGATCTCTTGAGCTTCGCGCGCACCGGCCTGCAGGCCCGGACCTACATGGATGCGGGCGCTTTCGGCTGCCTCGGCGTCGGCGTCCCCTTCGCCATCGCCGCCGCCCTGGCGATGCCCGGCCGGCAAACCATCTCCGTCAACGGCGACGGCGCATTCGGCATCAACGCGATGGAGATCGACACGGCCGTCCGGCACGGCGCCAGGGTGGTCTTCGTCGTCTCCAACAACGCGGCCTGGAACATCGAGCGCCTCGACCAGGAGATGAACTACGGCGGCCGGGTCGTCGGCACCACGCTGCGCCATTCGGATTATGCGGCCCTCGCGCGTGCGCTGGGAGCGCACGGAGAGCGCGTGGAGCGGCCGGCGGACCTGCGGGCGGCACTCGAGAGAGCGCTCGCGAACGCGCCGGCACTGGTCGACGTCGTCACCTCGCAGTCGGTGATCTCGTCCGACGCGCAAAAGGGACTGGGCTTCGTCCCCGATTTCCAGGCCCTCACAGCCTGGGACGAGGCCGAGCGAAAACGGCGGGGCGGCTAGTGGGGGGAGCGGGTCAGGATGAGGGGTAGTCGGGTGGTGCGAACCATCACTCCGCAGATAAGGGTTCCCGTTTGCGGGAGGGGTTGGGGGCGTAGGTTCGATGTCCAACGGACGATCATCTGCTGCCGGCGGCGCCCACGAGCGAGCGGTCGGCGGCGCCAGTCGAGGCCCTGCTCGAGGCCGCCCGCGGCTCGCAGTTCTCCATGGGCAGTGCCGTCGTCGACCAGCCGTCCTTGACGACTGTCACGACATAGCGCCGGCAACCGGACGGGGCGCCGGCGACGAAGCGTACCCTGAAGAGCGCGAGCTCGGGCTTGCGCTGACGCGGCCAGACGAAAACGGCGTCGTCCGGCGTGTCGGCCAGCGCGGTTTTGACGGCAACGCCGGCGTTGCGATAGTCCGTTGGCGTTAGCCGCTCCAGCAAGACCCGCGACAGGCCGGGGTGAAGACCGACTGCGGCCGCACGCATCTGATAGGGATCGGCCGGTTCCGGTTCTGCCGGCGGTAACGGTGCGGCTGCAGTCGATTCCGGCGCTGCGGCGGCGTCGATCGCAACCGGGGCTCGCTGCTCTCCGTCTGCCTCGAGCTTTTCGTCGGATCGTGGCACGTCTGATCGAGGCCAATGCAGATTCGCCTCGATCCGGTCTGGCGCTCTTGCTGCGGCCGTCGCGGATGCGCCGGGTTCGACCGGCTCGGGGCGCGAGTGTGTGCCGAACGGGGCTGCTTGCGCTACGGGCTTGCCCTTGGCTGCCATGGCCCGCTCGATCGACTCGGGGGCGGCGGGCCCACGCCCGCCATCCCCCGACAGCGAAGACATCACGCCGGCGGGCAGCCACTGCCGCCAGTAGGACTGCTCACGCGGAAGCAGGAGCCAGCCACAACCGACTGCAAACAGCAGCAGGAACCCGCCCCGCAGTCTGGCCCTGCCGCTGCCGCCATAGGTGGGAGGACACACGCGCTCCGCCGGCGCCAGCTCCCAGCTCGCGTAGCGGTCGTCAGCCTCGAAGGAACCGTAGTCGGGATAGTCTGCGGTCGAATGCCGGGCGGAGGCTCTCATGGGTGCCCCTTGACATGCTGCCTGCCGATGCTGGATCCCCGCTGTCGTGCAAACGTCGGCAAATTACCGGCAAAATGAAGGCGGCGCGCCCGCAACGACGCGTGTCGGCGGCGAACGATCGCGCTTGAACGATCTCGCGGCGAGGCGCGGCCGCCGTGTTGCCGAAAGGCGGAGCGCCGGGCGCCAAAGCCCGATGCTGCGCTATGTGTCTGAATCGCTCGCCAGGCGGCGAGAAATTGGGGGACCAGGGAAAAGGGATGAAAGAGACGCAGCAATCTCGAGCACCAGGCCCGGCCGCGCCGACGCTGGCCCGGACCTTGTCGCTCACGTACGCCACCTTGTACGGGCTCGGTGTGACCATCGGCGCCGGCATCTATGTCCTGGTCGGCGAGGCCGCGGCACGGGCAGGCATGCACGCGCCGCTGGCGTTTGCCGCCGCCGCCGTTCTCATGGCGCTCTCGGCGGCATCTTTTGCCGAGCTCGCAGGCCGGCTTCCCGTTGCAGCGGGTGAGGCGGCCTATGCACGGCAGGGGTTTCGATCGGATCTCGTTGCGACCATCGTCGGTCTGCTCGTGGTCGCGATCGCCGTCGTCTCAGCCGCGGCGATAAGCGTGGGCAGCGCCGGCTACCTCGCGGTCTTCATTCCACTTCCCGAAGCACTGCTCACGGCAGGGGTCGTGCTCGTGATGGGCGCCATCGCGGCTGGCGGCGTAAGGCAATCCGTGGGCTTCGCGGCCGCCATGACCTTGGTGGAAGTCGGCGGGCTGGTGCTGTTGATCGTCGCCGGCTTCGGGGCCGGCACGGAGATCGTGACCCGGCTGCCAGAAGCCATTCCGACCGAGATGAGCCCGGCCGTGCTGGCGGGGCTCATGAGCGCGACATTGCTCGCCGTCTTTGCATTCATAGGCTTCGAGGGGCTCGCCAACATCGCCGAGGAGGTGCGCGATCCGCATCGCGCATTGCCCCGCGCCATCTTTCTCACGCTGGCGATATCGACGCTGCTCTACGTACTCGTGGTCTGGATCTGCCTGGTGACGGTCGGAAGCGCGGAGCTTGCGCAATCACGCGCGCCGCTCGTTCTCGTGTTCGAGCGCCTGACGGGCGCGTCGCCCGCCACCATGACCCTGATCGCCATCATCGCGACGCTCAACGGCATCATCGTCCAGATCATCCTGTCCTCGCGCGTGCTCTACGGTCTGGCCCGATATGGCGACCTGCCATCGATATTCGGCACTGTCCATCCCACGACGCGTACCCCGCTGACCGCAACCCTCTCGTCAACCGCCCTGATCCTGCTCCTGGCGCTGATCCTTCCGCTTGGCCATCTCGCCGACGTGACGTCCCGGCTTACGCTCGTCGTGTTCGCGGTGGTGAACATCTCACTGGTGCTGATCAAGAGGCGCGAGCGGGTGCGGCCGGATGGCATTTTCGTCGCGCCCGCATGGGTCCCCTGTGCGGGCGCCGCAACATGCATCGCACTGCTCGCGGCCGATCTGATCGCGACCTGGATCTGGTCTTAGCCGAACGCATGAGGCGGCGGCCCCGACCACACCGACAGTGGCCCCGTCGCGAGCCCCGGCTCTGCGGCAACGTTGTCTGCGCGGACAAGGATCAGCCCGCCCGCGCCTCTATGAGTCTCTGGGAACAAAGTATTCGGCCCATCTTTCGACATCGAGGTCTGCAAGGAACTGCCTCGAAGCGGGAACCACCGATGAGGATCGCGCATTCCCATGCGCAGCACAGCGCCGCCGCCGTCGGCTCGTCTTCCGGATGGAACGAACCCCCCGGTTCCACCGCTTGCGCAAGTGGATCGCGCGGAGCAGGGGGCTGGGAGAAAATGTCGCCGAGCGTTGTCGGAGTCGCGGGGCCTCAGACGTCCTTGGCTTGAATCCATCGCGAGGCGCTCTCCAATCTCGGAGCACACGCACGAGGAGGATGCGAAGATGACAGTACGCCAGAAGATCACCCCCTGCCTGTGGTTCGAGGATAATGCCGAGGAGGCCGTACGCTTCTACACGTCGGTATTCCCGGGCTCGTCCGTCCACAGCGTGCACCGGGCCAGGGCCGACACGCCCGGCAACAAGGAGGGCGGCGTGCTGCTCATCGAGTTCACGCTCGCCGGGCAGAGCTACCAGGCACTCAACGGCGGGCCGCACGACACGTTCAACGACGCGATTTCACTCTCCGTCGACTGCGCAGACCAGGCCGAGGTCGACCGCTACTGGGCGGCGCTGACCGCCGACGGCGGCCGGCCCGTCCAGTGCGGCTGGCTCAAGGACAAATACGGCATTTCCTGGCAGATCGTGCCGCGACGGCTGACGGAGCTTCTGTCCGATCCCGATCCGGCCAAAGGCAAGCGCGTCATGGAGGCCATGCTGAAGATGGTGAAGCTCGACGTCGCCGCACTCGAGGCGGCGGCTGCCGCGAAATCGTGATGGCGGGGAGACATCGATGAGTGGCGCCGGGCGGCTGTCGCCGGTTTTGACGCATTCGAGACATCGGCGGTTTCCGGGAAGCCTCATTCTGCAAGAAGCCCAACGCCCGCTTTTGCGGCGGGGGCCCTGAGGGATGTAAGGTTCGATGACACCTGGCAGGGCATCGTAGAGCCGGTGGCGCAGGGGTCGACATGGCCAGCTCATCAAGTCGAGACAAACGGTCGAAGTCCCACGCTGCGCTGGAAAAGCAGATCGCGACCCTCACGCGCCAACTGAGCGAGGCGGTGGAACAGCAGGCCGCCACCGCCGATGTGCTCAAGATCATCAGCCGCTCGACCTTCGAGCTCCAGACTGTGCTCGATACGCTGGTCGCGTCGGCGGCGCGGCTTTGCCAGGCAGACAAAGCGCAGATCCTCCGCCCCAAAGACGCGGGGTACTATTGCGCCGCGAGCTACGGTTTTCCGTCCGAGTATATTGAATACGTAAAGACCATCACGTTCCCGCCGGGGCGGCAGAGCGTCGTCGGGCGCATTCAACTTGAAGGCAAGCCCGTTCAAATCCCCGATGTCCTTGCCGATCCGGAATACGCCTTGCGTGAAGCCCAGGAATTGGGCGGCTTTCGCACGCATCTCGGCGTGCCCCTTCTGCACGGGGGCAATCTGATCGGTGTCATCCTGGTGAGCAGGACCACTGTGCGCCCGTTTGACGACAAGCAGATCGAGCTGGTCGCGACCTTCGCCGACCAGGCGGTGATCGCAATCGAAAATGCCCGGTTGTTCGACGAGCTTCAGGAGAAGGGCCGGCAGCTCGAGATGGCAAACCTTGCCAAATCGCGCTTTCTGGCCGCGGCCAGTCACGATCTGCGGCAGCCGCTGCATGGGGAATTATGTACTTGACGTACGATGCGCCGATCCTGCCCCTCGGCGAGTTAGTCACAGGAAGTTCGGTATCGGCATGTTCCGGATTCCCAAGCGGCCCCGAATCTGATTCCTTGCGCATCGGTAAGCGACATGCGCAGAGCGTCTGAGGCTGATGGGGGCGGCCGAGGGAGACAGCTGGGACGCGCGGTCGTGGTCAGCGTCAACTGACTATTAACCGAACCCATCGACCCTGTAGCCTTGCGCGCCCGTAGATCTGCGTGCAATGGTTGACGATACACAGAGTGTGGAGGCGTCGGGAATCGAACCCGATGGCGAGGGATCCATAGCCGCTGCCGGGCACCAGCCCACGCCCCCACTCTGTGTGACAGACGCAGACGGACGGTTGCCGAATCAACGCGGCTGCCGCCGAGGAATCCAGATTCGGACGGTTCTGTGAAGAGCGCAAAGACACCACGGCGAGCGGAATCTGCGGACACGGACGGCGTATTCAAGCGCACGGTCGAGCGCCTGCTTGAGACGCCGCCGCAACCGCACGGAAAAGCGAAGGGGGCCGCCCCCAAGCGCGATCCCCGTTCGCCTGGGAAGGACTCAAAGTGTTAGCGTGGCGGCGGCTTCGTGTCCCGGCGACCGTGCCGCCCGTGCCCAGCAAGGGCGGCAACGCGTGTTGCCCCGGTTGTCATGCCCAGCTATGAACGCCAGCGGCCGTGTGTTAAAGAGCGACCTTAACCGTGACACTGCGGCGTCGAGTGCTGTGTTCATCGTCCCCTACATCGTGCAACGCGAGTGCGCTCCGCTCACTGGCGGACTAGCCATCGGGGCACGGGTAAGCGATTGCGCGCCACCGCACCAGCGCCCCGTGATCTGATGGGGGTGCGGATGCCGCTAAAGGAACGTCAGGAGATCATTCAGCAGATCGAAAAGCTCCGCCCCGGGAGGCGGATAGTTGGCATCTTGAACTTTGATCGTGCTGCAGAGCCTGCGCAGATCCCTGGCCTAGGGACTTCCTTTCAAGAGGACATGAAGGAGCCGCTGTTCAGAGTTCTGAAGGAGACAATCAAGGACGGCAGCAAGCTGGACGTTCTGCTCTACACCAGAGGCGGCGCAACGAACGCGGTCTGGCCCATCGCCGGCTTACTCCGGGAGTTCGATCCCGACTTCCATGTGCTCGTGCCGTTCCGGGCTCATAGCAGTGGGACGATGCTCGCTCTCGCGGCCAAACAGATCGTGATGACCCGATTATCCGAACTGAGCCCGATTGATCCTACCACGGCGAACCAGTTCAACCCGCAGACGCCTGACCGCCAGATACTCGGCATCGCTGTCGAGGATGTGACCGCTTACAAGGAGTTCTGGCAAACCGCGCTTCCCAATGACCCAGAACGAGCGTTGCAGTATTTGGGCCGGCTCGCGACCGAAATCCACCCGCTGGCGCTCGGCAACGTCCAGCGCGTCTACATGCAGATCAAGAAGCTCGCCAAGATGTTGCTCTCCCACCACTACGGCGACGATACTGACAAGATCGACAAAATCATCGATCTGCTGACCAAGGAATTCTATTCGCACAGCCACATGATCGGCAGGCAAGAAGCCAAAGACATCCTTGGCGAGGACCACATTGTTTTTGCGCCTGCCGAGATGGAAGAATTGCTGGACGCCCTGCTACGGCAGTACGAGAACGACTTCGAACTGCGCCACAAATTCGTTCTCTGCAGATTTATGGCCGAGGAAACGGAAAAGACCGCTCGGTTTGTCGGAGGAGTCGTCGAGTCCGGGACTTGGAGCTACCTCAACGATTCAACCCTGAAAGTCCGCCAATTCATTGCCCCGCCGCAGAACGTGCAAATCCAGGTTCCGGCCGGAGCGCCCGTGCCTCTCATCCCGGGCATTCCGAGGAAGTTTGAGTGGCAGGTGATGCAGCAGAGTTGGACCAGAAACAAAGAGCCGAAGGGGGTTACAATATGATCAGCTTTG
This sequence comes from Hyphomicrobiaceae bacterium, assembly GCA_023384095.1. GTDB lineage: Bacteria > Pseudomonadota > Alphaproteobacteria > Rhizobiales > Hyphomicrobiaceae > ZC4RG25. Next base: position 10,758 of record JAHDXT010000080.1, read on the forward strand.
TCGCTTATTTTTCCACTGCTGAAGAGGCAGAGGGTTTTGTCGTCATGAACGGGCACGGATCGGCGCCCGCCGAGTTCACTGGCGGCCCAGAAATTGAGAGCGGCACTTACCGCATCGAAGGCGATGAGTTAGTTCGAGTCGAATCAGATTCGAACGCTGTCCACCACGGCGTGAATTCGAGTAAACTCGAGTCTTAACGCCTTTGGTTGCGCCACCGTTTGAAACGCCGCGCAAGCTGCTTAGCTGTGCGAGGCTTGGTCAACTGGCCTGTAGGTCAGCCGCTTGCCGCCAATGCCCCTGATCGCTGCGGCGGCGCGCTCAGTATCCTCGACGCCGAGCGCTGATCGGTGGTTCCACTTGAACGCCGCCTCGCTGACATAGCGATGAAGATGTTGCTCGCTGACGGCGTGGTGCGTCCCGTACATCTGGCGTTTCAGGATCGCGAAGAAGCTCTCAGCACTCTGAATATGCACGGTGCCGTCCTTGGACACGTACTCGTCCTTGGAGTGGTTCACGACGCCATGGGCTGCGAACTCCTTGCTCATGTGATAGTAGGCCAGCGCGTCATCGGTGTTCATTGTCGTACCTTTGGCAACGTGCTTGGCAATCGTCCTGCGCAACGTCTTGGCCGTCACGTCGGCAATGTGCTGGGCGCGCACTTGGCCACCGCGCTCGACTAGCGCCTGGACAGGGTGCTTCTTCGGTGTCGGTTTGCCTCGATGGACATTCTTCGCCTTGCCGCCAATGAACGTCTCGTCCGACTCGACAACCTTACCCGCGCCGCCGATGGGACTCGCCGTCGATGGGTCTGGCGTCATCGCAGCGCGGATACGCTGCGTCATGAACCAGGCGGTCTTGTAGCTTACGCCCAACGTCCGATGGATTTGGTGCGAGCTAATGCCCTTCTTCGAAGAGGTGACGAGGAACGTCGCCAGCAGCCACTTGTGAAGCGGCACCTTCGAGTCTTCGAACACCGTGCCGACAGTGACAGTGAACGGCTTATCGCAAGGGCGGCACTTGTAGACTCCGGGCCGCGTGCTTTTGCCCTTCAACTTGGTTGCTTCGTTGATTGTGCCGCAGCGCGGGCATACAGGACCCGATGGCCAGCGCTCGGACTCAAGCCACTCGCGGGCTTTGTTCGGGTCGTGGAAAATCGGGTTTGTGAGATCAACCACTTGCGTGCTCCCGTTCTGTCGTAGGAGCAATATAGGTTAGTGGTCGTCGTACGTCAAGTACATACTTCCCCCGAGAACAGTATGTCGGTGATATTGATGATATTGTTCGTTGCCAGACTCAGATCCTGTGTCGCCGTGTGGTTGCCGAGGTTGTCGCTGCCGCTTACAACCTGCCATGTGCCGTCGCCGCGTAGGAATTTCGTGTTGTCCGGCGTGCCGGTTCCCAGGTTGCCGACGGGAAGAATGCCTGTTACAGCCGCGCTCTGGGCAAGGTTTATCGCGCCGAAGCCGACCGCCGTGCCGGAGCGGCGCAGGACCTGGTGATCCGAACCCGCCGCAATGCTGGCGACGTCGGCTGTCGCATTGCCGCTTACGCCGAGAACGCTGAGCGCGCTGCCCTGTGTTAGAGCCTGTCTCGGAAGTTCTTGAATCATAAGAATCACCTGTGATTCTGTCTA
>JAHDXT010000009.1 GCA_023384095.1 Hyphomicrobiaceae bacterium
AGCGTCTAGGGCATCATTAAAGGGGCGTTCCCATGTCGATGGCTAACGTTGTCGGCTCTCATATCCCACATCTGCGGCGTTTCGCGCGAGCGTTGAGCGGCTCGCAGGCTGGAGGGGACGCCTACGTCGAGCAGCTACTGGAGACGCTCGTCGAGGATCCGTCGGCGCTGGCGAAGTCCCAGGACTCGCGAGTAGGGCTCTACAAGACCTTCATGCAGATCCTGTCCTCGGTCGCGGCGAGCGGCTGGCAAGTCCGGCCGAAGAGCTGGGCCTCGGGGTTCGACCGCAACGTCTCGGCCATGACGCCACGCTCCCGACAGGCCTTCCTGCTCAGGCATGTGGAGGGGTTCACGCTGCCCGAGACGGCAGAGATCCTCGATGCGACAGAGGAAGAGACGCAACAGCTTCTGGACAGGGCGGGCGAGGAGATCGCACGCCAGGTCGCGACCGACGCCCTGGTCATAGAGGACGAGCCGCTGATCGTCATGGATCTGACGCAGATCCTCGAGGAGCTCGGCCACCGCGTCATCGGTGTGGCGCGCACCCGGGACGAGGCGAGCCGCGTGATCGCGAAGCACCGGCCGGGGCTCATTCTGGCCGATATCCAGCTAGCCGACGGCAGCTCCGGGCTCGATGCCGTCAACGATCTGCTCGGGTCGTTCGAGGTGCCTGTGATCTTCATCACGGCGTATCCGGAGAAGCTGCTGACCGGCGAGAAGCCCGAGCCCACCTTCCTGATCACCAAGCCCTATCAGCCGGAGACGCTGCGGGTGACGATCAGTCAGGCCCTGTTCTTCGACCAGAGGTCGCGCCGGGCAGCCTGACTCCCGAAACAGAGGACCGTCGGCGGCCGCCGTGCCCGAGCGCGGCCGCTGTTCGAGCCATTTCGCGGGATTCGAGGTGGCGCGTGGCAGGACCCAGAGACGAGGATCGGAAAGAGCACCCGATCGAGCGCACCGCCGTCCAGGCGCGGCAGGGTGGTCGGAGCATGCTCAGCCTGCGCGTGCTCGTCTGGTCGCTCGCTATCGCTTTCGGGCTCCTGGCCGTGCTCTATCTCCTGTTCTTTCCCGTGCTCTGACGTGCTCTGATCGGAGCCCGAGGGCGGTGATCCCGGCTCCGCGCCCCGGGGAGGAGAGCAACACGCGGGCCGCGCGAGCGTCTGGAACCAACTCAGCCCTCGCCTGTTCCTGACGAGGGGGGTTGGGCTCGGCCCGCTCCGGATCGTCCGATGTCGAACTGCACCGCCGCCGCCGTCGAGTGTGCCGCCGTCGCGCGGCCATGCCGCCTGCCCGTCTCGCGCTGACGGCGCGCGATGCAGCGGCGCCGACCGAGCTTCGCTCCACTGGCCGCGCTGGCGGCGGCAGGGCCGCTGGCGCTCGCCGGCTGCAACTCCAGCCAGTCCGCGCTGGCGCCTCGCGGGCCGCACGCCGGCGCGGTCGACACACTGACATGGCTGGTCTTCGCAGGCGGTACGCTGATCTTCCTCGCTGTCATGCTGCTCCTGGTCGCAGCGATCCTGCTCCGAAGGGATCTGACGGCCTGGATGACGGGGAACGCCTTCATCATCGGCTTCGGCATCGTGTTCCCCGTCGTGACCTTGACGTCGCTGCTGACCTTCTCTGCGTTCTCGTCCAGGGCGCTCGTCACTCCCGCGCCCAGGCTGCGCATCGAAGTGGTCGGCGAGCAGTTCTGGTGGCGGGTGCACTACCTCGACGCACGGGGAGCGGCGACCCTCGTGACGGCCAATGAGATCAGGATTCCCGTCGACACGCCGGTCGAGTTCATTCTCAAGGCGCAGGATGTCATCCACAGCTTCTGGGTGCCGAACCTCGCCGGCAAGCTCGACATGATCCCGGGCCGGGTGAACAGCTACGTCTTCGCGGCGAGCGAGCCGGGCGTCTATCGCGGTCAGTGCGCCGAGTATTGCGGCGCCCAGCACGCGCTGATGGCTTTCCATGTCGTCGCCGCGCCGCAGGCGGAGTTCAGTGCCTGGCTCGCGCAGCAGACTGGCGACGCCATCGAGCCCGCAACACCGTTTCTCGCCAGGGGCCGGCAGCTCTTCCTCGATGCAGGCTGCGGGGCCTGCCATGTGATCCGGGGCACGCCGGCCGACGGCCTGCTCGGGCCCGATCTCACCCGCGTCGGCAGCCGCCTGTCGCTGGCCGCGGGCACCTTCCCAGTCAACATCGGCACGCTGGCCGGATGGACCTCGTCCGCGCAGCATCTGAAGCCCGGCAACCTGATGCCCTCGTTCGGCAATCTCCGGGGCGCGGAGCTGCGCGCGATCGCGGCCTACCTGGAGAGCCTCAAATGACGGTGACGAGCGACCACGACCGGCGCCGTCACGCGGGCGTCGCTGTGCCCGAGTCGTTCCCGAACCCGGTGCCGCGGCCGGCCGCCGAGCTCGAGGTGCTGCGCCGCGCCTGGGAGCAGCCGCACGGCTGGCGCATCTTTACGGCCGTTAACAACACCTACGTCGGGATCGCCTATATCGGCGTCGCCCTGCTGATGTTCCTGCTCGCGGGCGTCCTCGCCGTGCTCATGCGCACGCAGCTCGCCGTGCCGGAGAACACCCTTATCGGACATGATCTCTACAATCAGCTCTTCACCATGCACGGCACCATCATGATGTTCCTGTTCGCCGTGCCGATGGTGGAGGCGATCGGGATCTATCTCATTCCAAACATGCTGGCGGCGCGCGATTTGCCGTTCCCGCGGCTCAGCGCCTACGCCTTCTGGACCTATGCCGTCGGCAGCGTCGTCTTTTTCGGGACGCTGTTCTTCGGCGTCGCTCCGACCGGAGGCTGGTTCATGTATCCGCCTCTGACGAGCTATGTCTACTCTCCCGGCGTCAGCGCCGATTTCTGGCTGCTCGGTATCGGGTATATCGAAATATCGGCGATCGCCGGAGCCATAGAGATCATCGTCGGAATTCTCAAGACTCGCGCCCCGGGAATGTCGTTAGAGAAAATACCCGTCTATTGCTGGGCGATGCTCGTTTTCGCTCTCATGATCGTCTTTGCGTTTCCAGCGATCATACTCGCCACGCTGCTCCTCGAGCTGGAGAGGGCATTTCACTGGCCGTTCTTCATAGCCGCAAAAGGCGGCGATCCGCTGCTCTGGCAGCACCTCTTCTGGTTTTTCGGCCACCCCGAGGTCTACGTCATTTTCCTGCCCGCCGCGGGCATCGTCTCGATGATCGTGCCGACCATGGTGCAGTCCCCCCTCGTCGGCTACCGGCTGGTGGTCATAGCCTTGATCGCCACGGGGTTCATCAGCTTCGGCCTGTGGGTGCACCACATGTATGCGACGGGGCTCCCGCAGCTCTCTCTGAGCTTCTTCTCGGCTGCCAGCATGGCGGTCGCGATACCCAGCGGCATTCAGGTTTTCGCGTGGATCGCCACGATGGCCTCGGGCCGGCTGCAATTCAATACCGCCTCTCTCTTCATCCTTGGGTTCCTGTTCATTTTCGTGCTGGGCGGACTTACCGGCGTCATGGTGGCGCTGGTGCCCTTCGACTGGCAGGTCCACGACACGTATTTCGTCGTCGCCCATTTCCACTACGTCCTGATCGGCGGAATGGTATTCCCGATGTTCGCGGCGTTCTACTACTGGTACCCGACGGCGAGCAGGGAGGCGCTGTCCGAACGCCTCGGACGCTGGGTGTTCGCGCTGATCTTCATCGGGGTGAACATGACTTTCTTCCCGATGCATTTCACCGGGCTGCTCGGAATGCCGCGCCGCGTATACACGTACATTTCCGAAATGGGCTGGGGCGAGCTCAATCTCGTCTCGACGATCGGCGCCTACATGATTGCCGCCGGTGTCGCCCTGTTCGTCATCGACCTGGTGCGGAAGTTCAAGTTCTCCTTCGAGGAGAACAAGGGGAACATCTGGAACGCCGGGACATTGGAATGGCTGAGCACCGGCACTTACGCCAGCCGCTCCATTCCGATCGTCCGCAGCCGCGAGCCCCTCTGGGACCAGCCGCGGCTGGCTCGGGACGCGAAGGAGGGGCGCTACTTTCTACCCGGGGCGCCGACCGGAGACCGGGAGGCGCTCATCACCAGCCCGATCGAGGCAAGCCCGCAATCCATTCTCCAGATCCCGGACGAGCACTGGGGACCGTTCGCGGCCGGGGTCTGCACGGCCGGGTTCTTCTACATGCTGACCCTCAAGGTCCTGCCCGTCGCGGCGCTTTTCGCGCTGCTCGCCATCGCGGCGATCCTATGGTGGGTTTGGGATCTCGACCGGGGCCCGGTGCGGGGGCCAGCCGAAATCGGAGCCGGGCTTAGTGTGCCGGTCTATGTCACGGGTCCGGCCAGCCACGTCTGGTGGGCCATGGCGGTGCTGATGCTCGTGGCGGGGACGCTCTTCACCTGCGTCGTCTTCTCCTATTTCTTTCTCTGGCTGGTGAACCCCGCCTGGCCGCCTGCCGGCACCGAGCTGCCGCACCTGGGCTGGCCGATCGCTGCAGGTATCGCCTATGCCGCGAGCAGCCTCGTCATCGCGTGGTCGAGCCGTGCGCTGACGCGCGCGCCTCGAGGGAGCCCCTGGCGCATGCGGCTCCCACTGCTCCTGGCAATGCCGCTCTATGCCGCCGGCGCCGCCGTGCAGCTCATGGCGCAATGGCAGGCCGGGGTCGGCCCGCAGGACAGCGGCTATGGCGCCATGGTCTACCTGTTCGCCTCCCTCCAGTTGCTCTTCGGCGGCGTGCTCATCATCATGGCGTGCTACACGCTCGTGCGCTCGGCGCTCGGGATGCAGGACGGCATCCGGCGCGGAACATTCGATGCGACCATGCTGTTCTGGCACTACTCCGTCGGGCAAGGCATCGTGGCGCTCGTCGTCGTCAGCCTGTTTCCGCGCGCGGTCGGCTGAGCCATGGCCGAGCAGCGCTTCGCCTCGAAGACGTTCGCCTTGTTCGGTGGTCTCCTCATCTGGGGCGCCCACTTCATGATCGTCTACTCCGCGAACGCGCTCGCCTGCACGCGCGGCTTGGCCGGCGTCACGATCCTCGGCGCCGGCCTGGTGCCGCTGTTCGTCCTGGCGGCAACGGCAGCCGCTTTGGGCGCAGCAGGCTATCTCCTGGTCACGACGCTGAGCTGGAGGGGCGCGTTGCGCGGCGAAAGGAGCCAGAATGGATCGGCCGCGTTCCTGCGCATCGCGACGCTGACGATCACGCTGCTCTCTGCCATCGCCATCGCCTGGACGGCTCTGCCCGCGGCAATCGTGCAGCCCTGCGCATAAAAATGGGCGGATGAATGCCACCTGGCCTTTGGCTGGCGCGCCCCGATGCGAATCAGGCACGCTTCTCCCAGCGGCCGTTGTCCGCCTGCTGCCAGTATGTCACCTCGAATCCCGCCGAGCGGGCGCGCTTCCATTCGGCGCGCGCCTGCTCGACGGCGACGGCATCGTGCCCGTCGAAAAGATGCACGACGCGCTCGTAGCCCTGAGCGTCCGCGACAGTGGCGCCCTCGACCAGGAAGCGCACGCGCGCACCGTTGGGGTTGTCCTCACCCGCCGTGAGGTAGATCGGCTGTGTGGTGCCTGGCCCGTCGCCGGCCGTCCCGTGCGGCAGGAAGCTGTCGTCGCGATAGGTCCACAGACTCGCATCGAGCGCATCGAGCCGCTCCTGGCTGCCGCACTGGACGACGGCACGCCAGCCGCGCTCAAGCGTGCGCTCGAGCAGGCCCGGCAGCACGCGCTCGATCGGCTGCTGCTCGAGATGGTAGAACAGAACCTCGGTCACGACCCCTCCGCGCCTGCGCCGGCGTGGTCCCGAGGCAAGGATACGATCTCGAGGCCGGCCGCGCCAGCCGCAGCCAGGCCCGTCCCCCACGGTGCATCAGGCTCCGTCCGGCGCCGCAGGTGCGCAGCTACCGCGTTCTGGCACGCCGCCGCTTCGCGATCGGCTCGGCGCCGTTGCCGTTGCCGTTGCCGTTCTCGCTGCCAGCCGCCTCGAGCTTGACGACGATCGTGCTCAAGGCTTCGATGATCGCCGAACGCTGCTGGCTCGGCAGCACGGACAGAAGCTGCTCCTCGGTGAACCGGGCAGCGGGCTCCGCCGCATCGAGGAGGTCACGTCCGCTCGGGGTCAGCTTCACGGCATACATTCTCGCGTCGTGGCTCGTACGCCTGCGCTGAAGCAGGCCCTTCCTGATCAGCCGGCGTACGATATCGGCGAGCGTGGAGCGATCGATTCCCGTACCCTGCACCAGATCCGTCTGGCTCGGGTTGTCCGACCTCGCGACAGCCTTGAGCACCGCGAACTGGCGCGGGGTCAACTCGTTCTCGCCCATTGTGGCCGCGAACAGCTCGTCGGCCCGCTGGCCGGCGCGGTGCAGGAGATGGAGGGCTGATCCCGTCAGGGGCAGCTCATGCGAGTGGGACGTCATCGATATGCTCCAGGATTATGGTTCGGCCGAATGATCTTTGGTGAGACGGTCATCCTTCTGACTTTCACCCTGTAGTTACGGCTACATGGGAAGGAAGGGCTTGACCTGTCGCACCCCGTTCTTGACACTATCCACCGCAGGTCGCGGCGATTGGCGCAATTGGGGGCTCGCTTCGGCTGAGGCAATTTGCAGGACCATGGTCTGCAGCAGCGAAATCTTCGTTCGTGCGAGCATTCTGTCCGGCTTCCGCGACGTCGTCGCGGCGCGGGGCCTGGACGCCGGCGGGCTACTGGAGAAGGCCGGCATCGCCGCGGCCGCGCTCGACGACCCGGCGAGCGAGTTGCCGCTGGATTTCGTAGCCCTGCTCATGGAGCTGGCCGCCGAGCGCGCCAGAGATCCCGGACTGGGGCTCGCCCTCGCCGAAGCCTATCCCGCTGGCGGCACCGGCCTGCTCGGCTACATCTTCCTGCATGCGCCGACACTTGGAGAAGCCCTGCAGTCGTTCGCGCGTTACTCGGGCCTGCTGCTCGACCCAAATCCGGTGGTGTTCCGTCAGGACGCCGATGTCGCCCGGCTGTCGTGGTGCTTTCCGACCGGGCAGGGTACGCGGCATGTCCAGTTCGCGAGCTTCATAAGCGCCCTCCTGGTGCTGAGGCTCAGGCGCATGGCTGGCCGCGACTGGTATCCGCTGGCGGTCGAAGTCGAGTACCCGGAGCTGCCGTGCACGGCGAAGCTCAATCGCATTCTCGGTCCGCAGGTCGTGTTCAATTCAAGGGAGAACTCGATTGCGATCGACCCTTCCACCCTGCAGCGCAAGATCGACGGAGCAGATCCGAGGCTCTACCGCATCCTGCAGGAAACCGGCGAGGCGAAACTGCAGGAGCTGGCCTGCAGGCCGGACCTGGTGGCGCGCACGGCCCGCGCCATCACCGAGACCCTGAGCACGGACCCGCCGCTTCTCGAGCACGTCGCCGAGCGCATGCGGATGACCCCGCGGACGCTGCAGAACCGGCTCGCCCGGCAGCGGACGAGCTTCGAGCGTATCCTGAGCGATACGCGACGCAACCTTGCCGAGCGGTATCTGCGCGACAGCAATCTGTCGTTGACGGAGATCGCATTCCTGCTCGGGTTCTCCGAGCAGAGCGCGTTCACGCGGGCGGCACGCGGCTGGTTCGGCAGGCCGCCGCGACAGTTGCGCAAGGAAGGCGCCTGGACTGACCGGAGCACCGAGCCGCAGGGAGCGTAAGGACGCCCCCACTCGGCTTCCGAATGGCCGCCTCACATCCGGAACACGCCGAAGCGCGTCTCGGGGATCGGCGCGTTGAGGCATGCCGACAGGCACAGAGCCAGCACCCGGCGGGTCTCCTGCGGCGTGATGATGCCGTCGTCCCAAAGGCGCGCCGTGGCGTAATAGGGGTGCCCTTCGCGCTCGAACTGCTCCACGACCGGCGCCTTGAGCTCGGCTTCCTCCTCCGCGCTCCAGGACTTGCCTTCCGCCTCGATGTTGTCGCGCCGCACGGTCGCCAGCACGGAAGCCGCTTGCTGGCCCCCCATGACCGAGATGCGGGCGTTCGGCCACATGAAGAGGAAGCGCGGCGCGTAGGCGCGCCCGCACATGGCATAGTTGCCCGCGCCGTAGCTGCCGCCGACGATGACGGTGATTTTGGGCACGCCGGCGCTCGCCACCGCAGTGACCATCTTGGCGCCGTGCCGCGCTATGCCGCCGGCCTCGGCATCGCGGCCGACCATGAAGCCCGTGATGTTCTGCAGGAACAGCAGTGGAATGCGCCGCTGGCAGGCGAGCTCGATGAAGTGTGCCGCCTTCTGCGCCGTCTCCGAATAGAGGATGCCGTTGTTGGCGAGGATGGCCACGGGCAGCCCCTCGATACGGGCGAACCCGGTGACGAGAGTCGTGGCGTAGCGCGCCTTGAACTCGTCGAGCTCGGAGGCGTCGACGAGGCGCGCGATCAGCTCGCGCGAGTCGTACTGTGTGGCGAGCGAGGCAGGAATGCAGCCGTCGATCTCCTCCGGCGGGTAGGCGGGCGGCCGCGGCTCCGCGCCCGCAACGGCGGCGGGCTTCGCCATGTTCAGACTGGCGGCGATGTTGCGCGCGATCTCCAGCGCATGGGCGTCGTCGAGCGCGTAATGGTCGGCGACGCCGGAGAGCCGCGTGTGCACCTCCGCGCCGCCGAGGTCCTCCGCGCTCACCGTCTCGCCGGTGGCTGCCTTGACCAGCGGCGGACCGCCCAGAAAGATCGTGCCCTGACCGCGCACGATGACGCTCTCGTCCGACATGGCCGGGACGTAGGCGCCGCCGGCCGTGCAGCTCCCCATCACGACCGCGATCTGCGGGATGCCTTCCGCCGACATCCGCGCCTGGTTGTAGAAGATGCGTCCGAAGTGCTCCTTGTCCGGGAACACCTCGGTCTGATGCGGCAGGTTGGCGCCGCCGCTGTCGACGAGATAGAGGCACGGCAGGCGGTTCTCGCGCGCGATCTCCTGGGCGCGCACGTGCTTCTTGACCGTCATCGGATAGTAGGTGCCGCCCTTGATGGTGGCGTCGTTGGCCACGACCATGCATTCACGGCCCGCGACGCGTCCGATGCCGGTAATGAGGCCGGCGCCGTGGATGTCGCCCGAGTACATGCCGTAGGCGGCGAGCTGCGACAGCTCGAGGAATGGCGATCCGGGGTCGAGCAGCCGCAGCACGCGCTGTCGCGGCAGCAGCTTGCCGCGCGCCGCGTGCCGCTGGCGGAGCTTCTCAGGCCCGCCCTCGGCGGCCTCGGCCCGCTTTTCGGCAAGGTCGGCCGCCAGCGCGCGCATCGCCTCGGCGTTGGCGCGGAAGGTCCGGGTGGACGTATTGATCTGCGTCGCGATCCTCGGCATGGCTATCCCTGAGGCCCTTACGAGCGGCTACTCAATCAGCGCCGATGACCGGCGGCAAGTGCAGGTGTTCGCATCCAGGACTCTGGACGTTTCGAAGCGAACGGTCGTCGGTCTCGTCGAGCCCGGAGCATCCTCACCGTTGGGAGGAAGCCGCGAACGGGATACGGTGCACCTCTGCGTTCATCACGTTGCCGTTCACCGCTACGAGCGCCGATATAACGTACTGGCCTGGCCGCAAACGGTCAGTCAGATCGATCCGGAATTGGGCGTCGGATTCCAGCGGCGCGACACCGACGAGCGCGACACGCCCGTCCATATTTGTCACGACGTAGCGGCATTCAGGCGCGGCACGCTTCAGAACGGGCGCAGATACGGATTGCAGGGGCATGCGTTCGAGCCGGTAGCTGCGCTGGAACTTCTCGACGACCTCGATGTCGCCGGAGAGGGTCAGCCTCTCGCCTGCCCGCTCCACCTTCGTGACAAATCCGCGACGCGGAATCGCGTAGGCGTCGTAGGAGCCCACCCCCAGCGGATAGGTGAGGTCGCGAAAGGCCTCCAGCGTTACGCCCTGCGGCGTCCAGCTCTTCAGCTTGTAGGGGCCGTTGGTCACCAGGAAATGACCGTTGGCCTTGTAGAAGGCTCCGAGCGCCCGCCAACGCAGGCGCGCCTGCTCCTGGCTGACATGGGTCTGCAAGGCCTCCGGCCGATAGCCGTCGCGACCGAATTCCTCGACGAGCGATGCCAGCTTGACGTTCAGCCCCTCCGAGCGAGCCAGATCGAGCCATTCCAGGCCGCGCCGCTTCGACTCCGCTTGCGAGAACGCCGCCAATCCGCGCGCCACCGCCTCCTCCATCAGCACGAGCACGTGCCAGGGTACTGTGGTCCAGGGCGGCGCCACGGTCCCGATCCAATCCGGATCGTTCGGCGCCATCGCCAGATAGACCTCGACAGTGAACACCTCGCGGACGAAATCGACATCACCGACCCGGAAGGAGCTGGAGGCCGTGTCGGACCCGACGATACGAACCGCGACGAGATGCCGGCGCAGATCGCTTGTCGCCGCCTCGATGAAAGCGTCTCGGGATGGATCCGTACCGCCGCCGCTGCCGCTCCAGCGATAGGCGAACGCATAGGCGTACAGCAGGTCCGCCGCGCTCATCCTCGTAGCGTCATGGAAGGCCGAGCCGAGCACCTTGTAGGTGAGCTTCACCCTGGCGGTCTTGTCCGGCCCGGGCGCCGCGAGGCGGCCATCGTGCGGGCGGGGGAGCACGGCGTCGGCTGGTATGGCGATGGTCGCGCTCGGTACGGCGGACGGCTCCGTGGCGGCCCGGCTCTCGACGATCGGCTCGGCAGTGATGGACAGGCCGATGAACGTGTAGACCACCATCAGCGCGGTCAGCGGCACCTGCGTCCTGAGCGAGGCGCCCGGCGCATCGAACACCTCGATTGCCTTGACGTGGGCAAAATAGACGGCCGCAGCATGGCCCGCGACAATGGCGGCGACGGCCGCGTACCAGGCGAAGCGGGCGCCGACCAGGCCGATGTCGACGTGATATCCTGCAGTCCCGAGCAGATCCCAGCCGTAGCCGAACGGGTCGGACAGGAGCGGGATGACGTATTGGCCCTGGACCAGCAGGAACACCAGGTAGTGGGCCACGTGGTACCCGATGGCGATCGGGATCAGTGTGAGCGCAAAGCTGCGTGCGACGTCGAGAGGGCCAGGGCGGCCGCCGGCGAGGGCGCTCATGACGGCGCTGATGCCGAGATAGGCCCCGAGGAACAGCAGCCAGACGACGACGAGACCTGCACTTCGGATGGCCAACACCCCAGGCTCACCTGCGATGGGCGATAGGGCACTCAGCGCATCCTCCAATGCGGCCCATTCGCCCGTGCCGATAAGCCCGTCGTAGAGCACCGTCGCAAGCAGCAGCAGCACGAAGGCCATCATCGACGTCGAGACGCTCCGCTCCTCGAGCAGTCCGGCTCCGTAGGGCCTCAAAAGCAGCCGGCCATCCTTCGCCTCAGTTGGAGCGAACCGGGCAAACGTGCCGAATACGACGGAGAAGACCTCGCCGTGCTTCAGCCACGTGTCGCGGCCGAACGCGAGCATTCCTGCCCAGGTGAGCGCGGAGTAGCCAATGGCCAGCCAAGCGATGGCGGCGGGCGCGGCTGCATTCGGATAGACGAGCTCGATCCAGGCGAAGACGAGCAGCAGCATCGAGGCCGGCCAGACGCTCAGGGCCTGCGGGTAGGACAACCGCCCCCCGAGCGCTCCACGCCCCCCGAAGCGCAGGTAAAGCCATTGCGCACCGTCGAAAGCGGCCGTCCATGGGCTGGCCAGAGCCCAGATATCGCCGGCGAAGGCTGCGACGTAGGCAAGCCCCACCCACCATATGATCCACGCCAGGGTCGGCGCGATATTGCGGTAGGGGTTCTGCTCGCCGAGCAGTCCGGCCAGCACTACGACCACGAACAGCACCAGCACGACGAGCCGAAGCGTCAGAATGACGGCTGGATGTCCGATAGTTTTCCCGAGCGGGCCGGCGAGCAGGTCGACTCGCGCGGTCGCGCCGCGCGCAGGTGCGCGGCGAACGAAAAGACCGAAAACGGCAAACGAGAGCAAGACAGCCGCGGCCGCTCCGAACAGGTAGAGCGAAAGCGGCAGCGGCAGCTCGTAGCGCTGGCCGAAGCCGTGTGCGTTTGCCGGTCCTGCGGCGCCGAAGGTCGCCAGCAACACCCAGAGCGCGGCAGCGGCGATCCGCCACGCGGCAGGTTCAGCGGGGATGCACTTCGATGCGCAGAAGCGCAGCCTCACCATGCGAGTGCCCGCCTCGCGCATTCGGCTCGTGCTCCTCCACCGGGAACCGTCCCGTCGCATGGGCTGTGAAGGTCATCTCGGTGGCTTTGCCGGGCTCGACCGTCTTCTGGATGTCGTAGCCGTGCAGATGCACGACGATCGGTCGGTCGGTCGTCCACCGCAGCCGGACCGCGTCGCCCTGCTCCACGCGGATTCGTCGCATATTCTGCGGGACGCGGCCTTGCTCGATCCTGACATCGAAGGTGAGATCCGCTGCCGCTATGAGACCAGCGGGCATTGCGCAGAACAACATAAGGAGCGCACCCGAACATAGAGCTGCCGGGATTCGCGCCATCGCATGGCTCCAAGTCGATCATTGGCGATTTGTCGACTGCACTTCTGAAATGCGATTGAAGACCCAGCCATGGTCGTAGGGTGATGGCACGACCGCCGGGTCGCCGATTGCAAACCACATCAGTCGGCCGAACTCATCGGTAAATCCGCCGATAGGATTCCAGGCCGCTTGGGAACGTTTCTCGGTTCCGAGCTGCAGCCAGCCGTTCCAGGGAAAATCCTTGAGCTTCACCGTGCGCAGGAACATCGGCGAAACGAAGCCTTCTAGCGCATCGAAAGCGATGTTCTCGATCCCGGCTGAGTGCCCGCTGTTGAAGTATTCTCGTTTCAAGGTGTAGCCGGCGACGACAGCGCGGCAGTTTGCAGTGAGCGATCCGACCAGATCACGCTCGACGTTGACCTGCTCGGTGGCGCCTTCGATGTCGCCCCCTTGCAGGCGCGCGAGGTCGGCGTCCACGCTCCCTCTGCGTCCGGGCTCGAGGATCGATTCGGCCAGCAGTCGATAGGCATGGAACCAGCCCGAGCGCGTCCAGCGGGGACCCAGCCAGCCGTTCACGGCCGCAGTCGAGGAGGCGACGAGGTCCCGGACGCCGACCTCCGCGACGGCGGCATCCCAGTCGGTGCCCTCGGTGATCCACTCGGGCCGGAGGAGACCACGCACGACGTCACCCTCGAGGCGCACCTTGAGGCCATATCCGGCATTCTGGCCCGCTGCAGCGAATTTCGCGGCTGCGGCGGCGGCCAGATCGGCGTGATACAGATAATCGCCGTGCCAGGGCGTCACCGGGTAAGGATGGATGACGAATCCGCTGCCGTCTGCTCTCGCGGTCATGTCGCGTATGATTGCCCCGGCGGCGGCGCACGCGCCAGCCTTGTCCCGGGCGACCGGCGACTCCGGGTTGAGCCGGATCACGACGAGCGAGCCGAGCGACTGCACCGAGCCGATGGTGTCGGCCGGCGTGCCGGCGAAGGCGGGCTGGCGTCCGACATATGCATGCAGCTTGCCTGCGCCCATCAGATCGGCCGCGTGCTGCGGCGTCATCGCCGCGATCTCGATCTCGTGCGGGTAGTAGGAGGGATAGACCGGCGGCTCGTGACCGCTCCTCGCCACCGTCGCCATTGCCAGGATGGCCGTAGCGATGACGAGCGCGCGCTGTGTCCTCATGGCACGATTCCCGGGCATCCGGCGCCCCGCTCATCCACGCAAGGCCCTGACCACTTTCTCGTCGGCCAGTGCGTCCTTCGGGGCTCCGTGGAAAATGATCTCGCCGCGATCGATGGCATAGAGCCGATCACCGATGCGGGTGGCGGCCCCCAGATGCGATTCCGCCATCAGGATCGACACGCCAAGCGCCTTGATCTTCATGACCGCCTCGGTGAAGCGGTTGACCACGATCGGCGCCAGCCCCTCGAATGCCTCGTCCAGCAGCAGCAGGTTCGGCGACAGCATCATGGCGCGGGCCACGGCCACCATCTTGCGCTGGCCGCCACTCAGGTGCAGGCCCCGGCGAGCGAGGAGGCTCTTGACCTCCGGGAACACCCCGAACGCCTGCTCCTCCGGATCGGCGCGAGATTCACCGCGCTTCCGCGCCACCTCATCGCCCAGCCAGCGGCTGATCATGAGATTTTCGCCCACCGTGAGATCAGGGAACACCCCGCAATCCTCGGGTGAATAGCCAATGCCGCGTTTCGCGCGCTCGTGCGGCGGCAACCGGTTGAGGCTCTCCCCGCCGAAACGGATCTCGCCGGCACTTACGGGCAGGAAGCCCATGATGCTGTCGATCGTCGTCGTCTTGCCGGCACCGTTGCGGCCGACCAGGCAGACGACCTCGTTGGCACCGACGTCGACCGACACGCCGTGCAGGATCTGCGCCGGGCCGCGGTAGGTGTCGATCGCCTTGACCTCGAGCACGGCCTCAATCCTTTCTCGTGAACGCGTCCGGACCGGACGAGCCGAGCAGGACCATCGCAACCTGCTCGTTCCTCCTGATCTCGTCGGGCGTGCCTTGAGCCAGAATGGCGCCCTGCGCCATGACCACGATGCGGTCCGAGTACGTGAACACCACGTCCATGTCGTGCTCGACGATTACGGCCGTAATGCCCTCGCCGCGCACGACGGACGCGATCGTATCCATGATCTGGCCCTTGTCGCGGGTGCTGACACCGCTGGTCGGCTCGTCCAGGAACAACAGCTTGGGCTTCAGGGCGTAGGCAAGCGCCACGTCCAGCAGCTTGCGCTCGCCTTGTGCGAGATCGCGGGCGTTGCCGTCGCGTTTCGCACCGAGACCGAACTGATCGAGGATGCCGTCGGCCTCGCGATTGACGTCCTCGTCGAGGTGAGCGAGCGAGCCCAGGTTCGCCGTCTTGCCCTGACGGGAGAAGATGGCCAGAGCCACGTTGTCGAACGTGGTGAGATTATCGAACACGTTGACGAGCTGGAAGCTGCGGGCGATGCCGGCCCGCACGCGCTCGGTCGTCGATGTCCGCGTGATATCCTCTCCGCGGAAGATGATCCTGCCCGACTCTGCCGGCAGCAGTGCACTGATGACGTTGATCAGCGAGGTCTTGCCGGCGCCGTTGGGGCCGACCAGGGAGACGAATTCGCCCTGCTCGATACTGAGATTTACGTTGTCGACGGCACGCGTCTCGCCGAAGTAGCGCTTGAGATCGATGGTCTGGAGGATGGCCATGTCAGCGCCTCCTCAGCTTGCCGAGCAGGTGCGCAATCGTGCCGACGATGCCGGTGGGCAGCACCATGACCATGACGACCAGCACGAGGCCGAGTACCAATTGCCAGTATTGCGAGCTGGCGACCGCGTAGACCTTGAGATAGTTGAAAGCGATGGCGCCGACGATCGGCCCGGTGAAAGTGCGGAAGCCGCCGAGCACCGTCATGAACACGATCTCGCCCGAGAACGGCCAGTAGAGGATATCTGGCGTGGTGAGGCCGTTGAGCGGTGCCCAGAGAATGCCGGCAAGCCCCGTGAACATTCCGGAGATGACGAAGGCCATCCAGCGATAGCGCCGCACCGGCACTCCAATGAAGCCGGCGCGCGTCTCATTGTCCCGGATCGCCTGCAGCGCCTTGCCGAACGGCGAATGCACGATCACCCACATTACGGCGACGGCGATCAGGAAGAGAACGAGCACGTAATAGTAATAGGTGTAGACGAATTTCTGATAGGCGCCCGCCCCCTTGAAATCCAAGAAGCCGGCGAGCAGCGTGAGCTGGTTGCGCGGCACGCGAATGCCGTCGGTCCCGCCCGTGACCCAGAAGAACTTGAAGGCCAGGCTCCACAACACCTGCGACAGCGCAAGGGCGAGGATGCTGAAGAAAATGCGCGTATGCCGCACACACACGTAGCCGAACAGCGCGGAGAGGAGGAACGAGGCGACCAGCCCGCCCAGGATGCACAGCTCCATGGAATAGATGTGCAGGTCGCGCATGATGAACGCCACGGTGTAGGCGCCCATCCCGAAATAAGCGGAATGGCCGAACGACAGCAGGCCCGTGTAGCCGAGCAGCAGGTTGAAGCCGAGGGCCGCGATGGCAAAGGTCAGGCCATAGATGAGCAGCTCTGTCTGGTAGAGACCGATACCCATCGGCAGCAGCGCCAGGACTGCCGCCGCGAGAGCTGCAACGACGAGGAGCCTGGGGAGAGAGGGACCCGTTGTCGCCGGCATCGCT
Source organism: Hyphomicrobiaceae bacterium (assembly GCA_023384095.1). GTDB lineage: Bacteria > Pseudomonadota > Alphaproteobacteria > Rhizobiales > Hyphomicrobiaceae > ZC4RG25. The sequence continues at coordinate 16,124 of JAHDXT010000009.1, forward strand.
CACACCCTCCCGAACAGGCCGGTGGGGCGTATGAGCAGGACCGCAGCCGCGATCAGATAGAGCACCGCGAGCTCGATCTCGGGGAAGAACTGGATGCCTGCAGTGCGCACGAAGCTGACGATCAATGCGCCGACCAGCGCGCCTTCCAGGCTCCCGAGGCCGCCGATGACGATCACGACGAAGGCCAGGATCAGCGCGTCCACGCCCATGCCGAGCACGGCCGCCTGGGCCGGAACCACTACGGCGCCGCCGAGCCCCGCCATGAAACAGCCGATTGCGAAGGCCTGCACGTAGACGCGTCCGACGTTGAGCCCGAGAGCCGAGGCCATGCGCCGGTCCTGCGACGTGGCGCGCAGAATGACTCCGAATCGCGTGCGGTAGACGAACGCCCACAGGCCGATCGCGGACGCGATGCCGACGCCGATGACGAGGAGATTGTAGGTCGGGTAGAGCAGCTCGCCGATCCGCATGCTGCCCATGCTGTCCAGGATCGATCCGGCGCTCAGCGGCGTCCCCCCGAACAGCAGCTTCATGACGTCCTCGAGGATCATCAACAGCCCGAAGGTGATGAGCAGAACGTATTCCTCCGGCCGGCGATAAAGCGGGCGCAGCAGCGTCGGCTCGATCACCGCGCCGACGGCAGCGATCGCGAACGCGCCGATCGGCAGCAGCAGAAGCTGTCCGGCCAGCACCCAGTTGCCGCCGGCGGTTGCACCGAAGACGCTGCCCACCGCCCAGGCCGACACATAGGCGCCGAGCGCATAGAGGGTGCCATGCGCCAGATTGACGATGCGCATGACGCCGTAGATGAGGCTCAGCCCCGCGGCGATGAGAAAGAGCACGGCGGCGTAGAAAATGGAATTCAGGACTTGAATGATCGACGTATCCATTTTCTCACCATTCATCCTGGCTCGAGTTGAGATCTCGCGCCTTGCTCGTCACGTATGAGCAGGGAGGTGATCGACGCTACGCCTGCCGCATGCTCCGATGCCCCGAACTGGGCGGGACGGCCAGAAGCGCAGCAACTGAGAGGGCTCCGAGACCGGGCCGACCCATAATGGCCCGAGCACATCGTCAGGGGTCTTTCGCCTGCTCCCGATGGACGCGGCCGTGCACGAGGCACGGCCGCGCGCCTTCGGCCCATTATGTGCTCAGGCCAGCCAGGTAGTCTTCAGCCAGTTTGCCGCCGCAGTCGACTCGTTGTGCGATGAGCCGGGCTTCGGCCAGCTCGGGGGCGCAGTGATGTCCCGGATGGGAATCGTGAGGATCGAGTTGGGATCCCAGATCGGGAAGTCGTATTTGGGATCGTTCTTCGTCATCCCGATTACGGTGTCCTTGTAACCTTGATGATTGTCGGGCCTGATGTAGAGATAGCCCGCCGGCGTATCCATTCCCATGCCTTCGAGCATGGCAATGATGGCATCGTCGTCCGGCCAGCCGCCAGCGAGGAAGTTGGCTTTCTCGACGGCAGCCTTGAGCAGATAAAGTGCCGAGTAGGCACCATCGGACTCGAAGCTCGGATATTCGTTCCAGCGCTTGAAATAGCGCTCGACGAACGAGTCGTTGATCGGCCAGCGCCCCTTCGCCGGGAACGTGAAGAAATAGTTCGCGTGCGCGCCGGCGAGGACGCCCTCGGGATGGTCCTTGCCGATGGCATGCGGCTGCCCGCCGAAGGCGAGCGTCGTTGCCACCTTCATCTTGTCGAACAGGCCATAGCGCAGCGCCTGCTTGTAGAAGGCCACATAGTCGCCGCCCCACACGCCGCAGATCAATACGTCCGGCTTGTCGGAAATCAGCTTGGTTATGTGCGCGGTGAAGTCGGTCGTGCCCAACTTCGGCCAGGACTCGGAGACGAGTTGCGCTCCGGGCACGAGCTTCTGATAGGCGAGCATGAAATGCTCATGCACGTTGCGGCCGTAGCTGTAGTCTGGCTGGATCGAGGCGACCCGCTTGGCTTCGGGCCAGGCCTTGGCCGCGCCGACGGCTGACGTGACGCCGTCCGCAGACTGGATGTTGGTCACACGGAAAACGTACTTCGGATTGGGCACCGCCTTGTCGAAGAGGAAATCGGTGCAGCCGTCGTTGAACAACGTCAACACCCCAAGCTCCTCGGCGACAGGGCCAAGAGCCGGCGTATTGCCGCTGGAGACGACGCCCGTGAAGAGGTCGATTTTTTCGGAGAGCTTCATGCGACGAAGCTCTTTCACATTCGCGTCGGTGCCGGCAGCCTCGTCGGCGATGATCGTCTCGACCTTCCGCTTGCCCAGCAGGCCACCTTCGGCGTTGATCTCCTCGGCCGCCAGCAGATGGCCTTTCCGGCCGGGCTCGCCCAGGAGATTGGCGGGGCCGGTCAGAAACGTGATGTGGCCAGTCTTAAATGGCTTGTCGGGGATATTGCCTTTCGGCTTGAAAGCGGCATGCGCTGGCCGCGGTCCGGCGAAATAGGTGGCCGGCACCGCTGTCGCGGCAGCAGCCATCGCCCCGATGCTGTTCAGGAATGTCCTGCGGTCTACCGGATTTTTCATCAGATTCCTCCCTGAATCCAACATGGACAAATCGTCAGGTATAGGCCGTTCAGACGGCTTCTTATGTGAACATTAGCACTCCGGCGCCGCCGGAGTCACCATCTGTGCTGAACGAGAGAGGCTGGCAAGAAAACAGCCGGCATATATCGGCCGGTACGGCAGGACGGCTGCCGGCGGGTTTTCGAAAGCGTCTCACCTGAACGAAGTCGTCGATCCCGAGCGCCTCGGGAGCCTCAGCGCCTGGCGGTAAGGCTGCGGTCCAGCCGTTGGGCCATCCTGAGATGCTCCTCGAGGACGGGCAGCACCTGCCGGGCGGCTTGCCTCACCTGCTCGTTTTGCCCGGCTCGCACATAGGCGCGGTGCAGCGCTACGGCATTCACGTGCGCCTCGACCTGCGAGTCGATGTAGGTCGTCTCGAACGCCGGCCGGCGAGCGTTGCGGACCGCGGCGAGCAGGCGCAAATGGCGGGCATCGAGGGTTGCTGGCTGCGAGGTTGGACCTGCCGCCCGGGCTGCCGCCCGCAACTGGCGATCCGCCTGCCGGTGGTCGGCGATCATCCGGCGGGCGAAGGTCCTCACCTCAGGACTGGGCGACCGGGTGAGCGCAAGCTGGCTCGATTGGATCTCGAAACGGTTGCCGGCGCTCGCCTCCCGGACGAACCGGCCCGTGCTCATCGCCGGGGCGGCGGCATTCTCGCTCGCCCGCTGTGCGGATGCAGGCGGGATCGAGCAGGCGATCAGCAGGATCGCGATCAGATGCTTGAGCATGACTGGCCTCCAGGCGTCGCATCGATTGGAGCGCGTAACCTGCCAGTCGAGGCTTCGTTCCTGAGCAGCCCTTGAAGGTTGGCGCCGCTGGCGCTAGGTCGAGACTGGAGCGAGAGGGCGAGAGGCGGCGGCATGATCGGCTGGCTTCCCCGGTTGAGCGGCATCGTTGCACGGCAGTGGAGCGAGCTGTGGAGCGCTGTCCTGGACCCCGCCAAAGGCACGCGCGAGTCGGAAGCCATCGCCGTCGCCGCGCGCAGGAACGCGACGGTCGTCTGGCTGATGGGCAAGGTGCAGTCCGGCAAGACGTCGATCGTGCGCGCCCTGACCGGCTGCACAGACGCGGAGATCGGCACCGGCTACGCGCCGTGCACACGCACCGCGCGGATCTTCGAATATCCCGCCGAGGCGCCTGTCATCCGCTTCCTGGATACGCGCGGACTGGGGGAAACCCACTACGACCCGGCCGAGGACCTGGCCTTCTGCGAAAGCCAGACGCACCTGAGCATCGCGGTGATGAAGGCGCTCGACCCCCAGCAGGAGGCGATCGTCTCGCTGGTCGGCGGCGTCCGCAGCCGCCGCCCGGGGTGGCCCGTCATCGTCGCGCAGACCTCGCTGCACGAGGGCTACCCTGCCGGCACGAACCATCCGCCGCATTACGCCTTCGAGCCCGGGTCCGGCCTGCCCGCCGCGGATGTACCGCCGGAGCTGGTCCGCAGCCTCGCGTTTCAGCGCGGTCTTTTCGAGGGCCTGCCGGGCAAGGGCCCGGTCTCTTTCGTGCCCATCGACTTCACGCTGCCGGAGGACGGCTTCAGGCCCGTGAACTACGGGCTCGACGCCTTCGTGTCGGCGCTGCAGGTCGCGGCGCCGGCGGGGCTCGTGGCCGTGCTCCAGGGCATCCAGTCCGCGACCGGCAACGTGCGCAGCGCGCGCGCCCACCCGCACGTGCTCGGATACGCCACCGTGGCGGCGGCGGCGGACGCGGTGCCGCTCGCCGGCCTCGTCGCCGTGCCCAGCGTCCAGGCCAAGATGCTGCACAGCCTGGCCGCCATCTACGGCGTGGCCTGGGACAGGCGGACGCTTCGCGAGTTCGCGAGCTGCTTTGGAACCGGCGCGCTGATCCGCGCCGCCAGCCATCTCGGCATCCGGCAGATCGTCAAGCTGATCCCCGTCTATGGCCAGACCGCGGGCGCCGTGGCGGCGAGCGCGGCGAGCTTCGCGACGACGTTCGCGCTCGGCAAGGCGGCATGCTATTTTCTCGCCCGCCGCCGATCGGGAGACGTCGACGTGGCCGGAGTCGCCGCCGTCTACAGCGCTGCCCTCGCCGAGGCTTTCAGCATCGCGTCCCGGCCCGCCGCCGGGCCGGCCGGTCCCCGATGAGCCTGCGCGGTCCCGCAAGCCTGTACGTGCGCGGCGCGATGCTGGCCGTGGCCGTCCTGCTGCCGCTGCTGTCGCTCGTCGTCCTCGGCAGCCTGTGGCTGTGGCAGTCCGGCTATCTGCTGCACTGGGCTCTTGCCGCCTGCGGCGTTACCGCGGTCGTCTATATCGTCCAGCTCACCGGACTGCGGCGCTTCGAGAAGACCACGGCCCCGCCGCCGCCGGCGCCCGAGGAACTGCCCGACGCGGGCTGGACGCCGCTCGAGCAGGCCGCGTGGGACGACGTCATCGAGATCACCCGCTCGCTCGCGCCGGCCGAGCTCGACAGCCCCGAGGCGGTGCTCGCGCTCGGGCAGCATACCGTGGAAGCCGTGGCGCGCCGCCTGCACCCGGGCGAGCAGGACCCGCTACTGCGGTTCACCGTGCCGGAGGCGCTGGCCCTCGTCGAGCGGGTCAGCGGCGAGCTCAGGCCATTCTTCCGCGACAACATCCCGCTCGGAGACCAGATCACCGTCGGCCAGTTCATCAGACTATATGGCTGGCGCTCGATGATCGACTACGCGGAGCGGGCTTACGATTTGTGGCGCATCGTGCGGCTGCTCAATCCGGTGAGCGCCGCGACGCACGAGATCCGCGATCAGTTCTCGCGCCGGATGTACGAGATCGGCCGCGAGCACATCATCCGCAAGCTCGCGGAGCGGTTTGTCGAGGAGGTCGGCCGCGCCGCCATCGATCTTTACGGCGGACGGCTCAGGATCACGCCGGAGGAGCTGGATCAGCACGTCACGGCGGCGACACGGCGCGACCAGGCCGAGATGGCCGCCCGCACGGCCGAGCCGCTGCGCCTCCTGGTTGCGGGCCAGGTCAACGCGGGCAAGTCGAGCCTCGTCAATGCACTCTCCGAGGAGGTCCACGCCGCGGTCGACACGCTGCCGGCGACGCCCTCGTTCCGCGCCTACGAGCTGCGGCGGGAAGGCTTGCCCGCCGCGCTCATCATCGACAGCCCGGGCCTGCAGGGCGGATCGGAGGAGGCGGCCCAGCTCATCGAGGCGGCCGGCGAAAGCGATCTCATCGTCTGGGTGGTCGATGCGAGCCGGGCGGACCGCGAGCACGACCGGGCCGCCCTGGAGGAGGTGCGGCGATACTTCACCGAGCGGCCCAACCGCCGCCGCCCGCCGATGCTGCTGGTGCTGAGCCACATCGACCGGCTCCGGCCGTTCCAGGAGTGGTCGCCGCCCTACGACCTCGAAGCGGGCAGGCAGCCCAAGGCCCGGTCGATCCGCGCCGCCATGGAAACCGTCGGCGCCGAGCTCGGCTTCGCTCTCGGCGACATCATCCCCGCGTGCCTCGACGACAACGTGGGCCTCTACAATATCGATGCCGTCTGGAGCCGGATCGCCGCGCTGCTGCCCGAGGCGCAGCGCGCCCAACTGGTGCGCCGCCTCGGCGGGCTCAAGGGACAGTTCGACTGGGGCCGGCTCTGGCAGCAGGCCCGCAACGCCGGCCGCGTCATCTCGCGCGTGGTGGTGCGGTAGGTTCGGGTTCGCCGGTCACCGGCTGCGCCGACCCACGCGGAGCGGGCAATCCGATCGACGACGCTGATCGGGGGTCAGCCGCTCACCGGCTTTGCCGACCCTCGTTGACGAAACGATTCCCACTGCATACCCACGCCGTCATTCCCGCGGAGGCGGGAATCCACGATACGCCGCAGATCAGGTGGAGAGTTGCGTGGATGGCCGCCTTCGCGGCCATGGACGGAAGGAAGGGCAAAGGGGACCAGGCGGGACACTGCCCTTCGGCTCAGTTTCGTTTCAGACCCGCAGGGTCTGACCCCCTTCGGCTGGCCCCTGCGCCGGCCGCTCAAGGCAACGCCCGCGCCAGGATCGCAGCGGTGTCGGCCCGCTCCAGTCCTTGCCCGTAGGTCTGTCGCGGCGGCCCGGCGAGACGGGTCGCGATGAACGCGTCGGCCACCTCGGCCGGCGCGTGGGCGCGCAGAATGGCGCCCGCCGCGGTGAGCGCTAGGCTCTCGAGCAGCGCCCGCGCCCTGGCATCGAGCAGGCGCGGCTCGTGCAGCAGCGCCGCGATCCGCGCGTGCGCCGCTGCGAGCTGGCGATCATCGCCGATGAGCTGAGCCAGCTCCTGCAGCACCATCTCGGCCGCCTCCGGCTCCCGCTGCAGCACGCGCAGCACGTCGAGCGCCATCACGTTGCCGGAGCCCTCCCAGATGCTGTTGACCGGAACCTCCCGGTATATGCGCGCGATGCCGTTCTCCTCGACGTAGCCGTTGCCGCCGAGGCACTCCATGGCCTCCCCGACCAGGAACGGCGCGATCTTGCACACCCAGTACTTGGTCACCGGCGTCATCAGGCGGCGCCAGGCGGCGGCGCGCTCGTCCTCGGCGCGGTCGAAGCTGCGGGCCAGCCGGAAGGCGAGCGCCGTCGCGGCCTCCACGTCGAGCGCCAGGTCGGCGAGCACGTGCGCCATCAGCGGCTGATCGGCCAGCAGGCGGCCGAACACCCTGCGATGGCGGGCATGGTGCAGCGCCATGGCGAGCGCCAGCCGCATCAGGCCGGCCGAGGCGACCGCGCAGTCGAGCCGCGTATAGGTGACCATCTCGATGATCGCCGGCACGCCGCGGCCCTCCTCCGCGACCAGCCAGCCGTGGGCGCCGTGCAGCTCGAGCTCGGCGGAGGCATTCGAGCGGTTGCCGAGCTTGTCCTTGAGCCGCTGGAGGCGCAGTGCGTTGACCGTGCCGTCCGGCAGATGGCGCGGGACCAGGAAGCAGGAGAGGCCGCCCGGCGCCTGCGCCAGCATGAGGAACGCATCGCACATCGGCGCCGACAGGAACCATTTGTGGCCGGCCAGGACGTACTCCCCGCCCGGGCCGCCGTTGCCGACCGGCTCGGCGGCCGTGGTGTTGGCCCGGACGTCCGTCCCGCCCTGCTTCTCGGTCATGCCCATGCCGATCGTGACCGAGCGCTTCTCGGCGGCGGGCCTGAACGCCGGGTCGTAGCTGCGCGACAGGATGCGCGGCACCCAAGCGTCCGCCAGCTCGGGCTGCAGCCGGATGGTCGGCACCGCCGCGTTGGTCATGGTCAGCGGGCAGCAGTGGCCCGCCTCCATCTGCGCCGTCATGTAGAAGGCGCCGGCGCGGGCCACATTGACGCCGGGTCGCGCGCCGCCGGTCCCGTCGTCCTCCCACGACCCGCAGTGCAGCCCGGCGGCCATGCTCTGCGCCATGCAGTCGTGATAGGCGGGGTGGAACTCCACGGTATCGCGGCGGCGGCCCTTGGCGTCGTGGGTCATGAGACGGGGCGGGAACTCGTTGGCGATCCGGCCGCGCTCGAGCGCCTCGGCGCTGCCGCAGAGCGCACCGTATGCGGCAAGCTGCTTCAGCGCGTGCGCGGCCCCTTCGCGCACGACCGCCTCCTGCAGCGCCGCGTCGGTCGTGAAAAGGTTGACGTCGGCGAACGGCGGCGACTGGTTGGCGACCTCGTCGGTCGGGACGTATGGGTCCATCATGGCGATCCGGGCTTCTATCTCTACCGCGCCCTTCCCCAGCAAGTGGGAGGGAGGCCACGGCATCATAACCGAGCCGGGCGGGCCGCCGCGATACAAACCGCGCCTCGAGGATCGCTCTCACGGCCCGGCGGCGAAGCCGTCACGCTATCGCTTTCATCCGGTCGAGCGCGGACTGCAGAATGATCGTGGCGGCGACCTTGTCGATCACCTCGCCGCGGCGCTTGCGGCTCCTGTCGGCCTCGATCAGCATGCGCTCGGCGGCGGCCGTCGACAGGCGCTCGTCCCACAGCAGGATGGGCAGCGGCGACAGCCCGTTGAGGTTGCGGGCGAAGGCGCGCGTCGCCTGCGCCCGCGGGCCCTCGCTGCCGTCGAGATTGCGTGGCAGCCCGAGGACGATGCCACCGGCATCCTGCCCGGCGGCGATCTCCATCAGGCGGGCGGCATCCGCCTTGAATTTCGTCCGCGAGATCGTCTCGAAAGCCGAAGCGATGGTGCGTGTCACGTCGGACAGCGCCACTCCGATCGTCTTGGCGCCGAGATCGAGACCCAGCAGGCGCTTGCCAAGGTCCAGGCGCGCGGCGAACGCCGCGGCATCGGTCGATGTCCCGCCCATCAGCTTCTCAGGCACCTCGGCTGGCCTCCGCGGGATCGGGAGGGTTGTTGCTTGCAGAACCCGCCTTATACTGCGTGCGACACTGGAAAGTCGCCCTGAATGGGAGGCAGCACTCCATGAGAATCACCTGGTTCGGCCATTCGTGCTTCCGGATCGAGACCGGCGGCAGCGTCCTCCTGATCGATCCCTTCCTCAAGGGCAACCCGACCTTCGAGAAGTCGGGCATCGCCTGGGACGAGGCGACGCGTGGCGTCACGCACGTCGCGCTGACGCACGGCCACGACGACCACGTCGGGGATGCCGCCGAGGTCTGCAAGGCCAGAGACGCGACGCTGTTCGCAGTGTTCGAGCTCGCCATGCACGTGCAGTCGAAGGGCGCCCAGAAGCTCGAGCCGATGAATACCGGCGGCACCGTCCACTCGGCAGACTTCGACCTGACGTTCACGCAGGCGCTGCATTCCTCGTCGTCGGGCGGGGTCTATCTCGGCAATCCGTGCGGCATCGTCCTGCGGACCAAGGAGGGCAAGACGGTCTACCACATGGGCGACACCGACATGTTCGCCGGCATGGCGCTCATCGACGAGCTCTACCAGCCGGCGGTCGGCATCGTGCCGATCGGCGACCGCTTCACCATGGGCGCGCGCTCGGCGGCCTTCGCGTGCAAGAAGTTCTTCCGTTTCAGCACCGTGCTGCCCTGCCACTACGGCACGTTCCCGGGCATGCTCGATGCGACCGCCGACGCCTTCGTTTCGGAGATGGCGGGCCAGAACGTGGTGGTGCCGCGCGTCGGCGAGCCCGTCACGGTGTAGCCGGAGCCCCAGGCCGGAGCCCCAGGGAACGCCCGCACCGGCCGCAGGGCCGATCGCGTCCGATCACGGCCGCTGCAAGGGGCAGCGGCGTCGCCAGCAGGAGAGCGAATGAGCGGTGAAAGCGTGCGGCCGGCCGCGCCGGGCGATGCGAGGTCCGCGGGTCTGGGGCTGGTCGCCGTCTTCACGGGCACGACTTTTCTATCCGCGCTGCTCCTGTTCTCCATTCAGCCGCTGTTCGCCAAGATGGTGCTGCCGGTACTCGGCGGCTCGCCGTCCGTCTGGGCGGTGGCCCTGTGCTTCTTCCAGGGCGCTCTGCTGGCCGGCTACTGCTACGCGCACCTGCTCAACGGCCTGGTGGCGGCGCGAGCGGCGGGCTTCGTGCACATCGCGGTCTGCGGGCTGGCCCTGCTGGCGCTGCCCATCGCGGTGCCGGCCGGCTGGGCGGAACCGCCGGCGGGAGACCCCTACCTGTGGCAGCTCGGGCTGTTCACGGTGGCGATCGGCATGCCGTTTCTGGCCGTGGCCGCCAACGCGCCTCTGCTGCAGGCCTGGTTCGCAGCGTCCGGCCACCCGGATGGCCGTGATCCCTACTTCCTCTACGCGGCCAGCAATCTCGGCAGCCTGATCGCACTCCTCGGCTACCCGTTCGTGCTCGAGCCGGCGTTCGGGGCGCGGGCGTTGGCGGGCGTCTGGGCCTTCGGCTTCGTCGCGCTCATCGCCGCCATCGCGGTCTGCTTCTGGACATTGCGCGGCAGGACGGCAAGCCTGCTGCCGACTGCGGCGCAGGCGCAAGGGACGGCCGACGAGGCGCCATCCTGGCCCCGCCGGCTCGGGTGGGTGGGGCTCGCGCTCGTGCCGTCGGCGCTGTTGACGGCGTTCACCACCCATATCACCACCGACGTCGCCTCGGCGCCGCTGCTCTGGGTGCTGCCGCTGGCGCTCTACCTGCTGACGTTCGTGATCGTCTTCCGCGAGCGGGCCCTCATCCCGATGCGAGTGCTGTTGGCGGTCCACCTGGCGGCCGTGATCGTCGCCCTGCTGCAACTGGCGCAGACGAAGCACGATGGCTGGTTCGTTTCGAGCGCGACCGGGGTCACCGTATTCCTCACGTCGGCGCTGGTGGCGCACCGGACGCTCTACGACCTGCGGCCGGCCCCACGCTACCTCACGGAATTCTACCTGTGGCTGTCGCTCGGCGGCGTGCTCGGCGGACTGTTCGCGGCGCTGATCGCCCCCAGGCTCTTCTCCGAGGTGTTCGAGTATCCGCTGCTGCTGGCGCTGACCATGGCCTGCCGGCCCGGGGGGCTCGCCTTCTCGCGCGACCGCGAGGAGTGGCTGCGGCTGTGGCTGGTGCTGACGACGGGACTGCTCGCCATCTACTGGGTGCCCTGGCTCCTCGACAAGCTGCCGGGCGCCGCGACGGAGGGGCCGATCGGCTGGCTCTTCGCCTGGCCGCGCACCGTCATCAGTGAGTGGGGCGTCGCGGCGCTGCTGGTCCTGGCCTTCGCGCTTCTGCTGCTCGCGTCCTGGCGTCATCCGCCGCGGCAGGCGATGCTGGCGCTGCTCATGTTCCTGGCGATCGCAATGCTGCCGTCGAGCGTCAAGCGCGGCGAGGCGCAGCGCAGCTATTTCGGCGTCTACCGGGTCATGCTGTCGAACGACGGCGACTACCACATCCTCACGCACGGCACGACGCTGCACGGCGCGCAGCGCATCCGCGACAGCGAGGGCGCCTACCAGGACGACATTACACCGACGACCTACTATCACCCGAAGAGTCCGATGGCGCGCACCATCACGAGCGTGCGCGAGCGGCTCGGCGAGCAGGGGCGCAAGGGCCGCTACGGCATCATCGGTCTCGGCACCGGCTCGCTCGCCTGCTATGTGGCCGAGGGCGAGCGCTGGCGCTTCTTCGAGATCGATCCGCTGGTGGTCAGGATCGCCAGCACGCCGGAAAGCTTCAGCTTCCTGCACCATTGCCAGCCGCAGCCCGACATCGTGCTCGGCGATGCGCGGCTGACGATGGCCAGGGAGGAGCCGGAGAGCTTCGACCTGATCATCGTCGATGCGTTCACCTCCGATGCGGTCCCCGTGCATCTGATGACGGCCGAAGCCTTGCGGCTCTATGCCTCGAAGCTGGCGCCGGACGGCGTCGTGCTGCTGCACATCTCCAACCGCTACCTCGATCTCGACTCGGTGCTCGGAGCCACGGTGCCGCTGGTGCCTGAGCTCGTCGGCCTCATCCTGTCCGACGACGAGGCCGACGGCAGCTATGCGACCTCGACGTCGACGGTGGCGATCTTCTCGAGGAGCGCGGCTGTCATCGACGGATTCCGGAAAATGCCGGAGGCCCGGGAGCTGGATGCGGGCGGGCTCGGCGGCTGGACCGACGACTTCTCCGATATCCTCGGCCCGCTGCTCGCGCGCATGCGGCGTTGATGGCTGAGGCCCACACCCTGCGCCGCACCCTTTCCTTTACGCGGGGGAGGGGAGAGGTGCTAGCCGATGTCGATGACGTCGGCCCCAGCCTTGTCGCGAAGGTCGGCCGGGGCGACGGGGAACACGCATTCCGGCGTGCCAGCCGCCGCCCAGACGGTGACGTAGCCGAGCAGGTCGCGATCCATGTAGGTCGCGAGCCTGGTGTCGTGCCCGACGGGAGGGATGCCGCCGATGGCGAAGCCCGTGACGTCGCGCACGTACTGCGCATCCGGCCGCTGCAGCGGCTCGCCCACGATCCTCGCCACCGCTTTCTCGTTCACCCGGTTGCCGCCCGAGACGAGCAGCAGGTACGGCCTGCCGCTCTCCTTGCCGCGGAACACGAGCGACTTCACGATCTGGCCGACGGCGCAGCCGCAGGCCGCCGCCGCCTCCTCTGCCGTCCGCGTCGACCGGCCCATGGCGCGCACCCGGACGTCGAGCCCGAGCGCGCGGGCCGCCGCCTCGACGCGCTGCGCGGCGGGCTTCAATGAGCTGGCATCGTCCGTCAAGATGGCCCCCTTTGCCTGTCTACTGCCGGTTTAGTCCGACGTCGGCCGCGGCTCGAGCTTCCGCCGCGCCATCACCTTGGACAGGAAAGCGAGCGAGGTCGACTCGGCGGCGAGGCCGTCGCCGGCGAACATGGCATCGAGATCGTCGATCGCATAGTGCCGGAAATAGGGCTCGTGAAAGCGGACGGGGAACGCTTCGAGCAGTCCGTCCCAGCCCGGCTTGTCCCCCATTTGCAGGCTGTCGATGAAGACGAGCAGCCCCCCGGGCTTCAGGACGCGGGCGATCTCCGCGGTGACGGTGCGGCGCACCTCCGGCGGCAGCTCGTGGAACAGAAAAATGCAGGTGACGACATCCTGGCTCGAGTCGGGCAGCGGAATGGACTCGGCGTTGCCCACGATCAGCTCGGCGCGCCGCAGGCCTTGCATATGGCGGGCAGCCTCCTCGATGTATGGCCGCGACAGGTCGAGCCCGGTGAGCTTCAGCGCCGGGAACGCGAGCCGCACCTGGCGCAGGAAGCGGCCGGTCCCGCAGGCGACGTCGAGAAGCGCGGCCTGGCGCTGGTCCCGCCCGCGCAGGAAACGGGCGACCTGCGCCAGTCCTGCCCGGCGCATGGCGGCGGCGCTGCCGTAGAACAGCGTCTCGACCTGCACGTCGTAGAGCCGCGCCGAGTCGGCGCTGAGATAGCCGCCGGCCTGGAAATGGAAGTCCTGCGTATAGTACTCGGGCAAGCCGTCGGCCTCTGGCTGGGCACGGGCGCTGGCAGCGTCGTGGCTCGCCCGCCGCTCGAGCGCGGAGGGGAGATCGGAGATCATCAGCCGCAGCCGGGCGGCGTAGTCGCCGAGTCCTCCCGGCAGGGCCTCGTCGGCCGGGTAGGTGCCGTCGCGCACGCGCGCCGCGTCCTCGACGAACAGCCGGCCGAGGTCGGCCAGCAGCTCCTGCCGCGATGGCACCGGCCGCTCGGGGCTGTAGCGCGGTCGCGTGCCGAGGCGCTTCGCCTCGCGGTCGAGCACCCAGTTGATCCCGTAATACCAGCCGAACCGGAGCGAATTGCCGGCGAGCCGGGCCGCCATGCCGAGCGTGTTGGCCATGCCGAGCCTCCAGAAGAGACGGGCGCAATTGTGCTTGCATTGCCTCCTGACGGCAACCGGCCGACTGACGCGCTGCCCCGGGGCCGGCAATTTGCCAATGGCTCGGAACTCGACTAGGACGTGCGGCCCGAATATCTCCCCTTGCCGCAACGGTGGAGCCGCCATGACCGCATTCGAGCGAATAGTCATCCTCACCGGCGCCGGCCTGTCGGCGGAGTCCGGGCTCGCAACCTTCCGCGACAAGGACGGCATCTGGGCCAAGTACGACCTGAGCGAGCTGGCGACGCCCGAGGGCTTCGCCCGCAATCCCGCGCGCGTGCACGAGTTCTACAACCAGCGTCGCCGCGGCTTGCGAAGCGTCGCCCCGAATGCGGCCCACCAGGCGCTGGCCCGGCTCGAGCGAGGGCACCGCGGCGAGGTCACGATCGTCACCCAGAACATCGACGCGCTGCACGAGGCGGCCGGCTCGACACGCCTGATCCATATGCACGGGGAGCTCCTGAAGGCGCTCTGCGCCCGCTGCGAGGCGCGCCATCCCTGGCACGAGGACCTGTCTCTGGACGTCGCCTGCCCCGCCTGTGGCCGCGCCGGCGGGATGCGGCCGGACGTGGTCTGGTTCGGCGAGTGGCCCTACCGGATGGAGGAGATCCAGGATCTGCTGCGGCAGGCGGACCTGTTCGTCTCGATCGGGACCAGCGGCACCGTCTATCCGGCCGCCGGCTTCGTGCGCGAGGCGCGAGCCGCCGGGGCGCGAACGCTGGAGCTCAACCTCGAGCCGTCGGAGGGCGCGAGCCTGTTCGCAGGGGCGATCCACGGCCCCGCCACCCGCATCGTGCCGGCCTGGGTCGATGCGCTGCTCGAAGACGCGCGATAGGCTCAGCGGCTGAAGTTGGTCGTCAGGCACCCCGCTCAGCGGCGGAGGACCGCCACGGCTTCCAGATGCGGCGAGTAGATGAACTGGTCGACCGGCGTGACGGCCTTGAGCCGGTAGCCGCCGTCGACGAGCGTACGGGCGTCCCGCGCCAGCGTCGCCGGGCTGCAGGAGACCATGACCACTGTAGCGACGCTCGATCTGGCCAGCGTCTCGGCTTGCGACTTGGCGCCTGCGCGCGGCGGATCGAGCACCGCCGCGTCGAACGCCTCGAGCTCTCCGCGCGACAGCGGCTCGCGCATCAGGTCGCGGACCTTGGTCGAAACCGGCTTGAGGCCGACGGCGCCGCGGGCGGCTTTCTCCAGCGCCTCGATCGAGCGGCGCTGGCCATCGACGGCCAGCACGCGCGCCCTGCGCGCCAGCGGCAAGGCGAACGTGCCGAGGCCCGAGAACAGGTCGACGACGTGTCTGGCCTTGCCCACGGCGCCCATGACCAGCTCGATCATCAGCGCCTCGGCCTCGGGGACGGCTTGCAGGAACGCGCCGGTCGGCAGCTCGACCCGCACCCCGCCCAGCATCAGCGACGGGACCCGGTCCATGTAGACGATCTCTCCGTCGACCGTGAGCCGCTGCAGCCCGGCCTCGGCGGCGCGCCGGGCCGAAGCGGCGCGCGCATCGGGCCCGAGCCGGGATTGCCCGCCATCGAAAGCCACGTCGAGACCGTCATCAACTCTCGTGACGATGAGCCGGCCGCCGGCATCCGCCGGCAGGATCAGCCGCGCAATCCCGCGCAGCGCCGGCAGGGCCGCGACGATGGCCGGGTCGAGCACGGCGCATTCGGCGAGGTCGACCAGCGCATGGCGACCCTCCTCCCTGAAGCCGAGCGTCACTTCCCCGGCCCGGCGCGCGACACCGAAGAACGCCCGCCGCCGCGATCGCGCAGCAACGCTGCGCATGGGCTCCGGCCTGACCTCGAGACCACGATGCGCGAACGCCTGCTGCAGCGCTACTTCCTTCCAGCTTCGGTAGAGCTGCGCCGACATGTGCTGGGCAACGCAACCGCCGCACTGGCCGAAATGGCGGCAGACGGGCTGCCGGCGATCGCCGCTGGCGGTCAACCGCTCGGGCGCCCGGCCCTCGACCATTCGCCAGAGCTCGCCCGGCAGGGCAAATGGCAGGTAAACAGGGCCTCCGGGCGTCTCGACCATGCCGTCGCCCTGCGCGCCGAGCCGCGTCACCTCCACGACAGTGCCGATGGCCGCATCAATCATGCCTGCGCGCTCCGATCAGGAACTCCTGGTTGCCGGAGCCGCCGAGCAGTGGCGACTCGACGACGCCCGCGACGGTCCACCCCGCCTGACGCGCCAGCCAGTCGCGCACTGCGTTGACCGCGCGTTCGCGGTCGGCCGGATCGCGTACGATCCCGCCCTTGCCGACGGCTTCGCGCCCGGCCTCGAACTGGGGCTTGATCAGCGCCACAAGCCAGGCGCCCGGCGCCGCCAGCGACAGGGGCACGGGCAGCGCCTTGCCGAGCGAGATGAAGCTGACGTCGGCGACGACGGCGCCGACGGGCTCCGGCACCTCGGCCCTGGTGAGCGAACGCGCATCCGTGCCCTCCAGTGACACGACACGAGCATCCTGCCGCAGCGCCGGGTCGAGCTGGCCCCGGCCGACGTCGACGGCATAGATGCGGCGCGCCCCGGCCTCGAGCAGCACCTGCGTAAACCCGCCGGTCGAGGCGCCGACGTCGAGTGCCGTCACGCCCGAGCTCTCGAACCCGAAATGGGCCAGCGCAGCCAAGAGCTTCACGGCCCCGCGCGAAACATAGGCCCGCGCATCTGCCGCCAGCGAGACCTCTGTTTCGGGGCCGACCTCCACGCCCGGTCGCGTCACGGTTGCGCCGTCCACCATGACGCAGCGGCGTGCGATCAGATCGCGCGCCCGCGAGCGCGTCGCGGCCAGACCCCTGGCGACAAGCACCCGGTCGAGGCGCATCCGAACCATAGCTGCTGGTTCCACGTTCCTGGCTCAGTTGCGGGTGCCTCCCCGCCGTCCGCGGAGCTGGCAACCGCTCGAGAAGGGGATTCACCGCTCCACCTCTAGATCACGGAGTTGAAAGATGCCCACGCTCAATCGTCGCGGCTTCATCGCCGGCGCCGCCGCGCTCTCGACCTATGTCATCGCCGACCGAAGCTGGGGCCAGGCGGCGCAAGGCCCGTTCGAGCTGCCTCCCCTGCCCTACGCAGCCGATGCCCTCGAGCCGCACATCGACGCCAGGACCATGGAGCTCCACCATGATCGCCACCATGCCAGCTACGTGAACAACCTCAACGAGGCGGTCAGCGATCATAGCGAGCTGGCCAGGCGGCCGCTGGAGGAGATCCTCGCCAACCTCAACGACGTGCCCGAGAGCATCCGCACCAAGGTGCGCAACAATGGCGGCGGGCACGCCAATCACACGATGTTCTGGCAGGTGATGGGGCCGGGCGGCGGCGAGCCGCAAGGGGAGCTGCGGAACGCCATCGAGCGCGATCTCGGCGGCATGGAGCAGATGCAGCAGACGTTCAACGACGCCGCCTCGGGTGTCTTCGGCTCCGGCTGGGCGTTCGTCACGGCCGCCAAGGACGGCAGGCTCGCCATCGTGACGAGACCGAACCAGGACACGCCGCTCATGGGCGGCGAGCGCGTGCTGTTCGGCAACGACGTCTGGGAGCACGCCTATTATCTCAAGTACCAGAACCGCCGCGGCGAATACCTCAAGTCCTGGTGGAACGTCGCGAACTGGAATGCGATCGGCGAGCGGTACGGCCGGGCCAAGGTCGGCATGCTCGAGCTTTGAGGCTTCCCACGGAAGGCAAGGCCGCCACTCGCGGCGGCTGCCGCAGTCGTGGTCACGGCATGATCGCCCAGCGCAGCGCGTAGGCGACGGCCGCGACCACGGCCACCCCGGCGGCCCACAGACCGGCGAACCAGAGCAGGCGCCGCCCCAGACCGGGCGTGCGATCCGTCCCCTCCGGCCGCCGCATCAGTGGTAGCCCCCTTCGGCGTCCACCTTGCCGCGGAACACCCAGTAGGAATAGGCGGTGTAGGCCAGGATCATCGGCAGCAGCAGCGCCGCGCCGACCAGAACGAAGGCCAGGCTGGTGTCGGGAGCCGCCGCGTCCCAGATGGTGGTTTCCGGCGGGATGATCAGCGGATAGAAGCTGATCCCGAGCCCGACATAGGACACGACGAAGAGCCCGATCGCCGCGGAGAACGGCGCATAGTCCCGCCGCTGGGCCAGCGCCTGGAACAGGATGATGGCGCAGAGAACCACGAGCAGCGGCACCGGCAGCGTATAGATGACCGCCGGCCAACTGAACCAGCGCGCCATGTAGGCCGGGTTCTGGAAGGGCGTGAACAGGCTGACGAGAGCGATCGCGGCGAGCGTGGCGATGCCGGCGCGGTAGGCCAGCCCGAACGCCCTGTCCTGCAGCTCTCCTTCCGTCTTCATGACGACCCAGGTCGCGCCGAGCAGCGCATAGCCGGCCACCAGGGCAAGTCCCGTGAGCAGGCTGAACGGCGTCAGCCAGTCCCACCAGCCGCCGGCATAGGCGCGGTCGGCGACCGCTATCCCCTGCACGAGCGCGCCGAGCGCGATCCCCTGGGAGAAGGCGGCGACGATCGACCCGACAGCGAAGCCCGCATCCCAAAGATGCTTTCGCCGCCGCGACCGGAACCTGAACTCGAAGGCGACACCCCGGAAGATCAAGGCCAGGACCATCGCGATGATCGGTGCGTAGAGCGCGGAGAGGATGACCCCGTAGGCGAGGGGGAACCCGGCCAGCAGCCCGCCGCCGCCGGCCACCAGCCATGTCTCGTTGCCGTCCCAGACCGGCGCGACCGAGTTCATCATCGTCTTGCGGTGATCCTCGTCCGGGAACAGCGGGAACAGGATGCCGAGGCCGAGGTCGAAGCCGTCGAAAATGACGTAGAAGAGCACCGCCAGCGCGATGCCGGCCGCGAACAGGAAGGCGAGATCAACGTTCATCCTCTTCTCCTTCCCCGCCCTCCGTACCTGCTCCCGGCCCGGACAAGGCCGGCGCCGGCGTGATGCCGGCCGCCCGCACCGGCCGGTGCGGCATCTCCGGCTCGGCCGGCTCCGGCGCGTGCCCGACCAGCCGGATGATGTAGAAGGTCCCTGCTCCGAACACGAGCATGTAGACGACGACGAAGGCGACGAGCGAGCTGCCGACCGCGGCGGCGCTGATCGGAGAGGCCGATTCCGCGGTCCGCAGCAGTCCGTACACCGTATACGGCTGCCGGCCGATCTCCGTCGTCATCCACCCCGCGATCACCGCGACGAAGCCGGACGGCCCCATCAGCATCGCAAAGCGCAGCAGCCCGATCGAATCGTAGAGCCGCCGGTGCACGCGCAGCCACGTCGCCCAGAGCCCGAGCGCCGTCATCAGAAAGCCGATGAGCACCATGATCCGGAACGTCCAGAACACGGTGGGCGCGTGCGGCCGGTCCTCCGGCGGCCATTCCTTCAGGCCCCTGACGACGCCATCCCATTTGTGCGTCAGGATGAGACCGCCGAGGCTCGGGATCGCCACCGCATAGCGGGTGGTCTCCGCCTCCATGTCGGGCCAGCCGACCAGGATGAGGGGCGGCCCGGCCTGGGTCTCGAAATGACCCTCGATGGCCGCGATCTTGGCCGGCTGGTGCTCGAAGGTGTTGAGGCCGTGCAGGTCGCCGGCGATGATCTGCAGCGGCGCGACGATGGCCGCCATCCACATCGCCATGGAGAACATGATCCGCGAGCCTTCGTTGGCCCGGTCCCGCAGCAGGTGATAGGCGGCGACGCCTCCGATCGCGAAGGCGGTGGTCAGATAGGCCGCAAACAGGGTGTGGACGAGGCGGAAAGGGAAGGACGGATTGAATATGACCTCCCACCAGCTTGCGGGCACGAACTGCCCGGCCGCGTTGATCGCGAATCCCGCGGGGGTGTGCATCCAGCTATTCACCGACAGGATCCAGAACGCCGAGAACGCCGTCCCCAGCGCGACCATCGCCGTCGCGAACATGTGCAGCCCACGCCCGACACGGTCCAGGCCGAACAGCATGACGCCGAGAAATCCTGCCTCGAGGAAGAATGCGGTGAGCACCTCGTACGCCATCAGTGGCCCGATGACCGGGCCGGCGCGCTCCGAGAACACGCTCCAGTTGGTGCCGAACTGGTAGGTCATGACGATGCCGGAGACGACACCCATGCCGAAGGCGATGGCGAACACCTTCTTCCAATAGTTGAAAAGCGAGTGGAAGACGTCGCGGCCCGTCCACAACCAGAGGCCCTGCAGCACGGCCAGGTAGCTGGCGAGACCGATCGTCAACGCCGGGAAAAGGAAATGGAAGCTGATGGTGAACGCGAACTGGATTCGCGCCAGCATCGTCGCGTCGCTCCATTCCATCGGAGACCTCGCTTCGGGCACGCGTGCGGCGCCGAGCGGCGCATGATGCTGCGCTCGCTGTCCGGAAACCCGGCAGGCCGCTGACCGTTCCGGCGCTGCGGATCAGGCCCGGATGTCCGCGGTGGCCGCCGGCTTGCCGAGCGCGCCGAGCACGGTGTCCACGATGCCGGCTGCGCCGAGCCCGGCCAGCCCGTACATGCGCTCGGGCTTGTCGTGGTCGATGAACACGTCGGGCAACACCATGGTGCGAACCTTGAGGCCGCGATCGAGCAGGCCGCAGCCGGCCAGATCGTGCAGCACGAACGAGCCGAAGCCGCCGACCGAGCCCTCCTCCACCGTCACCAGCACCTCGTGCTCTCGCGCCAGCCTGCGCACGAGATCGGCATCGAGCGGCTTGGCGAAGCGGGCATCGGCCACCGTAGCCGTCAGCCCCATGGCGGCGAGCTGATCGGCCGCCTTCATCGCCTCCTGCAGCCGGGTGCCGAGCGACAGGATGGCGACCGACGTCCCTTCGCGCAGGATGCGGCCCTTGCCGATCCCGAGCGGCACGCCGGAAACCGGCATCTCGACGCCGACGCCGTCGCCGCGCGGGTAGCGGAAGGCGCACGGGCGGTCGTCGATGGCGGCCGCCGTCGCCACCATGTGCTTGAGCTCCGCCTCGTCGGCCGCCGCCATCAGCACGAAGCCGGGCAGGCAGCCGAGATAGGCGATGTCGAAGCTGCCGGCATGGGTCGGGCCGTCGGCGCCGACCAGCCCGGCCCGGTCGAGGGCGAACCGGACCGGCAGCCGCTGGATGGCGACGTCGTGGACCACCTGATCGTAGGCCCGCTGGAGGAACGTCGAGTAGATCGCCGCGAACGGCTTGTAGCCCTGGGTTGCGAGGCCGGCCGCAAACGTGACGGCATGCTGCTCGGCGATGCCGACGTCGAAGGTCCGCTCGGGGAACGACTTGCCGAACAGGTCGAGCCCGGTGCCCGACGGCATCGCCGCCGTGACGGCCACGATCCTGTCGTCCTTCGCCGCCTCCTGGATCAGGCTCTCGGCGAACACCTTGGTGTAGCTCGGCGCGTTGGGCTTGGGCTTGACCTGGTCGCCGGTGATGACGTTGAAGCGGTTGACGCCGTGGTACTTGTCCGCCGACTTCTCGGCCGGCGCGTAGCCCTTGCCCTTCTTCGTCACGACGTGCACCAGCACGGGGCCCTGGTCGGCATCGCGCACGTTCTTCAGCACCGGCAGGAGGTGGTCGAAGCTGTGCCCGTCGATCGGGCCGACGTAGTAGAAGCCGAGCTCCTCGAACCACGCGCCGCCCTGCCACAGCAGCCGCGCATATTCCTCCACGCGCGCGGCCCGCCGCTCCCAGCTCTTCGGCAGCCGCTTGGCGAGCTGCTTGGCGATGTCGCGGACGTAGAAGTAGGAGCCGCTCGAGCTGATGCGCGCCAGATAGGAGGACAACGCCCCGGTCGGCGGCGCGATCGACATGTCGTTGTCGTTGAGGATGACGATCAGGCGGCTGTCCATCGCCCCGGCGTTGTTCATGGCCTCGTAGGCCATGCCGGCGCTCATGGCGCCATCGCCGATCACGCAGACGACGTTGTGTCGCTTGCCGGAGAGGTCGCGCGCCACCGCCATGCCGAGCCCGGCCGAGATCGAGGTCGACGAGTGGGCGGCGCCGAACGGGTCGTACTCGCTCTCCGCGCGCCTGGTGAAGCCGGACAGGCCGCCGCCCTGGCGCAGCGTGCGGATGCGGTCCCGCCGGCCCGTGATGATCTTGTGCGGATAGGCCTGGTGGCCGACATCCCAGATCAGCCGGTCACGCGGCGTGTCGAAGACCCAGTGCAGGGCGACGGTGAGCTCGACGACGCCGAGGCCGGCGCCGAGATGTCCGCCGGTGACGGAGACCGCGTCGATGGTCTCCTTGCGCAGCTCGGCGGCGAGCTGCGGCAGGTCCTCCTCCGACAGCCGGCGCAGATCCTCCGGAACCCGGACACGGTCGAGCAATGGCGTTGTTTCAGCAGGACTCACGAGCTCGCCTCTCCTTCCGACCGCGCGGTCCGGCTCCGCGCGCCAGACGACCACGATCTCGGACTATAACCGATTGCCCCCGAGCGGCATCCGCACCGTTGACGCGGAGCCCGCGTCCCCGCCGCCGCTCACCTCGATGCAGGGTCGAGCGGCTCGGTGCCCTGCGGCTGGCCGTCGGCTCCGAACGTGAGCTTCTCGACCTTGGCTTCGGCCTGCTTGAGCAGGCGGTCGCAGTGGTCGCGCAGCGCCTCGCCCCGTTCGTAGATGGCGATGCTCTCCTCGAGCTCCACGTCGCCGCGCTCGAGCCGGCCGACGATCGCCTCCAGCTCCTTCAGCGCCCGCTCGAAGCTCATCTCCTTCAAATCCGGATACTTCGCCGCCCCCTTCGCCATGCCCTCGTCCATCGATACGGGTCTCTCAACTGCCGCGCCCGGTCAACCGGCGTCCATGAGCGTCTTGACGTGGACGGCGACGGATCGCGCCAGTGCCGCCAGATCGTAGCCGCCTTCCAGCATGGAAACCACCCGCCCTTTTGCAGATTGCTCGGCCGCCTCGCACAACTCGCCGGTGACCCATGCATAATCGTCCTCGTGCAGCCGCAGGCTGGCGAGCGGGTCGGCCTCGTGCGCATCGAACCCCGCCGAGATCAGCACGATATCCGGCGAGAAGTTGTGCAGGGCGGGCAGGACACGGGACCGCATCGCATCGCGGAACTGCTCACCGCCGTCGTTCGGCCTCAGCGGGGCGTTGACGATGTTGCCCGCGCCTCTCTCCGACTCGGCGCCCGTGCCGGGGTAGAGCGGCATCTGGTGCGTGGAGGCGAAGAACAGGTCCTTGTCCGACCAGAAGATGTCCTGCGTACCGTTGCCGTGGTGCACGTCGAAGTCGACCACGGCGATCCGCTCGGCACCGTGCCGCTCGCGGGCATAGAGGCCGGCGATGGCGATGTTGTTGAAGATGCAGAAGCCCATCGCGCGCGCCGTCTCGGCGTGATGCCCGCACGGCCGCACCTGGCAGAACGCCTTGCGGATGCCGGACGCAGGGTCCATGACCTGATCCACCGCGTCGAGGCCGGCGCCGACCGCGCGCAGCGCCGGCTCCCAACTGTGGGAGGACAGCACGGTATCGGGATCGAGCCGCACCGGGTCCTCGCCCTCGGCCGGCCGCGCCGCCTTGATCGCCTCGATATAGGTGCGCGGATGCGCGAGCCCGATCCTCTCCTCCACGTCCTCGCGCAGCGGCGCCTCCGCGCGCTTCACGTCCTTGAACATCTCGTGCGCCAGCACCTTGTCGATCGCCCGCATGCGGTCGGGCCGCTCCGGATGACCATAACCGGTGTCGTGGTCGACGAAGGAAGGATGCGTGATCAGCTGTGCGGGCATGTTCAGCCGTCCGTGGGCCGTTTCGTGGCAGATGGCAATTCTACGCGGCGGACGCAATACATGCTGCCGGCGCCGGCGTCGTGACGATCAGGCGCGCACGTCCCGTCGCGCCAGCCTGACGCCCGGCGGCGGCACGCTGCCGGCGGGCACGAAGAAATCGGGGGCCAGCTCCATGGTCGGGTCGGCCCGGTAGGGCTCGAAGTCCGTCACGCCGCCCACCTCATGAAGGAACGTGTCGTCGATCAGGAAGTTGCCGGTGAACGTCCGCGCCGGCTGGCTGAACACGAGATGGGCCGCATCGGCCAGGATGTCGGGCTTGCGGCTCATCCGCGCCACCATCTCGCCGCCGAGCAGATTGCTGATCGCAGAAGTAGCAATGGTCGTGCGCGGCCACAGCGCGTTGACGCCCACGCCATCCGCCGCGAGCTCCGCTGAAAGGCCCAGCACGCACAGGCTCATGCCGTACTTCGCAATCGAATAGGCGACATGGCCGGCGAACCACCGCGGCTCCATGTCGAGGGGCGGCGACAGCATCAGGATGTGCGGGTTGGCGGCGCGCCGCAGGTGCGGCAGGCACGCCTTCGAGACGAGAAAGGTGCCGCGCGTGTTGATGCCCATCATGAGGTCGAACCGCTTCATCTCCGTGCGGTCGATGGGCGTGAGCGAGATCGCGCTCGCATTGTTGACGCAGATGTCGATGCCGCCGAACGCCTCGACGGTCGCCGCCACCGCCCGTTCGACCTGGTCCTCGTATCGGATGTCGCAGACGAGCGGCAGCGCCCGGCCCCCCGCCTGCTCGATCTGACTCGCGGCTTCGAAAATGGTGCCCGGCAGCTTCGGGTTGGGCTCTGCGGTCTTGGCCGCGATGGCGATGTTGGCGCCGTCGCGCGCCGCGCGCAATGCGATGGCGAGACCGATACCGCGGCTCGCCCCGGTGATGAACAGCGTCTTGTCTTTCAGGCTCGCCATCGGCGCTTCCTCCCTCCTGCAGCCGTCCGGCGGAGGCCGGCACGGCACTCGTCGTCAAGCCGCCTCCCCGGCGCGGCGCCTCGTCAGCCAGCGCGCAGCCCGGACGGGCAGGGTGGTCCAGCCCCAGATCTGCAGCGCCAGCGTCCAGAGCAAGGCCGGAATGCCGGCGAGCGGCAGGAACACCAGCACGAACGCGGCAAGTCTCGCAACCCGGGCCGCGAGAAAGCCCAAGGCGCCCGCGTACTGCTGCCGCTGCTCGGCCGGCCAGACGCGGCCCCACCAGCCGCGGGCCGCCGAAAGCCCGATGAGACCGGCGATCAGCAGGCCGACGTAGCCGAGCTGTAGGTCCGAGGGGATGCCGGGAATGATACGCGCCTCGAGCTCCTGCTGGCGCTCGGAGCTGGCCAGGTCCATGCGGATCGCGCCGGACACGACATGCCCCGTCAGCTCCGAGACGACTTCCGAGAGGATCCCGCCCGGAGCGTGCGAATCCGGGCCGCCCGCCAGCGCAACCGCCTGGACCGAGACGCGGCCGGCGCCGCGGTCCGTCGCCGTCAGCACGAGTCTGCCCTTCCCGGCCGCGACCGCGTTCAGGAAATCGCCCATGCTGGCACGCCGCAGCGCCTCGTCGAGCCCCGCGACCTCGACCCTTTGCCACAGCCAGTTTCGGGCGCCGGGCTGCCGCGGTGTGGCCGAGTGCAGGACGACGACATTGACGTCGGCCCGGGCCGCAGCCCCGATCAGGTCGTCGAGGATGATGCGCTGCTCCGGCCCGCTCGGCGGCAGGAAGTACATGAGCCGGCCGTCCACGCGGCCGGTGACCACCACCGTCTGGCCCCGGATCGCCCGCACGGCATCGCCGAGCTTGAATGGATCAACCGTATCGGTGACGGCGCGCCTGGTCGCCGGGTCGATCAGCGGCACCGGCGACATCGCCTTGGCGCTGCCGGGCTGCAGCGCCAGCACGCGGATGCGCGCCTTCTCGAGCGGCCGCATGAGCTGCCAGACCGCCTCCGCGAACACCTTGCGATCGCCGGTCCCGACGAGCAGGTTCGGCCGCAGCTCGGCCAGCACGCTGTCGGCGCCAGTCCCGGACCGGCGCACCAGGGGATAGCTCTGCCTGCCGAACAGCAGCCGCAGCTCGGCGCCTTCTGGCAGCGCGTCGAGATGGCTCCGATGACGGAACACCGTGTCCTCGGTCAGCAGCAGCGACAGCTTGCCGCCCGTGTGCGCCGCCTCCGGCGCGAGCACCGTCGCCACACGCTTCATCTCGTCCGGCGTGCCGGCCGTGAACCTCTCGCCCGCGCGGTTGACGAAGGTCCAGTGCCCTTCCTGGGAGACGCTTGCGGCCAGGGCGGCGCCCCCGGGCTTCGCCGGGGGCAGGTGTTTCAGATGCGCCGCTGCATCGTCGAGCGCGCCAGCGCCGTGCCGGGCGGCCCTGCCGCCCGCCTCGCCCGCCTCGTGCAGCAGCCGCGTCAGCCAGTTGGCCTGAGCCGGGCCGGTCGACAGGCTCCACACAAGGGCGGTGGTCATGGCCAGCAATCGTCCGCCCTGACGCATCGCTCGCCTCCACGGCGCCCGGTTATCCGCGACCGAGCTTGCCGAAGTCGGGTGGCCGCTTCTCCAGGAATGCCGAGAACGCCTCGCGCGCCTCCGGCGAGGACACCCGGCTTTCGAATGCGCGGGCTTCGTCCTCGATGCGCTCCGCAATGGCCGCAACGTCGCCACGCAGCATTCGCCTGGCCATGGCCAGCGCCTGGGGCGGCTTGGCGGCCAGCCGCGCGGCCGCCTTCCGCGCCGTCGCCTCGAGCTCGCTGGCGGGCTCGATGGCGTTGACAAGGCCGGCCTCGCGGGCCCGCTCGGCCGTGAACGGCTCGCCCAGGACCAGCAGCTCGAAAGCGCGGGCGTGGCCCATGCGCAGCGGCGCAAGCAGGCTCGAGCCCGCCTCCGGCAGGAGTCCGAGATCGAGGAATGGGGTCGAGAAGCCGGCGTCGCGCGTCGCGTAGACGAGATCGAAGTGCAGCAGCATCGTCGTGGCGATGCCGATGGCAAGCCCCTCGACCGCCGCGATCAATGGCTTCTCCACGCGCGGCAGCAGTCGAATGAAATCGAGCACCGGGCCGGCGATGCCGATCCCCCCGCGTGCGGCTTCGAGGAACTCGCCGATGTCGTTGCCGGCGCTGAACACCCCGCCCGAGCCGATGAAGAGGTGCGCGACGACTCCGGGGTCCGCATCGCCTCGCGACAGCGCCGCCGTCATCTCCGCGTACATGGCCCTGGTCAGGGAGTTCTTCTTGCCCGGCCGCGTAAAGCGGATGGTCTGGAGACCGTCTGCTGTCGAGACGTCGAGATCCGATGTCATGGCTTTCGGTCTCCTCAGCTCGCCAGTTGCTCCGGCTCGACGGCGAGGACCGACTCGGCGCCGCCGCTGATGGTCTGGGCCAGGCCCGCCGCCGTCGTGAGCAGGTTCTCCGCGAAGAAGCGCGCCAGCGCCACCGGCATCGCATTCGCCCCGGCCGGCGTGCCGTCCCGCCCCATTGCGAGCGCCGCGCGCGCCAGGTAGGCGCCACCCGCCGCCAGCCCGAACAGCCTCAGGTACGGCGTGGCCGAGGCCAGCGCCGCCTCCGGGTTGCGGCGCATCGCGTCACCCAGCCAGCGCGTCGCCTCGGTCAGTGCGCCCACGGCCTCGGCGAGCCGCTCGCCCATGCGGCCGAACGCCGGCTGGTTGGAGGCGCGCACCTCCTCGGCGGTGGCGGCCAGCTCGCGGATGTATGCCTTGACGACGGCGCCGTCGCCGAGTGGCAGCTTGCGCGTGACGAGGTCGATGGCCTGAATGCCGTTGGTGCCCTCGTAGATCGGCAGGATGCGCACGTCCCGATAGCACTGGGCCGCGCCCGTCTCCTCGATGAATCCCATGCCGCCGTGGATCTGCACTCCCATCGATGCCGCCTCGCAGGCGATATCGGTGGAGAACGCCTTGGCGATCGGCGTCAGCAGCGCCGCGCGCGCCGCCGCCTGCCCGCGTTCGCCGTCGTTCGCGGCGCGTTGCGAAAGGTCGATTTCGCGGGCGGTGGCGAAGCAGATGGCGCGGGCCGCCTGCGTCATCGCCCGCATGGTCATGAGCGTGCGGCGGACATCGGCGTGCTCGAGGATCGGCGCCATGACTTCGCCTGTGCCGGCCCGGAGGCTGCGGCCCTGGCGGCGCTCGGCCGCGTAGGCTGCGGCCTTCTGCGTCGCCCGCTCCGCGATCGCCACGCCCTGCACGCCGACCGCCAGTCGCGCCTGGTTCATCATGATGAACATGGTCGACAGGCCGCGGTTCTCCTCGCCGACCAGATAGCCGACGGCACCGCCGTTCTCGCCGTATTTCATCATGCATGTCGGACTGGCGTGGATGCCGAGCTTGTGCTCGAGGCTGGCGCAGACGACATCGTTGCGTGCGCCCAGCGAGCCGTCCGCGTCGACGAGCCGCTTGGGCACGAGGAACAGCGAGATGCCGCCGGTCCCGGGCGGGGCGTCCGACAGGCGCGCGAGCACCATATGGATGATGTTGTCCGCCAGCTCGTGCTCGCCGTAGGTGATGAAGATCTTGGTGCCGGTGATGCGGTAGGAGCCGTCGGGCTGCCTCTCGGCCCTGGTCGTCAGCGCCCCGAGGTCGGTGCCTGCGTGCGGCTCCGTCAGGTTCATGGTGCCGGTCCATTCGCCCGCGACCATCTTCGGCAGATACGTGCGCTTCAGGTCCTCTGAGCCGTGCGCGTGAAGCGCATCGATGGCGCCCTGGGTCAAGAGCGGGCACAGCCCGAACGCCAGGTTGGCCGAGTTCCAGATCTCGCAGGCGACCGTCGCGATCACCTGCGGCAGGCCCTGGCCGCCGAACTCCGCGGGGCAGGGCAGCGCGGTCCATCCGCCGGCGGCGAACGCATCGTAAGCCTCTTTCCAGCCCGGCGGGGTCTCGACCTTTCCATCGACCAGCCGCGAGCCGGTGCGGTCTCCGAGGACGTTGAGCGGGTCCAGCACCTCGCTGCCGAACCGCCCCGCCTCCTCGACGATCGCGCGCACCGTCGCCTCGTCGAGGCCCTCGGCGATGCCGCGCTCGATCAGGTCGGGCAATCCGGCCGCCGTCTTGAGCGCGAGCAGAATGTCGTCTACGGGAGTTTTGTAGCTCATCGGTCGATCCCCGAACGGTGCTGGCCCCGATGCCGGAGTGTAGGTGCGAGGGGCCGGCCCGAAAAGGTGCAAAGGAGAAGCAACCCCCGCATGCCGATCGTCGAGGCGAGCGCCGGGATTGTCCGTGCTGCGACAGAGCTCCAGGCCGGCCGGCTCGTCGCGTTTCCAACCGAGACCGTGTATGGCCTCGGCGCCGACGCGACGAATGGCCGCGCGGTGGCGCAGATCTTCGAGGCGAAGGGCCGGCCGCGGTTCAACCCGCTGATCGTGCATGTGGCCGACCGGGCGGCGGCCGAGCTCATCGCCCGGTTCACGGCGAAGGCCCGGCGGCTGGCCGAGGCGTTCTGGCCGGGGCCTCTGACGCTGGTGCTGCCGCGGCGTCCGGAGGCCCGGATCTCGGAGCTCGTGAGCGCCGGCCTCGACAGCATCGCCATCAGAGTGCCCGCTCATCCTGTCGCGCAAGCCCTGCTGCGCGCGGCCGGCCTGCCCGTCGCGGCCCCGTCGGCAAACGTATCGGGCCACGTCAGTCCGACCACCGCCCGGCATGTCGAGGCCGACCTCGGCGCGAAGGCCGCGATGATCCTCGATGGCGGCCCGACCGAGCTTGGACTCGAATCGACCGTCCTGGATGCGACAGGCGAGCGGATCGTCATGCTTCGGCCCGGCGCGACGACGCGCGAGGCGATCGAGGCAGTGCTGGGCGAGCCCGTCGGGGGTGGCGGGCGATCAACGGAAACTGGCGTGGCCGACGCCGACGTCCCTCCCGCGCAGCTCCGCTCCCCGGGGCAGCTCGAAAGCCACTATGCGCCGCGCGCGCGTGTGCGGCTCGGCGCAACGGATCTCCGGCCAGGTGAGGTGCTGCTGGCGTTCGGCACGCCGTTTCCCGGCGCGGAAGAAGAGCTGGCGAACCTGAGCCCGAGCGGCGACCTGATCGAGGCCGCGGCCAACCTGTTCGCGGCGCTGCGCCGGCTCGATGCCACCGGTGCCGAGACGATCGCTGTCATGCCGATCCCCGAATCCGGCCTGGGGGAGGCCATCAACGACCGCCTGCGCCGCGCCGCGGCGGGGCGATAGCGCCTCCCGATTGAAGGACATCGGCAGACCACGAAAAGGGCCGCACCCGTTCGAGGTGCGGCCCCGTCGCGAGCTGCAGAGCGGGCGGTCGAGCCCGCTCTCCTCCACTCCCAGCAGCTCACTTCTTGGCACAGGCGGCAAGTTGCTGATCGCGCTGCTGCGCCTGCTTTTTCCATTCGTCCGGCGCAACGCCGCGGCACCAGTTCAAGTGTGCCCCGAGATCCGGGCTCCAGGCCGGCCCCTTGAACCCGCACTTGCGCTGCTCGTTCTCCTGCTGCTGCTTCAAGGCCGTCTTGGCGTACCAGTCGCAGTTGGCCTGGGCCGATGCCCCTGGCGCCAGCCAAGCCAGAGCGACCGCAGCAGCTCCCGCAAGAGCGGCACATTTCCGAAGCAGCGACATCTTGAATACCTCGTGTATCCCAAGCCCGCGTGGGCTTGCCTCTCGTTCGCCGCTCCCCGCCACGTCCCTTCCGGGATGGACTTCGCTGGGGAACACGCAAGCTCGACCTTGCTGCACGCTAGCGCCGGTGGCATGAACCGACCCTGAATGTGCGGCAGGCCTTCCGTTCAGAACCTATTCCCTCTGCCCGCAACCACTACGACACGTGAGCGGGATCGCCAAGCCCGCGCGGGATGGATGCTCGCAATGCCCAGGTGTGGGACCCGGGCGGCAGCAGGGTGATCGGGGGCTCATGACGGCGGCGGTCAATCGCAGGACATCGGGTGAGCATTCCGCCGGAATGGCGGCAGCGGCGGGCATCCTCGAGACGGTCTTCGGCTACAAGCAGTTCCGCTCGCATCAGGCCGCCATCGTCGAGACGGTGATCGAGGGCGGCGACGCCTTCGTGCTGATGCCGACCGGCGGCGGCAAGTCGCTCTGCTATCAGATCCCGGCGCTCGTCCGCGCCGGCACGGGAATCGTCGTCTCGCCGCTCGTCGCGCTGATGCAGGACCAGGTGGACGCGCTGAAGCAGCTCGGCGTGCGCGCCGCCTTCCTCAATTCGACACTCGACCGCGCCCAGCAGGATGCCGTCGAAGCGCAGCTCGCCGGGGGACGCCTCGATCTACTCTACGTCGCGCCCGAGCGCCTGCTGCAGGAGCGCACATTGGGCCTGCTGGGACGCAGCCGCATCGCCCTGCTGGCCATCGACGAGGCGCACTGCGTCTCGCAATGGGGCCATGACTTCCGGCAGGAGTACCGGCAGCTCAGGCTGCTCGCCGAGCGCTTCCCATCCGTCCCGCGCATCGCGCTGACCGCGACCGCCGACGAGCGCACTCGCGCAGAGATCATCGGCGAGCTCAGCCTCGAGGGCGCGCGCCAGTTCATCGCCAGCTTCGACCGGCCCAACATCCAGTACCGGATCGCTCAACCCGACAGCTCGGCCCGCGACAGGCTGTGGCGCTTCATCGCCGCCGAGCACCCGACGGATGCGGGCATCATCTATTGCCTCAGCCGCAGGAGCGTGGAGGAGACCGCGGCCTGGCTGGCGGCCCGGGGACGGACCGCGCTCGCCTATCACGCCGGCCTGCCGGCCGACATCCGGCGCACGACCCAGGAGCGCTTCCTCGCCGAGGAGGGCCTGATCGTCGTCGCGACCATCGCGTTCGGGATGGGCATCGACAAGCCGGACGTGCGCTTCGTGGCTCACCTCAACCTGCCGAAGACGATCGAGGCCTACTACCAGGAGACCGGCCGCGCCGGGCGCGACGGCGAGCCCGCCGATGCCTGGATGGCCTACGGCGTGCAGGACATCGTGCAGCTCAGGCAGTGGATCGACCGGTCGGACGGCGGCGACGCTTTCCAGAAGGTGCAGCGGCAGAAGCTCGACGCGCTGATCGGGCTGTGCGAGACGGCGAGCTGCCGGCGGCAGGCGCTGCTCGGCTACTTCGGCGAGAGGCTGGCCGAGCCGTGCGGCAACTGCGATAACTGCCTGGCGCCGCCGGACATCGCCGACCAGACGGTGGCTGCGCAGAAGGCGCTGTCGGCTGCCTTCCGCACCGGCGAGCGGTTCGGCGTCGGCTATCTCGTCGACGTGCTGCTGGGCAAGCAGGACCCGAGGATCGAACGCAGCGGTCACGACAGGCTGTCGGTATTCGGCATCGGCGGCGAGCTCGCTGCGGCGGCCTGGCGGCAGCTCTTCCGCCAGCTCATCATCGGTGGCCAGCTCGCCGTCGATCCGGAGGGCCACGGCAGCCTGACGCTCACCGACGAGGCCCGCCCGCTGCTCAGGGGCGAGAAGCGGTTTCTGGTCCGCCAGTCGCCCACGGACGTCGAAGGCCGGGTAAAGCGCAAGCGCCGCCGGGATCCCACCATCGCCGATGGCGACGAGCCACTCTACCGGGAGCTGAAGGCGCTGAGGTCGCGGCTCGCGGCCGAGGCCCGGGTGCCGCCTTATGTCATCTGCCATGACCGGACCTTGGCGGAGCTGGCCCAGAAGCGCCCGGCCTCGATCGCCGAGCTCAACGGGATCACCGGGCTCGGCCAGGTGAAGATCGAGCGCTACGGCGCCGCTCTGGTCGAGGTCGTGACGCGCGCTCCCGGTCTATCTCAACGGTAGCGCCCCGGACCGCCACCCCGCTCCGGCTCGGAGACCGGGGCAGATGTCGGCAGAAATCTGCACATGTCTCAATAGCGGGATCAAACGACGCATCGGATTGGCGCACCGGCGTGGGCGCCCCATCTTCCGTGGACACCACGAGGCAAGGGATGTCGGATCCTTTCGGTCCTATGTCCGCCGACCCTGACCGGGGCCGGGACGAGCTCCCGCTCCGCCGAACATTTTGAAAGCAGGCGGCGAGCGTGGCCATCGCCCCGCCGCCCGCCTGCCATGGTTGCCTACCTCTATTTCGCGAGGCCCATCAGCTTCATCATCTCGCCGATCTCGCCGTTGTCGCGCTTCATGAAGGCGGCGAACTCGGTGGAATCGCCCCACAGCGTCTCGAAGCCGCGATCGGACATGAACTTCTGGAACCCTGCACTTTCGTGGACCTTCTTGAACAGGGCCTCGTAGCGCTTGGCGATGTCCGGCGGCAGCCCCTTCGGGCCGACCATCCCACGCCACACGCCCTTGGTCCACGACGAGCCGCTCGCCTCTTTCAGCGTCGGGACGGTCGGAAACACCGCCGAACGCTTGTCCGACATGAAGGCGAGGCTGCGAACCCGCCCGGCGTCCATCAGCGCGCGCGCCTCCGGCAGCGAGCACGAGACGAAGTCCACGCCGCCCGCCGCGAGGTCGGTCAGCGCGGTCGCCGCCCCGGTGCTCGGCACCCAGCGCGTCGAGTTGGGGTCCACGCCCATCGAGTGCAGCATGCCGGCGAGCGCCAGATGCCAGCTTCCGCCCTGGCCCGTGCCCGAGGACTTGAGCTTGCCCGGATTGGCCTTGATGACGGCCACGAGATCCCCGAGCGTCTTGTACTCCGAATCGGTCCGCACGTGGATGGCGGCGGGATCGGCGTTGATGAGCGCCAGCGGCGTATATGACTCGTGGGTGAGGTCGGTCAGCCCCATCCAATGCATCATGTTGATCTCGAGCGTGATCAGCCCGATGGTGTAGCCGTCGGGCAGCGCCGTCGCGATGGCCGAGTGGCCGATCACGCCATTGCCGCCCGTGCGGTTGACGACGTTCACGGGCTGGCCGAGATCCTCCTGCAGGGAGGCCGCGATATAGCGCGCGATGGCATCGGTGCCGCCGCCCGCCGCCCACGGCACGACGAGCGTGATCGGCCGGTCCGGAAACGCGGCCTCGGCTCTGCCCGCCAGGCCGAATAGAACGGCGGCCGCGCTCACGGCGGCCAGCCGCAACCATCTGCTCGAAATCATTGTGCGTTCCTCCAGATTTCCTCCCCAGAGCGCAGTCTTGAGGACCGACTGGTCGTACCCCGTGCCCGTGCCTCTGGACCGCCGATCTTCCGGCGACGGTGGCTGAGTATAGCCGGGCGTGAGCTGCGTGGCCGTCACAGCTCCTTTGCTGCGGGTTCATCCAGGAGCCACGGCATGGCCGCCCCGCTCGGGGCCGTCGCATCCCGCAGGGCGGGCGGCACTTCAGGCGGCTGCGGCGGCGTATTCCGACGCCAGCCAGGGACGCGCGCAGCCCAGCTTCTCGACCAGGAAATCGACGAAGCACGTGACGCGCACCGACGTGTGCCGCATCCCGAAGAAGACGGCGTAGACACCCTGCAGCTCGCCGGCATGGAACTCCTCGAGCAGCGGGACCAGCCGGCCCTGGCGCACGTTCTCGCCGACCTGGAACCAGCCCAGCCGGGCGATGCCGGCACCACCCAGCGCCATGTGCCGGAGCGTCTCGCCGTTGTCGCCGTGGAAGTTCCCCCTGACCGCAATGGGCCGGACGCCGCCGTCGATCTTGAACGGCCACTCGTTCAAGGTCGGCCGCAGGTTGTAGGCCAGACAGTTGTGGGCGGGCAGGTCGGCCGGATGCCGGGGCGTGCCGTGCCGCTCGAGGTAGACCGGCGAGGCGACGACGACCCGGCGGCTCTCGCAGAGCTTGCGCGCCATGAGCGAGCTGTCCTGCAGGGGGCCGACGCGAATGGCGACCTCCGCCTGCTCCTCGACGAGGTCGACGACCCGGTCGCTCAGCGACAGGTCCAGCTCGATGCTCGGGAAGGCGCTGAGGAACTCCGGCATCAGCGGCAGGATACGGTGAATGCCGATCCCGATCGTCGAGTTGACGCGCAGCCGCCCCCGCGGCTGCATCAGGTGCTGGGTGACGGCGTACTCCGTCTCCTCGATCTCGGCGACGATCTTGACGCACCGGTTGTAGTAGAGCTCGCCCTCGGGGGTCAGCCTGAACTGCCGTGTCGAACGGTCGATGAGCCGCACGCCGAGCTGGCTTTCGATGCGCGACATGAGCTTGCTGACGGCAGAGGGGGTGAGCTTCATCATCCGCGCCGCCGCGGAAAAGCTGCCTGCGCCGACGACCCGGATGAAAGCTTCCATGCGCCCCGTCCGGTCGTGCTCCCTCTCCGTGCACCGCGGCCTGGTTCGATGAATTCTTTTCACGGCCCTTGTTCCCGCATTCTCACTGGCACTAGCTCGTTGCCTTCAGCAGACTGATGCGGCGAGCATCCGGTAAGACGTCTGCGCAGAGCCGCGGGAAGGACAGGCGATGAAGATACTCGTCACAGGGGCGACCGGCTACATCGGCGGATCCGTCGCCACGCGCCTGCTCGAGGCAGGACATCACGTCGTTGGACTTGCGCGCAGCGAGCCGGCGGCCGCCAGTCTCCGGCAGCGCGGCATCGAGCCCGTCGCCGGCACCCTCAACGATTATGGCCCGCTGCAGCGCGCGGCCCGTGCCGCCGATGCCGTGATCAACGCGGCCCAGGCGGATAACCCGTTCGTCGTGCTCGCCATCCTGCCGCAGCTCAGCGGCACAGGAAAGGTCTTCATCCAGACCAGCGGCTCGAGCGTCGTCAGCACCTATGATAATGGCGAGTACGTCGACCGCGTGTTCCACGAGGACACGCCGGTCACGCCGATGCCCGAGAAGGCGACGCGGGTCGCCATCGACGAGCAGGTGCTGCGTGCCGCGCTCGACGGGGTGCGCTCGGTCGTGATCCGTCCCACGCTCATCTACGGCCGCGGCATTGGCGTTGACTCGAGCAGCGTCCAGATCCCCAGGCTCATCGAGCAGGCGTTAGGTGGCGTCGCGCGGCACGTCGGACGCGGGCTCAACGTCTGGTCCAACGTCCACATCTCGGACGTCGCCGACCTCTATCTGCTGGCGCTGGAGCATGCGCCGGCGGGCTCGCTGTTCTATGCCGAGAACAGCGAAGCCTCGATGAAGACGGCCGCCGAGGCCATCAGCCGGATGCTCGGCCTCGGCGGGCGCACCGAGGACTGGCCGATCGAGGAGGCGGCAGCCGTCCTCGGGCCGGGAGCGCATCTCACGTTCGGCTCCAACAGCAGGGTGCGGGCGCTGAAGGCGCGCAAGGTTCTGGGCTGGGACCCGAAGGGCCCCTCGCTTTTGCACGAGATCGAGCATGGGACCTACAAGGATCAGCACCGTCGTCGGGATGCCTGACGGCGGGCCAACGACGGGAGCGACAATGCCGGCGTACGTGATCGTGGATCTGCAGGAGCTGATCGACACGGACAAGTTGAGCGCCTACCGGCCCCACGGCGCCGCGGCGGTGGAGAAGTACGGCGGGCGCTATATCGCGCGTGGCGGCGAGACCGCCAGTCTTGAAGGCGGCTGGACATCGCAAAGGATCGCGATCCTGGCGTTCGACTCGCTTGCGCAGGCGCGCGCTTGGTACGAGTCGCCCGAGTACGCCGCGGCCAGGAAGATCCGCGAGGGGGCCTCGCGCACCCGCATCCTCGCCGTCGAGGGCGTTGCGTGACGATCGCATAACGCGGGGGGGGCGGGTCGGAGCGAGGGGATGCCGTCGAGCGCAACGCCGCCGGTCCGGCGGCTCGTCGAGCTGTCGTTGCGGCGACCCTCAGCTTCTGAGTTGTGCCAGGATGTGGTGGCGGGCGGCGCGGGCGGCCGGCGACCAGTCCACGCGGCGGGAGGCGACGAGATTGGCCTCGGAGCGCAGGATGACGCCGTCGTCGAGCACTTTCAGCCCGTTGGCCTCCAGCGTCGCGCCGGTCGTGGTGATGTCGACGATCAGATCGGCGGCGCCGGACGCCGGCGTGCCCTCGGTCGCGCCGAGGCTTTCCACGATGCGGTAGTCGCTGACGCCCTTGGACTGGAAAAACTTCCGCGTGAGATTGGTGTATTTCGTCGCCACCCGCAGGCGCCGCTCGTGCGCGCGCCGGAAGGCTGGCGCCATCGCCTGCAGGCTCGCCATGCTGCGGATGTCGATCCAGCAGCGCGGCACCGCGACCACCACGTCGGCGTGTCCGAAGCCGAGCGGGGCCAGCAGCTCGACGCGCTCGTCGGCATCGACGATGTGCTCGCGGATGAGGTCCTCGCCGGTGATGCCGAGGTGGGCCTGCCCCGACTTCAGGTAGTGCGCGATCTCGGAGGAGGACACGAACGCCACCTCGACGCCTTCGAGGCCTTCGATCTCGCCGCGATAGCCGCGCTCGCTGCCGGTCTTGCGAAGCGCCAGGCCGGCCTTGGCGAGCGCGGCGGCGGTCTGCTCCATCAGCCGTCCCTTGGAGGGCACGGCCAGGATCAGGTTGTCGGTCATTCCCCGCCCCCGTTGACGACCGAAAGCAGGCGCTCGGTATGGATGGCGGAGCCGACGGCCGGCACCGCCTCGCGCGCTCCGACGGCCTTGAGCAGCCCGTCGTAACGGCCGCCGCCGGCGACGGGGCTCCCCGTGCCGAGCTCGGGCACGACGATCTCGAACACGAAGCCCGTGTAGTATTCGAGATTGCGGCCGAACTCCGCCGAGAACTCGATCAGGGCGGGGTCGATGCCGGCGTCGACGAGATGCTGGAGGCGCTCGTGGTAGATGTCGAGTGCCGACTCGATGTCGATCTCGCGCTCGCTCATGAGGTCGGCAAGGCGTGCGCCCGCCGCCCGGGCCGGCGCCTTGACGTTGACGTATGTCTCGATGAGCTCGGCTGCCGAGGGGGAGAGCGGCTCGGCCGCGGCGTCGGCGGCGGCCGCCAGCAGCCCCTGCGTGATCTCGCTCACGCTGCGCGCGCCGATGAGCTCCAGCCCGTGCGCCTCGAGGTAGCGCCCGACCTCGGCCTCGGAGCTGGCGGGATCGGCGGGATCGAGTGTCGCCACAAGGTCGGCTGGCAGGTCGAGAAGCGCGGCAGCCGGGTCGCGGATCAGCCGGAACAGCTCCTCGCGGAAGGCATCGGGCCGCCAGAGCTGGTGCCGCAGCCGCCCGCGCCATCTGTCCGGCATGTCGATGGCGTCGAGCAGCGCCTGGAACAGCCCCAGGTCGCCGATGCGCAGTCCCCAGCGTTCCAGGCCCGCGGCCCGGACCGCCTCCAGCGTCAGCCCCACCACCTCGGCTTCCGCCTGCTCGCGGCGGGTCTCGCCGAAGAGCTCGATGCCGGCTTGCCTGAACTCGCGCGGATGCGCGGCGGAAACGCCTGCCGGCTGGAAGCGAAAGGCGGGGCCGTTGTAGCAGTAGCGCGCCTTCACATCGGCGTCCGGGTGGCGCTCGAGGTGCAGCCGGCAGGTCGGCACGGTGAGGTCCGGCCGGAGGCACAACTCGCCGCCGCCGGGGTCGGTGAACACGTAGGTGCGCGCGCGCAGGCTCTCGCCGACGACGTCGAGGAAGACGTCGGCCGGCTGGATGATCGCGGGCGCGACGGCCTCGTAGCCGGCTTTGGTGAAGACCCCCATGAGGCGCTGCGCCTGCGCCTCCAGGGCCTCGAACTCGCGAGCGGTTTCGGCGACCATGGCTCGGCGCCTCAACCGCGCTCGTGACGGGCGAGGACGGACCGCACCGCGGACACGAGCTCTGCTTCGGGCACCGAGACCTGCGCCGGGCGGGCCTCGCGCCACTCCTTCGAGTCGGTGATGGTCGCCGACAGGCGGGCGCCTTCGATCAGGTCCTTGATCTGCACCTCGCCCCTGGCAACCTCATCGCCGCCCTGGATGACGACGCAGGGGCTGCCACGCCGGTCGGCGTACTTCATCTGCGCCTTCATGCCCGACGTGCCGAGATACATTTCCGCCGGGATCCTCGCCGCCCTGAGCTGCTGGGCGAGGCGCTGATAGCGCGGCAGCTCGCTGCGGTCCATAACCAGCACGACGACAGGGCCGCGGCCCGCTCGAGCCTTGGCCTTCCCGCGTGCCGCGAGGGCCGCCTGCAGTCGCGAAACGCCCATGGAGAAGCCGGTCGCCGGCACCCGCTGGCCGGTGAAGCGGGCCACGAGGTCGTCATAGCGCCCGCCGCCGCCGACGGAGCCGAAGCGGACGGTCTGCCCTTCCTCGTTCCTGACCTCGAAGGTCAGCTCGGCCTCGAAGACCGGGCCGGTGTAATATTCCAGTCCGCGCACGACGGAGGGATCGAATCCGATGCGGCCCTGCGGATAGCCTGCGTCCTGGCACAGCGACAGGAGATCGACGAGGTCTGAAACTGCGGCAGTCCCGGTCGACGATTCACGGATCAGCGCCTCCACGCGGGCCAGCTTCTCCGCCCCGTCGCGGCCTTGTGCCGTCAGATACGCGACGACGGTCGCGACCTGCACGTCGGAGAGCCCCGCGCCTTTCGTGAAATCACCGCTCTCGTCCTTGCGCCCGGGCCCGAGCAGCAGGCGTACGCCGTCGATGCCGAGCCGGTCGAGCTTGTCGACCGCGCGCAACACCGTCAGCCGTCTGCCCGCATCTTCGGGACCACCAACGCCGATCGCCTCCATGACGCCGTCGAGCACCTTGCGGCTGTTGACCTTGATCACGTACTCGCCACGCTGGAAGCCGAGCGCCTCCATCGTGTCGGCGGCCAGCATGCAGATCTCGGCGTCGGCTGCGATGTTGTCCGTGCCGACCGTGTCGGCGTCGAACTGCATGAACTGGCGATAGCGGCCGGGGCCGGGCTTCTCGTTGCGCCACACCGGTCCGACCGCATAGCGGCGGAACGGCTTCGGCAGGCGGTCGAAGTTGGCGGCGACGTAGCGGGCGAGCGGCGCGGTCAGATCGTAGCGCAGGGAGAGCCAGCGGTCGTCCTCGTCGGTGAACGAGAACACGCCTTCGTTGGGCCGATCCTGGTCGGGCAGGAACTTGCCGAGCGCATCCGTATACTCGATGGCCGGGGTCTCCAGCGGCTCGAACCCGTAGATCTCGTAGACCTCGCGGATGCGGGCCAGCATGCCGGACATGGCGCGGATCTCGCCGGCCTCGATGTCGCGGAAGCCCTTCGGCAACTGCGCCTCAGGACGTTGATCTTTCTGCGGTCTCGCCATGTCGGAGTGGGTGCCTCGAAAGCCCGGTGCTCATGCTCGCGTAGGGCTGCCGCCTTATAACCAAGTCACGGGCCAGGGCAAAGCGCGAGAATGCCGCCGCCGTGGTGCGGGCGCCGCTGGCTCGGCCCTGCAGACGCAGCTCGACCGGCCAGGGCTCGTGACCCTCGCCGGTTGGGCTCTGATGGCGACATTGTCTTCAAATCCCCGCCGGCGGACAGCGGCCACCGGCGGCGTAGTGTTCGACGAGCTCAGCTTGCGAGCCTGAGGGTCGAGATCTTCAGCGCGATGTCCCTGAAGGCCTGGCGAAGCTGGTCGCCCGTCGTGGTGTTGTAGAAATGCTCCGGCGAGCTGGCGCACTTGCTGAGCGTCTTGATCGGAAGATAGCTGCCGCCGAGGTCGAAGCCGACCGCATAGACGATGACGCCGGCCGCCTTCATGTTTTCGCAGATCTGGATCGAGTTGTTGGAGAGGGTCACCGCCGTCGACGAGCTGTCGCCATACTGGTCGCCGCCCTTGGTGTTGTAGACGCCGTCAGTCATGAGGATCGCGATCTTCTGCAGCTTCGGCTGGCCATGGGAACCGACGGTCGTCAACTCGCTGTAGGCCGCCGGCCGGCTCTCGTCTGGCCAAATGTCGGCCCACTTCGGCGAGATCAGATACCAGGCCCAGGCCGTGCCGAGCTGCCCGGCGGTGCTGCCGCTGGCGGACAGGTCGTTGATCCTGCTGGTGAGCACCGCCTTGTCGTTGGTGAGCGGAACGATCATCTCGGAGGCGGACGGCTGGCTGCAGTTGCCGGTGGAGCTGTAGTTGTCGTCGTCTCCGATGGCCGAGCTCCCGGTATTGCCGGTGTAGGCGCCGAGATAGCTGCCGGTTCCAGGCGCCTCGTCGGTGAAGGCGTGAGTCCCGGTGCGCTCGGTGACGCACTCGATCGGCTTGCGCGTCTTCCCGCTGAACTTCTTGCTCGAGGGAAGCCCGGTCACGGCGGAGACATAGCCGCCGACGTTGACGCGGGGAGCGAACGGCGCGAGAGCGACCTTCGACGTGTATTCGCTCTGGTTGTCCCAGACCACGATGTTGACCAGATCCTTGGCCGCAAGCTTCAGGTCGGTGATCTTGTCGCCCGACATGGAGCCGGTGATGTCGAGCATAAGTCCGATCTCGATGCTCGTCTCGGCATTGCCGCCGACGGCCCGCACCGCCTTGGCTGCAGTCTTGACCGGCAGGTTATCGATACCGAGCGTACTGAGAAACGGGGTGACGATGACGGCATCGGTTGCCGCCTCGACCGCCGATCCGTCCTGCGACAGCGAGAAGGTGACCTTGTCCCCGGACGAGTTCTGCGGCTTGAGCTGATCATAGTAGCTGTGGGCTGCCGAAAGGGCCGCTGACGCGTTCCCGCCCGAGGTTTGCAGCACACGGCCCGCGGCCAGCACCGCAGCATCGACTGCATTCTGCGTCTGGCTGCGGGCTCTCAGCCAGCGGCCGTAGTCGATGGCGGCCCCGGCGGCGCCGAAGACGATTGCTATCGTCAGGCCGAACACCATGGCGATGTTGCCCGACCGGGAACGGACGAATCCGGTGATCAGGTTCCAGCGCCGGCCGGTTATCCACGATGCGGACGCGGCATTCCATATGGCGCCAGCCATCGCGCGGATCGCCACCTTGCTACGTGATGGCTGCTCCAAGCTGCACATTTTTGCACTCCTCAGTCGCTCGAGCCTCGACTGTTAGTGCCCCGCCCTATTCGTGGCGGTTAAACGGGTCCGTAAAATTGCAGGGAATTCGATGAATGCAGGTGTGAGGTTCCCAAGCCGTTACCGGCTGCGCGGAATCGGGAATGCGCGTCGCCTGTCCGTCGCGCTCATCCGGCGCGCTCAGGACACCATGCGCAATGGTGGTGAATATTTCGTCACGTGAGAGTGGCGCCCTATCCATACCTCGGCCGCCGGCGCTGGCGCGCCGGCCGGTGTCCCGCGGGCCTGGCCAGCGGGTGCCCGAACGGGCGCCCAGGCTGCGCATACATGCGTGCGGCGGCCACCGACACCACCTCGCGCTCCGGCCACCTCAGCGCCGTCAGCTTGCCGCCGAAGCAGCAGCCGGTGTCGATGCACAGGGTCCCGTTGACCCATTCCGCCGTCGGCACCGGGGTATGCCCGTAAACGATGGCCGTTTCGCCCCGGTATGCGGCCGCCCAGTGATAGCGCACCACGAGGCCGGTCTCGTCGGTCTCCCCCTCGGTGTCCCCGTAAAGGCAGAACTCGCGCACGACTTCGGATGCGCGCCCCAGCATTCCCTCCAGGATGCCGGCATGGGCAACGGCCAGACGCCCGCCCTCCAGCCACAGATGGCCCGGCAGGGCGAGCAGGAAGTCGCGCACCGCCTCGCGGAACGCCGTGCCCTCGTGCGCGAGCTGGGCCACCGTGAGGTCGAGCCCATGGGTGAGGCGCACGTTGGCGCCCCGCAGCCACTTGACGAGCTTGACGTCGTGATTGCCGGGCACGGCCAAAGCGCAGCCTTGCGCCGCCATCGCCATGGCGATGCGCAAAACGTCGGGAGAACGCGGCCCGCGATCGGCGAAATCTCCCACGAAGATCGCGCGCCGGCCCGGCGGCGGCTCGACCTCGGCGCGCCGGTCGTCGCCGCTGCCCTCGAGCCGCACCCGGTAGCCGAGCCGGCCCAGCAGCGCCTCGAGCTCGTCCGCGCAGCCGTGCACGTCGCCGATGATGTCGAACGGGCCGTGCTCGTGGCGCAGGTCCGGCGGCAGCCGCACGCGCTCGATCTCGACGGCATCGGCGTCGCGGACGCTGACGAGATGCGCGGGCCTGAACCCCGTCGACTCCAGGCCGCGGACCGTGCGCTGGTCGGGGCTGCCGGCCGGAGCGCAGATCACGATGGCGACCGGCTGCGCATAGAACCGCTTGGCGAGCCTGATGACGTCGATCTGCTTCTGCACCGCCGCTTCGCTCAGATCGAGGGCGACGAGCTCACGTTTGGCCAGAAGCTCTGCCGCTGTCGCGGGCCAGGCTTCGGAGCCGCGGCTCACCACCTCTCCGGCCGCGAAGTGCCGGCGTGCGAAGGCCAGGCCCTCGGCTTCGCTCGAGGCGACGACGGCGACGAGGCAGAACTCCGGGATCGCGATCTTCACCTGCAGACCAGTTCTTCCGGATGACGGCTCGTCCCCAACTCGGGAGTTTGCAGTGCGGTTGCACTTGGCCGGGCGTCGGAGCTGCCCGCAGCCTCAGGCGCGCAGATAGTCCTGCATAACGCGCCTGGCCTTGGGCCGGGGCGGCTCGGGCACGTCGCTGACGAACTTCTCGAATGCCTCGAGCCCCCGCGGCACGGGTCCGCCGTAGGCCCAGTCGAGCAGCTCGACGGTGTGCACGATCGGGATCTCCATGCCGGGGGCGAGCTGGGTGATGCAGCCGATATTTCCCGCAGCCACGAGATCGGGCTTCACCGAGGCGATGTTGGCGACCTTCCTGTCCCGCAACTGGCGCGCCAGGTCCGGCTGCAGGATGTTGTAGGTGCCGGCCGAGCCGCAGCAGATGTGCCCCTCCGGCACGTCCATGACCGTGAATCCCGCGTCGCGCAGGAGCTGCTTCGGCTCCTCCGTGACCTGCTGGCCGTGCTGCAGCGAGCAGGCCGAATGATAGGCGACGCGCAGCGAGGACCAGCGCTTCGGGGGCCCGAGATCGTGCTCGGACAGGAACTCGGTCACGTCCCTGGTCAGCGCCGAGATCTTCCGCGCTCTCTCGGCGTAGCCGTCCACCCGGGCCAGCATGTGCCCGTAGTCCTTCACCGTCGTGCCGCACCCCGATGCGTTGATGACGATGGCGTCGATGGGCTCCCGGCTCATCACCTTCGACCAGGCGTCGACGTTGCGCCTGGCGAAGGCGATCGCCTCCTGCTCCCGGCCCATGTGATGCACGAGCGCCCCGCAGCAGCCCGCGCCGGCGGCGACCTCCACGTCCACGCCGCGGCGCGCCAGCAGTCGGATGGTGGCGTCGTTGATCTCGGGCCGCAGCACCTGCTGGGCGCAGCCCGCCAGCATGATGACGCGGCCTTTCCGGTCTCCGAGCGAGGTCGCGGTGCCGGGGCCGCTGTACGCCGGCGACCGGATGAACCGCTTCGGTGCCAGCTCCAGCATCGCCGCCAGCTCCTTCAGCCCGAGCCGGCGCATCAGCCCCGCGAACGGCAGCCCCAGCGGCGCCGCCCTGAGCGCCAGCCGGAAGCGGTCCGGATAGGGCACAACCTTCGCCAGCAACCGGCGCAACAGCCGTTCCTTCAAGGATCGCTGCCCGGTCTCCTCGATGTGCACCCTCGCGTAGTCGACGAGGTGCATGTAGTCGACGCCGCCGGGACATGTCGTCATGCATGACAGGCATGACAGGCAGCGGTCGATGTGGTGCCGGATCTCCGGGCTGGCGCCGCCGCCGCGCTCGAACATGTCCTTCATCAGATAGATTCGGCCGCGCGGCGAGTCGCGCTCGTCGCCGAGCAGCACGTAGGTCGAGCAGACGGCGGTGCACAGGCCGCAGTGCACGCAGCGCCGCAGGATCTTGTCGACCTCGGCGATGCGCGGGTCCT
The DNA here is from genome assembly GCA_023384095.1 of Hyphomicrobiaceae bacterium. Lineage (GTDB taxonomy): Bacteria > Pseudomonadota > Alphaproteobacteria > Rhizobiales > Hyphomicrobiaceae > ZC4RG25. The sequence continues at coordinate 60,170 of JAHDXT010000009.1, forward strand.
CGAGCTGCCTGGCAGTGAAGTCCGTCTGCATCGTTCCCCTTCCGCCCTGCCCCGGCCGCGCTCAGAGCGAGGCGTACATGCGGCCCGGGTTGAGAATCCCCGCAGGGTCGAAAGCCGCCTTCAACCCGCGGGTCAGCCGTTCGACGCCCGGGTCGAGCGGCTGGAACACATCGACGGCCGCGCGCACTCCGATGTCGGCCCGGACCAGCGTCGCGTGGCCACCGTGCTGCGCGATGACCCTGCGGATGTCCGTGGCGCCCGCATCGGCAGAATCCGGCACCTCGAGCCAGATCAGCCCGCCCGACCAGTCGTAAAAGGCCTCCACCGCCATGTAGCGGCCGACCGCCGAGACGACCTTCGGACCGGCCGTCGGCGTGGTCGAGATGCGCCACAGCGGCTTCGTCCCGCCCTGCAGCACCGAGAGCTGCCGCAGCTCTCCCCAGAAGGCGAGCGACACGTCGCCGTCGAAACGTTGCACCTCGCCGTAAGGCGCGAGCCGCTCGCGCAGCTTACCGCAGCGGTAGCTGACGAAGCTCTCGAGGTTCTCGACCCTAAGCGCGGTCACCGCCTGCCCCGCATCGCGTAGCGCTGGCGTAGCGAGCCGGCCCGCCATGCCTCGCGGCAGATGCACCGCGCCGCTGACCTCGAACGGCGTGCCCAGGGCCTCGCACATCACCTCGGCGGCGAGCTCGTCCGTCAGTCCGAGCAGGGCCAGGGTCGCCGTCCGCTCCGGCCTCGGAACGACTTTGAACGTCACCTCGGTCATGATCCCCAGGGTACCCCAGCTTCCGGCCAGGCCCCGCGCGACATCGTAGCCGGTGACGTTCTTGAGCACGCGCCCGCCCGATTTGAACGTCTCGCCGCGGCCGTTGATCGCACGCACGCCCAGCAGATGGTCGCGCGCGGCGCCGGCCGCCACCCGCCGCGCGCCCGACAGGTTGGTCGCGAACACCGCCCCGATGCTGCCGCGCCCGGACGGGGCGCCGAGGGCGGGACCGACGTCGACCGGCTCGAACGGCAGCATCTGCCCGCGGGCGGCGAGCTCCGCCTCGACGTCGGCCGCCGGCGTCCCGGCCAGCGCCGACATGACGAGCTCGGTCGGCTCGTAGAGCGTGATCCCCCGCATGCCGCTCGTCGAGATGATGAGCGCCGCCTGCATCGCCCGGCCGATGCCGCGCTTGCTGCCCGCGCCGATGACCTCGACGGGTTTGCCCCGCTCGGCGGCATCGACGATCAGGCTCGAGAGCTCCCACTCGGCGGCGGGTCTGACCGTTGCTGGCACGACTTACGCGCTCCTCATGCCGCCTCGCCGAAGGCCGCCTGCGCGGCCAGCGGGAATACCTTGGCAGGATTGAGCAGCCAATCCGGGTCGAACACCGACTTGATGCGCATCTGCACGAGGAGGTCGGTGTCGCTGAACTGGTGCCGCATCAGGTCGCGCTTCTCGATGCCGACGCCGTGCTCGCCCGTGAGGCAGCCGCCCACCTCGACGCACAGCTTGAGGATCTCGGCGCCGGCCAGCTCCGCCTTGTCGGACTCGCTCGGATCGTTGGCGTCGTAGAGGATGAGCGGGTGCAGGTTGCCATCGCCGGCATGGAAGATGTTCGCCACCTTGAGGCCGTGGCCGCCGCAGATCTCCGCGATCCGCGTCAGCACGCTCGGGAGCTGCTTCAGCGGGATGGTGCCGTCCATGCAGTAGTACTCGGAGATGCGGCCGATGGCGCCGAAGGCCGACTTGCGGCCCTTCCAGATCCTCGCGCTCTCCGCCGGGCTGCCGCTCACCTTGACGGTCTTCGGCTTGAACGGCTTTGCCATCTCGACCAGCCGGCCGAGGAGGTCGTCGATCTCGCTCTCGGAGCCCTCGACCTCGACGATCAGCAGCGCTTCGACGTCGCGAGGGTAGCCGGCCTTGGCGAACGCCTCGCAGACCTCGATCGCCGGCTTGTCCATGTACTCGATCGCAACCGGGATGATGCCGGAGCCGATGATGGCCGAGACGCAGGCGCCGGCCGCCTCGCTCGACTCGAAGCCGAGCAGCATCGGGCGGGCGTGCTCGGCCGCGCGCAGGATGCGCACGGTCGCCTCGGTGACGATGCCGAGCTGGCCCTCCGAGCCGACGATGAGCCCGAGCAGGTCGTAGCCCGGCGAGTCGAGATGGGCGCCGCCGATCTCGACGATCTCCCCGTCCATCATCACCATCTTCACGCCGAGAATGTTGTTGGTCGTCACCCCGTACTTGAGGCAGTGGGCGCCGCCCGAGTTCATGCCGAGATTGCCAGCCAGCGTGCAGGCGAGCTGGCTCGACGGGTCGGGCGCATAGAAGAAGCCGTCCGGGCCGACCGCGGCCGAGATGGCGAGGTTCGTGATGCCGGTCTCGACGGTCGCCGCGCGGTTGGCGTAGTCCACCGCGAGCACCCGGCTCATCTTGGACACGCCGACCACGACGGCATCCTCGGCCGGCAGGGCGCCGCCGCACAGCGACGTGCCGGCGCCGCGCGCCACCACCTTCACTGCGTTGGCGTGGCAGTAGCGCAGGACGGCGCTGACGCCTTCCGTCGTCCGTGGCAGGACGACCGCCAGCGGCATCCGCCGGTAAGCCGTCAACGCGTCCGTCTCGAAGGCCCGCCTGCCGTCCTCGTCGCTGATGACGGCATCGGCCCCGGCCAGCGCCGTCAGATCGGCGATGATCGTGGCGCGGCGGGCGAGAACGTCCGGGCTGGGCTCCGGAAGCGGGATGGACGACATGTCGGCCTCTGGTCTTCAGACCACCGCAGGGATGGACACGGCGCTCGAAATCGTGTGGCGATCGAGCAGCCTTGCTGGCCTTGCTGTGATCGCCGGCGCCTGTCAATACTTCGCATGGCCCCGGCGTCCGGGCAACCGTCGAGCCGCATCGGCCCGCACCGCGTCACGATTCCGGGGCACGCTCGATCCTGGCCATAGCAGAGGTCTCGGCGGTCGAGCAGCCGAGTGAGACGCCTCGCCGCAGCTTCCGCCGGTGATAACCCGCGGCAAGGCCGTCCTGTTGCCGTATGTACAGGTTCGATCGGTTATCATCGGCTCGAATCTGAGTGGAGGGGAACTGAGCGATGCACGTGAGAGCTCTGATCGGATTGGCACTTCTGATTTCCGCAGGCAGCCCGGCCGCCGCCGACCCGGAGAACGGCGAGAAGGTGTTCAGGAAGTGCCGGGCCTGCCATCAGGTCGGCGAAGGCGCCAAGAATGCGGTGGGCCCGCTGCTCAACGGCATCGTCGGCCGCCCGGCTGGCTCCATCGACGGGTTCAACTACTCCCAGGCGAACAGGGAGGCCGGCAAGGAGGGCCTCGTGTGGACCGAGGACAAGCTCCTCGAGTACCTGAAGGACCCGAGGGCCTTCATGCCCAAGAACAAGATGGCGTTCGCCGGCCTCAAGGACGAGGAAGACCGCAAGGACGTGATCGCCTACCTGAAGAAATTCTCCAGATAGCCGCGTGGTCCGCCGGCGGCGCCTTGGCTCGACCGGCCGGCGCGGGTACAAGCGACGGGACTGGCGCGGGTGCGAGCCGCCGGTGCCCATTCGCGTCTGCACATCGAAGGCATCCTCGGTGAAATGACCGGACCCCTGCCCAGCAAACCCCGCGTCGGTCTCTTCGTGACCTGCCTCGTGGACCTGATGCGACCGTCCGTCGGCTTCGCTGCGGTCAAGCTGCTCGAGCAGGCCGGGTGCTCGGTCGAGGTCCCCGCGGTCCAGACCTGCTGCGGGCAGCCCGCCTATAACTCGGGCGACAGGGCCGACGCCGCGGCGCTGGCGCGCCAGACCATCGCGGCGTTCGCCGGTTGCGACTACGTCGTCGCGCCGTCGGGCTCGTGCGCCGGCATGCTGAAGCTGCACTATCCGGGCCTGCTGGCCGGCGACGCCGAATGGTCGGGCAAGGCGAAGGAGCTCGCAGAGCGGGTGCACGAGCTGGTCTCGTTCCTGGTCGACGTGCGCGGCATGGAGACGGTCGATGCCGAGTTCAAGGGCCGCGCCACCTATCACGATAGCTGCTCCGGGCTGCGCGAGCTCGGCATCAAGGGCCAGCCGCGGCGGTTGCTCGGGTCGGTGAAGAACCTGGAGCTGATAGAGATGGCCGATGCCGAGGTCTGCTGCGGCTTCGGCGGCACGTTCTCCGTCAAGTATCCCGACATCTCGAACGCGATGGTGGAGAAGAAGGCGGCCAATGCCGCTGCCGCGAAGCCGGACCTGCTGCTGGCCGGCGATCTCGGCTGTCTGATGAACATGGCCGGCAAGCTCCGGCGCGAAGGCCGGGCGGTGCAGGTCCGGCATGTGGTGGAGGTGCTGGCCGGAGAGCTGTCGGACCTGCCGATTGCCGGCTCGAAGTGACCCGAATGCATCGAGAACTCGCGCGCACGATGCTGCTGGCCTCGCCGTCCGGGCATCGACGCGATGACAAAGGGCCCCGCCGATGAAGTCCGCAACAGAGTCGTTCAAGGAGAACGCGCGGGCTGCACTCGACGACGCGCAACTCCAGCGGGCGCTGGCGGGGCTGCCGACGGGGCTCGTCGCGAACAGGGCCGCCGCCCGCGCCCGCTTGCCCGAGTTCGAGGACCTGCGCGACGTCGGGCGCGACATCAAGGACCACACGCTGGCGCACCTCGACCTCTACCTCGAGCTGTACGAGCGCAATGCGACTGCCGCAGGCGCCCGGGTGCACTGGGCTGCGACGGCGGCGGAGGCCCGCGAGATCATCCTGCGCATCTGCCGCGATGCGGGCGCCAAGCTCGTCACCAAGGGCAAGTCGATGATCTCCGAGGAGATCGGCCTCAACGCCGATCTGCAGGCGGCCGGCATCGAGGTGGTGGAGACCGATCTCGGCGAATACCTGGTGCAAATCAGGGGCGAGACGCCGAGCCACATCATCGCGCCGGCCATCCACCTGACGCAGGACCAGGTCGAGGCCGACTTCCGCCGGCTGCACACGGAGCTGCCGAAGGAGCGCGTGCTGTCGGAGCCGTCGCAACTCGTGGGCGAAGCGCGTCAGATCCTGCGCGAGAAGTTCCTGGCCGCCGACGTCGGCATCACCGGCGCCAATTTCCTGGTGGCCGAAACGGGCTCGTCGGTGATCGTCACCAACGAGGGCAACGGCGACCTCACGCAGTCGCTCGCCCGCGTGCACGTCGTCGTCGCCTCCATCGAGAAGGTGGTGCCGACGCGGGAGGACGTCAGCACCATCCTGCGGCTGCTGGCGCGCTCGGCGACGGGGCAGGAGCTCTCGACATACACGACCTTCTCCACCGGCCCGCGGCGGCCGGAGGACCCCGACGGCCCTGCCGCTTACCACGTCGTCATCCTGGACAACGGCCGCTCGGAAATGCTGGGCACCGCTTTCCGCGAGGTGCTGCGCTGCATCCGCTGCGGCGCCTGCATGAACCACTGCCCGGTCTACGGCGCCATCGGCGGCCACGCCTACGGCTGGGTCTATCCCGGCCCGATCGGCTCGGTGCTGACGCCGTCGCTGATCGGCGTCAGGAGCGCGGCCGACCTGCCCAACGCGTCGACCTTCTGCGGGCGCTGCGAGGAAGTCTGCCCGATGAAGATCCCGCTGCCGAAGCTGATGCGCCATCATCGCGAGGCCGACTTCGAGCTCGGCGGCTCCTCGCGCGGCTATCGCATCGGCCTCAAGCTGTGGGCGTGGCTCGCAAGACGGCCGAGGCTCTACCATGTCGCCGCGCGTATGGCCGTGGCCCTGCTCGGCGCGCTCGGCCGGCGCCGCGGAGCATTCCGGTCGCTGCCGCTTGCCGGCGGCTGGACGCGGCACCGCGACCTCCCTGCACCGCAGGGACGCACGTTCCAGCAGCTCTGGGCAGAGCGCAAGGCGGGAGCGCCGAGATGACGAGCCGCGAGGCCATCCTTTCGAAGATCCGTGCCGGCCTCGGCGCCGGGCGGGACGATGCCGCACGCCGCGCCATCGCCGAGGAACGGATCGCCGCTCGCGCGCGGCATCTCACGCCGGAGCGGGTGAAGGACAAGAGTCCCGATCAGCTCCTGAAGCTGTTCCGCGGCTTCCTGGAGCGCGAGTCCGCCTCCGTCGTCGAGGTGGACTCCAAGCAGGACATCCCGTCGGCGATCGCCGGCTATCTGCGGGCGAGCAATCTGCCGGCGCGCATCCGGGTCGGCGGCGACGCAAGGCTGACCCAGCTTCCCTGGGGATCGGAGCCGCATCTGGAGCTGCTGCTGGGGCGCGCGCAGCCTGGCGACGAGGTTGGCCTGACGCACGCGTCGGCGGCGGTCGCCGAGACGGGAACGCTGGTGCTGGTCTCCGGCGCCGACAACCCCGTCACGCTCAATTTCCTGCCGGAGACACACATCGTCGTCGTCGAGGAGGGCGATCTCGTTCCCGCCTACGAGGACGCCTGGGAGGCGATCAGGGCGCGGTTCGGCGCACGCGCGATGCCGCGCACGGTCAACTTCATCTCGGGACCGTCGCGGACCGGCGACATCGGAGGCCGGCTCGTGATGGGCGCCCACGGCCCGCAGCGCATGTGCGTCGTCATCGTGCGCCGTCCCGCGCCGCGCACCTGAGGCATCGCCCGTTTGAGATATTTTAGATTAAGTCACGCCCGCTAGCGTCCGCGCGTGGCGATGCAGCGGCGCATGCAGGCCGCAAACTGCGCGTCGCAGGACGACGAGCCCTTGGTGGCGATCCGGCACTGGTTGTACTGGGCACGGCAATCGGATGTGCAAGCGCCCCCCTGGGCGAGCTTCAGCTCGGCGGCCGACGGGGCAGAGCCCGCCAGGCCCCCGGAGATCAGCGCCAGCATGAGCAGCCTGCGGTACACTTGTGGACCTCCTGTCCCGAGCGCGGCGACTTAAGCTCATTGCCGATGAATACAGTCTGAACCGTGCCGGCTCCAGAGGGTCGGGATTAAAATGCGTAGTCGGTGAAAACCTGGTCGATGTCCTCCCGCCACGGTCCCGCGTAGCGCTCCAGCAAGTCGTCGGCCGGGGTGCGTCCGCTGGTCATGGTCTCCTCGACGAACGCCAGATGAATGGTCTCGTCCTGCTCCCGCGGATTGCGCCTGTCTCGCCCCTCGAGCCCTGAGCGCGCGATGGCCACCGCCTCGGCCGCGATGTCGCGCACCGTGCCACGCCGGAACCGGGCTTCGAGCGCTGCCACCGGCACCGCAGCGCGCAGCTCCTGCCGGTCCTCCGCCGACCAATTCTTGACGAGCTCCCACGCCGCATCGAGAGCCGATTGATCGTAGAGCAGCCCGACCCAGAAGGCCGGCAGGGCGCAGATGCGCCGCCAGCGGCCGCCGTCCGCCCCGCGCATTTCCAGGAAGCGCTTCATTCGGACTTCCGGGAACAGCGTGGTCAGATGGTCCGACCAGTCGTCGAGCGTCGGCCGCTCGCCGGGAAGCTGCGGCAGTCGGCCCTCCATGAAGTCGCGGAAGGAGGCGCCGGCCGCGTCGATGTAGCTGCCATCGCGGTAGACGAAGTACATCGGCACGTCGAGCGCGTATTCTGTATAACGGTCGAAGCTCATGCCGGGCTCGAAAACGAACGGCAGCATGCCCGTGCGCTTGCGGTCCGTGTCGCGCCAGACCTCCGAGCGCAGCGACTTGTAGCCGTTGGGCCTGCCCTCCGTGAACGGCGAGGCCGCGAACAGCGCGGTGGCGATGGGCTGCAGGGCGAGCGAGACGCGGAACTTCCTGACCATGTCCGCCTCGTCCCCGAAGTCGAGGTTCACCTGGATGGTGGAGGTCCGGTACATCATGTCGAGGCCGCGGCTGCCGACCATCGGCATGTAGCGCGTCATCACTGCATAGCGCTGCTTGGGCATGCGCGGCGTCTCTGCCAGCGTCCATTTCGGCGAGAAGCCGAGCCCCAGAAAGCCGATCCCGAGGTCCTTCCCGACATCGGCGACCTGCTCCAGGTGCTCGTGCGTCTCGGCGCAAGTCTCGTGCAGCGTCTCGACAGGCGCGCCGGACAGCTCGAACTGCCCGCCCGGCTCGAGGGACACCGTCTCCGAGCCCTGCCCCTTGGGCCGCCTCAGCGCGATGATGTTCTCACCCTCGATGACCGGCTCCCAGCCATAGCGGTCGATCAGCGCCTGCATCAGGGCGCGGATGCCGCGCGGACCTTCATAGGGGACGGGGCCGAGGCTGTCGGTATGAAATACGAACTTCTCGTGCTCGGTGCCGATCCGCCACATGGACCTGGGCTTCGAGCCGTCCGCGATCCATTTGACGAGATCGTCTCTCGAGCGAACGGTCGGGCTTGGCGGCGCTCCATCCTGGCGGGTCGACATGAAGTGCCTCTGCTGTTGTTCGTTAGTTCGGGATTGCAGAATAGCTGCTGACTGTCTTATCGCCGCCCTCCGGTTCGAGCACAAGTGCCCCTTGCGGTCATGGAGCGCAAGCGAGTCGTAAGCACCCTCGAGCGAGTCACTAACGACCCCTCTACAGGGATGCGAACGATGGACGGGGCGAATTCGGCGCCAGCGGACCGGCCGCGGACGCGGACCCTCCGTTAGGCGCTTACGGGCTCAGTTGAGCGCCTCGAGGCGGTTGCGGGCCGGCTCGAGGCCGGCGTCCAGCGCCTTCCGGTAAAGCCCGCGGGCACGCTGGACATCGGCGCCGACGTCGCGCACGCCCCAGGCCGCCAGCATGTTGGGATCGAAAGTCTCCGCCAGCGCCATGAAGGCTTCGGGCTCGTCGGCGGCGGCGGCGGGCCCCAGCATCTCGCGGCCGCCCATTATATCTCCCGACAGGATGCGTGCCCTGCCCTCGGCGATGGCGCTGGACCAGGAGGCCCCGGCTTCCGCCGGCTGAGGCTGCTGCGGCTCGGTTGCAGCGGCCTCGACGGCCGCGGCCTGCGGCATCTGCGCCGGGGTCACGAGGGTCGTCGACACGGTGCGCTGCTGCACCTGCACCGGTAGCTGAGCCGGAACCACGGTCGTCCGGGCGACCGTTGGAGCAAGTGGCTCCGAACCGCCGAGCAGGGCATCGAACGACACGTCGCCGAAACGGCCGGTCAGCAGCAGCACCACCGGCACGATGACGGCAAGCCCCGTGGCGAAGCCAAGGGCGGCCGCCCTGAGCTGATCGCGCAGCGGGCCCGCATCCGGCGGCTCGGGAGGCGCGCGCCACGTGGAGGGGATCGGCATCGCCGCGTCGTCCTCCTCGTCGTCGAAGAGGCTGCGGTGAATGGACATCGCGGGCAGCGGGGCTGCGGCGGCGCTCATGTTCGCGGGGTCCGGCCGCTCGAGGCTGTCGCGCGCCATTCCCATGGCCTGGGCAAGCTCGTCGACCAGTCCCGGGAGCTGCGGCTGGGGCGCCTCGTGCTGCCTGCCGTTCTCGCCTGCTCCGGCGCCATGGCCGTTGAGCTTCCTGACGTAGCCGTCGCGACTGCTGTCCATCGCCAACCCCTCAAGGTTTCGATGCTTGGGGGATCCTCGCAGAGCTGCGCATGCCGGAGCGCAAACCCGCACCGATTCCCAAGGCCGCCGCCACGTCGGTCAAGCCTACGCAAAACTCGCAAGTGGGACCCCCAAAACTTCCCCGGTCCCTCACGCCAACTAACACGCTCGCGCTTCTCAGCACAATCGAATAAAGGTTCGTCGTAGTTGTGGCAGCGCCCGTCACCCGGTGCACCGATCCGAGCAGTCTCGGGCAGCACACCGGCGCGGGCGGCCGGCGCGGGTGGCAAACCATGGTTCTCCTGGTCCTCGGCCTTGTCTTCTTCCTCGCCGTCCACCTCGTCCCGACTCGACCCGACACGAGGCGCCGCCTCATTCAGCGGCTTGGGCCGAACGGCTACAAGGCGGCGTTCTCCGTCCTGTCCCTGATCGGCCTCGTCCTGATCGTGGTCGGCTTCGGCGAGCTGCAGGTCATGGCGGGCGGCAACCCGCAGATCTGGACGCCGCCGGCCTGGACCCGCCACCTCGCATCGCTGCTGATGCTGCCGGCGATGGTGCTGATCGTCGCCGCGTATGTGCCCTCCCGCATCCGGACGGCGGCGAAGCACCCGATGCTGGCGGCGGTCAAGCTGTGGGCCTTCGGCCACCTGCTCGCCAACGGCGATCTCGCCTCCGTGCTCCTGTTCGGCAGCTTTCTCGGCTACGCGGTCTACGACCGGACCTCGGCGAAGCGCAGGACGATGCTGGCGCCCTCGGCGCCACCGGCCGGCGGAATGCTCAACGACGCCGTCGTCATCGCCGCCGGAGTGGCGCTCTACGCCTTCATGCTGACCGTCGGCCATGCGCGCCTGATCGGGGTGCCGCTGATACCGGGATGGCATTGAGGCGGTGCCGGGCGGAAGGCCGCAAAACCGCCGGAAACAAGTCGCAGCAAGTGTTTGGAGGAGCGGCCGTTTCCGCTCCCATGGGCCGAACCCGGCAAGCCGTCGCGTTGGCGCGGCAGGCGCGCTGCGCTATGTGTACCGCGCCTGGACCGCACGAGGCGTCCAGGATCAGGGCATCAGGAGGGCCGACCCGAGAATGGCTGACGACCGCGACGCGATGATGCGCGAGCTCGAATCCGAGGTTCGCCGCGAGCAGATGGCGAAGCTGTGGGACCGCTATGGCGTCTACGTCATCGCCGTGGTGGCCCTGCTCATCGTCGGCGTCGGCGGGTTCAAGTGGTGGGAAGCGCGCAGCCTGGCCGCAGCCGAAACGGCGGGCGCGCGATATCAGGCCGCCGTGCAGCTCGCCGAGGCGGGCAAGGGCGACGAGGCCCGGCAGGCGTTCGAGGCCATGGCCCGGGATGCCCCCTCGGGCTACGCCGCGCTGGCCCGCCTGCAGCTCGCCGGCGAGGCCGCCGCCGCCGGCAAGACCGCCGATGCGCTCGCCGCCTACGAGGGCATCGCAGGCGACGGCAGTGTCGATCTCCTGCTCCGGCAGTACGCCCAGTTGCAGTCGGCGGCGTTGAAAGTCGACACCGCCGACTTTACCGAGATGAAGAATCGGCTCACCCCTTTGCTGGCCGAGAACAATGCCTGGAGGTTCAGCGCACGCGAGCTGCTGGGCCTGTCGGCCTATCGCGCCGGGCGGCTGGAGGAATCGAGGCAGGTGTTTCTGGAGCTTGCAGCAGACCAGAAGACCCCGCCTTCTGTGCGCGAGCGGGCCGGCCTGTTCATGGGCCTGATCACGTCGGCCGAGGCGCAGCGTGCGGCTCCACCGGCGCAGCCCGCTGCGGGCACGCCGCCGGCCGAGACACCGAAGGTGCAATGACGAGGGCCCCGCATGGGCGAGGTTGAGAGACGATCGCAGCGGCTGGGCCAGCTCATGGCGCCCGCCCTGCTCGTGGCGATCGGCGTCGGCGGCTGCTCCGACAGCCTCCCGAGCCTGCCCAAGATCGGCGACCTCAACCCGTTCGCAGAGAAGCAGCAACCGCTCCCGGGCACGCGGATCCCGGTGATGCAGGCGCGTGACAAGATCGGCGGCGCCGAGCTGGCGTCGGCAGACAAGCCCGTCGTGCTGCCGCCTCCGCGGGCCAACGAAGGCTGGACCCAGCCGGGCGGCGAGCCCAGCAATTCCCCGGGGCATCTGGCGCTTGCGGGCGCCGTCAAGCAGGCCTGGAGCGCGGATGCCGGAACCGGCTCGAGCTCGTCCGGCAGGCTCACGGCGAGCCCGATCGTTTACGGCGGTCGCGTCTACACGCTCGATGCGGCGGCGCGCGTGACGGCGTTCTCCGCCACTGGTGGCTCGGCGGTCTGGCGCGCCTCGCTGGTTCCGGAGAACGAGCGCGGCGCCGGCGGCTATGGCGGCGGGCTCGCCGTCGACAGCGGGCGTCTCTACGCGGCAACCGGCTTCGGCACCGTCGTCGCACTCGATCCGGAGAGCGGCAAGAAGCTGTGGGAGAAGAACCTGGGCGTGCCGGTCCGCGCCTCTCCGACCGCGGTCGGCGACAAGGTGTTCGTCGTCACCACCGAGGGCCACGTCTTCGCGCTGGCGGGCCTCGACGGCAGCGAGCTGTGGGCCTTCCGCGGGCTTCCCGAGCGCACCAGCATCATCTCGAACCCGAGTCCGGCGGTGGAGGGCGGCGTCGTCGCCGTGCCCTATCCGTCGGGCGACCTGGTGGCCCTCAGGGCGGACGACGGCACGCCGCTGTGGACCGAGAGCCTGGCGCGCACCCGCACGGTCTCCTCGCTCGCCTCCTTGAGCGATACGGCGCGGCCGGCCATCGACAACGGCGTCGTCTATGCGGTCGGCCATGCGGGCCGGCTGATCGCCACCCAGGCCAAGACCGGCGAGCGCTTGTGGTCCCTCAGCGTGCCCGGAACGCAGGCCCCCGCCGTCGCAGGGGACATCCTGTTCGTCGTCGACACCACCGGACAGCTCCATGCCATCACCCGCCGCGACGGCAAGGTGGTATGGACGGCCAAGCTGCCGGGCAGCAGCACATGGTCTGGGCCGACTCTCGCCGGCGGGCTGCTCTGGCTCACATCGAACAAGGGCCAGCTCGTCGGCGTCGATCCGGCCACGGGGCGCGTTGCGACCCAGCAGAGCCTGGGCGCGCCCGTCTACATCGCGCCGGTCGTTGCCGGCGGGCGCATGTACGTGCTGACGGACAAGGCACGCCTGGTCGCGTTCAACTGACGGCATTCGAGCTGAGAGCGCGCTTGACGGCCTTGCCCGGCGGCGCTGCTTCCTTTTCCGAGAGCCGGTTCCCACTTGACCGAGACGTGGCATGAATTCCCGCCTCGCAGCGGAAGACGGCGTGCTAGGCATCGGCGCCACGCGATAGAAGCAGGACACCGGCTCTCATAACGCCCCAATGACGCCCACAATCGCCATCATCGGCCGCCCCAACGTCGGCAAGTCGACCCTCTTCAACCGGCTGACCGGCCGCCGCGCGGCGCTCGTCTCCGACATGCCTGGGCTCACCCGCGACCGGCGCGAAGGCATCGCGACGCTGGGCGAGCACGAGGTCCGCGTGTTCGATACGGCCGGCCTCGAGGAGGCCGCTCCGGGCACGGTCGCCGCGCGCATGACGCGGCAGACCGAATCGGCGCTCGGAGCGACCGACCTGGTGCTGTTCGTGATCGACGCGCGCGCGGGCGTGACGCCCTCCGACGCCGCTTTCGCCCGCGTCGTGCGCGCTGCCGGGCGGCCGGCGATCCTGGTGGCCAACAAGTGCGAGGGCCGCAAGGGGGTCGACGGCTTCTACGAGGCGTTCGAGCTCGGTCTGGGCGAGCCGGTTGCGGTCTCGGCCGAGCATGGCGAGGGCATGGGAGATCTCGCGGCCGAGATCATGGCGGCGCTCGGGCTCGGCCGCATGGAGGAGCGTGAGACTGCCGAGGAGGCCCGGGAGGCGCTCGCCGTAGTACGCCCTATCCGGGTCGCCATCGTCGGCCGTCCCAACTCGGGCAAGTCGACCCTCGTCAACGCGCTCATCGGCGAGGAGCGGCTGCTGACGGGCCCCGAGCCCGGCCTGACGCGGGACGCCATCGCCATCGATTTCGACTGGCGCGGACGCAAGCTGAGCCTCATCGATACGGCGGGGCTGAGGCGCAAGGCCAAGGTGACCGAGGCAGCGGAAAAGCTCGCCACCACCGACGCCATCCGCGCCATCCGCTTCGCCGAGGTGGTGATCCTGCTGATCGATGCCGAGCGGCCGTTCGAGCACCAGGACCTGACCATCGGCGACCTGGTGGCGGAGGAGGGGCGCGCCCTCCTGGTCGCCGTCAACAAGTGGGACCTGATCGAGGACAAGCAGGCTCTGCTGCGCGATCTCCGCGAGACGGTCGCCGAGAAGCTCGCCCAGGTGCCCGGGGTGCCGCTGGTTACCATCTCGGCCCTGGCCGAGCGGGGCCTCGACAAGCTCCTCGATGCCGTGCTGCAGGTCTACGAGGCCTGGAACCGCCGCGTCCCGACGCCCGACCTCAACCGCTGGCTCCGTGAGGCGGTCGAGCGGCACGCCCCGCCCGCCTCGAAGGGCCGGCGGATCAAGATCCGCTATATCGCGCAGGTCTCGACGCGGCCGCCGACGTTCGTGGCCTTCGCTTCGCAGCCGAAAGGGCTGCCGAAGGCTTACGTGCGCTATCTCACGAAGGGCATCCGGGAGACCTTCGACCTGCCCGGCGTCCCGCTCCGCTTCATTCTCCGCAAGGGCGAGAACCCTTACGCGGACCAGCGCTGACCGTCTCCGCGGCGGCGCGCCGATCGGTTGCGGGCAACCGGCGCGCCGACGCGATGATCGCCTCGAGCGCTTCCCGCATCGATACGACCCGGGTCTCCAGTTGCCGGGCGTGGGCGGGAGCCCGGAGGTTCTGGATCTTCTGGCGAAGCGTGAACGGTCAGTCCGGCCGGCAGCGGCGGGGCGCCCCCGGACCGAGGCTCCGGGTAGTGGCTCAGTTGCATGGGCAGGCTGGCATCATCAGGCGAGATCACCTCGACGGCAGCGGCTATTCGGCTTCGACGGTGCGATCAGGAACGCTGCGCGGTGCTTGCGCGTTCTCGGGACCGGCAATCGAGGATCTCGATTCCCTTTGCCCTGTTCACGTTTCGGTTCTCGTCCGCAGGCTCTGCCGGAGAGTCCTCCGGATCAGAGCCTGCGGCGCGAACGAAAAGGGACCGCGATCGTTAGACGACCGCGGTCCAGGCAGTTGGACGCCTAGCTTGCGTCCACGTCTAGGGGCACGAAACGAACGCGTACAAAGCGAAAACGTTCCATGCGGGATTGCGATCGGTCCAAGTGTTGCGCTTTGGAGCCAAAGTTCTGCGCCAAGGCAACAATTGTCCCGACTTGTGGAACCAATGGATCGGTTGCGCGTTAGCGTCCGGAAGAGAGGGTTAATCCTGTGACAGTGCGCAAGACCTTGCCTCTACATGTCGCTACCGGAGAGCCTTGCTGCGGCGGCGAGGAGCCGGCGGTCGTGTCCAGTGGAGGTGTGAGCGTCGTCCCGCGTGGCTGGCAGCCGAACCCGGTCATCTCCCGAGAGGCTGCCGCGATGTGCGAGACCGACTACAAGTCGGCGCCTCGCCGCCTGCCGCCCAGCCATGTCAGGACGGGTCCGTTCGCTCGTATGCCTCTGCACATCCAATGGGAGAGGGGTCGCCGCGGAATGCTGTTGAGAGCCGGCTGATACTCGAACGAGGGGGAAATGGCATACATTCCCGTGGAAAGCGGGCCGATCGTTGCCGGCCGCGGCCGGAGGCTCGGTCCATGGACGGTCGCGGAATATCTTACTGCGTACGGAATGGCGGTCGTCGCACCCATCCTCATCTTCTCCGGGCTCGTGCTACATCGTTACATCGCAATAGAGAACGCACAGCTCGAGCAGCAAGCGCTGCAGACGGTACGCGCGCTGAGGTCGGATGTAGACCGAGAGCTCGGCGGGGTGATCGTCACGCTCGAGGCGCTCGCCGCCTCGCCGGGCCTGGCCTCGGCGGATTACGCAAGCTTCCACGGCCACGCTTCCGCGCTCGTGCGGGAACGCTCCGACCGGCACATCGTGCTCTCGGACGCCGCAGGCCAGCCGCTGGCCGACACCCGGGCGCAGTGGGGCGAGCCCATTCCCGTCTCCTCCGGTCAGGCCGGCGCCCGCGAGCAGGTACTGCGGACCGCGCGGCCGTATGTCTCGGACCCGCTGCCCGGGCAGAGCGAGTTCGTCGTCACCGTCCCGGTGATGCACGCGGGGCAGGTCGGCGGCCTGATCAGCCTTTCGCTCGATCCGGTGCGATTTTCGGAGCTGCTCAATTCCCCCCGCCTGCCCACGGGCTGGAATGCGGCCGTCGTCGATCGACGGGGGAACATCGTCGCCCGCTCACGCGGCTACCAGCCCGGTCCTGGCGCTGCTTTCGCGGGCTCCGCCTCGCAGCCTCGTTCAGAAGAAGAGCAGGTCGGCTACGCGACAGAGCACAATGGTGAAGTGCTGCGCGCCCAAACGCCGTCCCGCCGCTCGGGCTGGCTGATCACCGCCAGCGTGGCGCCCTCCATCGCGCGGCCGCCGTTCTGGTCCTGGGGCCTCTTCGCTCTCGGCGGCGCCACCCTGCTCGGCGCGTCGGCGCTTCTCGCGCTCTACTTCGGCCGCAGGCTGGCGAGACCGATCCGCATGACCGCGCTTGCAGCCACCGCCTTCGGGAAGGGCGAGGCGATGCCGCAGCTCGGATTGCGCCTGCGCGAGGTCGACGAGGTTCTCAATGCGCTCAGGACCGCATCGGCGCAGCGCCGCCTGGCCGAAGACCAGCTCCGCATCGCGCACGAGCGCATGACGCTCGCGCTTTCCGCAACCGACATGGGCATGTGGGAGCGCGACCTCGCCACCAACCGCGTGACCTGGTCGGAGGCGATGTACCGCATCTTCGGCCGCTCGCCCGAGGAATTCTCCGGCGAGCCCGACGAGGTGCTGAGCTACGTCCACCCGGACGATCGCGTCCGCTTCCGCAAGGCGCACCAGGACGCGGTGCGCGGGCCCGTCGATACGTTCGAGCAGGAATTCAGGATCCTCGGCCCTTCGGGCGCTGTGCGCTGGCTCTATCGCCGGGCCTTCGTCCGCCGCGACCCCGACGGAGCTGCGATCTCCGTGCTCGGCGTCGCGATCGACATCACGGGGCGCAAGGAGGCCGAGAGCGTCAACGCGCACCTCGCGGCGATCGTCGCCTCCTCGAGCGAGGCCATACTCAGCGTCTCGCCGGACGGCGTTATCGCGACGTGGAACGCCGGCGCCGAGCAGACCTTCGGCTGCAGCAGCTCGGAAGCCGTCGGCATGTCCTTGCAAGAGCTGTTCGCCGACGACGGCCTCGCCGACCATGGCCGCATCAGGACGGCGATGCAGGCCGGAGAAACCGTCCGGCTGGAAAGCCTGTGCCGGTCCAGGGACAGGCATCCGATGGAGGTTGCCATCGTCGCCAATCCGGTGCGCAGCCCGTCTCAATCGATCGCAGGCTATTCAATCACCATCCGCGACATCTCGGCGCGCAAGGAGCACGACCGGCACCTCGCCAGCGTCATGCGCGAGCTGACCCATCGCTCGAAGAACCTGCTGGCGATCATCCAGGCGATGGCGCGCCAGACGGCGCTGCGCAGCGACGGGATTGCCGATTTCGAAACCCGTTTCTCGGGCCGGCTGCAGAGCCTTTCCCGATCGCACGAGCTGCTGATCAGCAATGACTGGGAGGGCGCATTGCTGGGCGACCTCGTCGCCATGCAGAGGAGCGCGTTCGGCGCGCGCCATTCCCGCATCCGGGCCTCCGGCCCCGACATATTCCTGCGGCCCGAGGCCATCCTGAACATCGGCCTCGCCCTGCACGAGCTCGCCAGCAACGCTGAGCGGCACGGGGCGCTGTCCACGACGGCGGGCCGGGTCGAGCTCGGCTGGACCGTCGAGCGCAGGAAGGACGGGGCGCAGCGCCTGATGATCGTGTGGCGCGAGCGGGGCCGGCAATCGGCGGGCGACCTGCTCCACCGGGGCTTCGGCCGCGACATCCTCGAGCACGTGGCACCGACCGCCCTGGGCGCCGGCGTGGTGCTGAAGGGGATACCGGACGGGCTGCTATGGGCGCTCGATGTCCCGGGCGACCAGTTCGCGCGAGGTCGCCGGATGGCGGCCGCCAATAGCTGACACGGGCTGCGCGGGCTCAAAGCCGCGCCAGCCGGCCGCCGTCCACGCGCAAGCACGCACCGGTGATGAAAGCCGCCTCGGCCGAGGCGAGGTAGGCGACGGCGGCGGCAACGTCGTCGGGCTTGCCGACGTCCGCCGCCTCGATCTTCTCTTGCCCCGACTGAACGTTCGGATTGCTCCACAGCAGCGGTGTGTCGATGGCTCCGGGCTCGACGGCATTGACGCGGATCTGGAGCTCGCGCCCTTCCAGCGCCGCCGATCGCGTCAGCGACAGCATTGCCGCTTTCGAGGCTGCATAGGGAGCGACCAGCTTCGATGTGCGCTCGGCGTGAATGCTCGCCACGTTCACGACGGCGCCGCCCTCGCGCATGCTCCGGAACGCGGCGCGCAGGAAGTGGGCCGGGCCGATCAGGTTGATGCCCAGGACGCGAAGCCATTCCGCCGCAGTTAGCTCGACGATCGGCTTGAACGTCATGACCGCGGCGTTGTTCACGACGATATCCAGCCGGCCGAACCGGCTCATCGTATCCGCGACCGTCCGCTCGACCTGCCCCTCCTGCCCGACGTCGCATGCGAACGCGACGGCGTCCGGCGCTCCCGCCCCGGTGATCTCCCCCGTCCGGGACGAGGCCGACGGGTCGACGTCGGCAATGACGATCCGCGCGCCTTCGCTGCCGAGCCGCAGGGCGGTGGCAAACCCGATGCCGCTGGCGCCGCCGGTCACGATCGCGACCTTGTTCTCGAAGCGCCGCACGCTACTGTTCCGTCGCCGACAACTGGTGCCTTATCCCCGCCCCTTCCGCCATGGCCGCGGAGGCGGCCATCCACGCGACTTTCCACACCTGATCCGGCGGCGTGTCCTGGATTCCCGCCGCGGGCACGACGGTGTGGGCAGGTCGCGGGATTGGGGACATTAGACCAGGTCCTGCTCGATGCCCGACTCGGTGGCCGCCGTGCGCAGCCGGTGGGCGCGCAGCTCCGCGCGCCTGCGGCGCGCCCAATACTCGTCATGCTCGTCCGGCATGACCAGCGGCACGCTGAGGCAGACGCTCTGCGCCGGCAACACCTCGTGCCATTCGCGGATGAGCTGCTTATAGGACTGGCCGACGCGCCTGATGCGCCGGTCGAGGTCGAACAGCCCGAGCGGATTGACGCGGTTGTTCTGCTCCCTGAGCGCCGTGTCCCAATCGACCTGGTCGGTGAGCGAGTACCAGGTGAAGCCCACCATCGGCACGCCGGAGTTGCGCACCCGCAGGACGTTGGCCCACTGCTTCCAGAGCCAGTCGACGGCTTCCGTTCCGCCGGCCCCCTCCTTGAGGTTGGTCTCCGTGTGCATCACGGGGAGAAGATAGCGCTCGTGATACTGCCTCGTGATCTCGCTGTAGCCGAACACCTCGCCCGCAGCACAGGTCGAGCCGTCTGCCCGCACCCGGTGCTCGTTGGTGATGTAGTAGTCGTTGCCCATGATGCAGTGGTGCTTCAGGTTGCTCGACATGAAGAAATGGTACTCGTCGCGCGTCATCGCGTTGTCCATCAGGAACTCGTACATCTCGGAGTTCACGCGGCGTGCGTAGTTGAGGTCGAGCGACAGGAAGCGGCGGGCGTTCTTGATCTCTGCCGGCCTGATGGCGGCAGGGCCTTCCGCGTGGAAATACTCGGAAGACTCGCTCTGGATGAAAATGGCGTCGGGACGCACCTCCAGGATGGACCGCATCGCCAGGACATTCGCGGCGACGATATGCTTGAGCGCGGTGACGAAGGAGCGGTCGTCTGTTTTCTGCTCGTTCCACCAGCCGTAGCTCGCGGAAAACGTCGCGCAGATGAACATCTCGTTCACCGGCGTATAGAGCTGGACCCAGGGGAACCGCTGCGCGAATTCGCCGGCGTAGGTGGCGAAAAGTTGCGGGAAATCGGGGTTCTGGAAATTCCCGATCCAGTCAGGCACGCCGAAATGGCAGAGATCGACGATCGGCATCAGCCCCTGCCGCCTGATCTCCTCGAACGTCAGGTCGGCGAACTCCCAATCGTATCGGTCCGGGCCGCACCACGTGCGATGGATGGGTGGGCCGTAGCGGAGGAAGACGATCCCCATCTGCTTCGTGAGCGCGAAATCCTCCTTCCAGTATTTGTAATGGCCGCACTTCTCGTACTGGTCTATCCGCGTCCGGCCGTGGTTGATCGTCGGCTCGCTACTCTCGATGCCAGTGGCGAACATGAAGAATGGCGTCATCATGGAATTCGGCACTCCAGGATCGAAACCCAACGAACATAACAGGGGCCGGTTCCTGGCGGCGGAAACTGCCGTGCCCCGTGAGCGTTCGCCGAATACTGGACTTACCCTGCCGGACGCAACCGCCATGACCCTGGACATCCCGCCGCAATCCCGGACGCGCCGGCTTGGTGCGAGCACCTGATGGGGCCTGGCCAGGTCTTCCCGCCTGAGCCGCCGATTCCTGCAGGAGCCGCTTCAGCACAGCGGGGTGGCCCTCGGCAGCATGCCTGACGCGGCGCGTCCGCGTCACGATCCGCCGCCGTTGCGGCTCAGCTCAAGTCCACGGAACCCTAGCCGAGTCGGGGAGTTAGGCTGTGGCGGAGGCCATCCGCGCGCCGGCAGGAACACCTCGACGAGGAGTGATGCATGAGAATCCAGGAAGTTTCCGCGCAACCCTCGCCGATGCCTGCCAATCCACTCAAACCGATACTCGTCTGTTTCTCGCATTTGCGCTGGAGCTTCGTCTGGCAAAGACCGCAGCACCTGCTGAGCCGCGCCGCGCGCGCCTATCGCGTCATCTTCGTCGAGGACCCCTTGATCGCCACCGGCGGCGCGCCCCGCCTCGACCTGTCCCATGGCCCGGGCGCGGTGACGGTCGCGGTGCCGGTCCTGCCCGAGGCGCTCGGGCCCGAGCAGCGCAAGGCAGCCCGCAGGATGCTCGTCGACGACCTGCTGGAATCGATGGGCGGGCCGGTCGCCGTGAGCTGGTACTACACGCCGATGGCGCTCGAGATCTACGACCACGTCGAATCCGAGGTCTGCGTCTACGACTGCATGGACGAGCTGTCGGGCTTCCGCGGCGCCCCGCCGGAGCTGCGCCGCTACGAGGCCGCCCTCTTCCGCCGGGCAGATGTGGTCTTCACCGGCGGCCGCAGCCTCTACGAGGCCAAGCGCCGCCGGCACCCGAACGTGCATTGCTGCCCGAGCAGCATCGATGCCGCGCACTTCCGGCAGGCGCGCGGGAGGCCCGCCGGCCCCGAGCCAGCGGATCAGTCCGGCATCGGTCGCCCGCGGATCGGGTTCTTCGGCGTCATAGACGAGCGGATGGACACCGCACTCCTCGCCGAAATGGCCGATCTGCAGCCCGGCTGGCAATTCGTCATGATCGGACCGGTGGTCAAGATCGACGCGGGCGACCTGCCGCATCGGCCCAACATCCATTGGCTGGGGCCCAAGCGGTACGAGGAGCTGCCGGCGTACCTGTCGCGCTGGGATCTCGGCTTCATGCCGTTCGCGATCAACGAGGCGACGCGATACATCAGCCCGACGAAAACCCCGGAGTTCCTGGCCGCAGGGCTGCCCGTGGTCTCGACGCCTGTCGCCGACGTCGTCCGCACCTATGGCGGAGACGGCCATGTCGAGATCGCCGCCGATGCGCGGGAGATGGCGGCCAAAGCCGCCATGCTGCTCGGCCGCCCCCGCGCCCGATGGCTGGCGCGGGTCGACCGGCGGCTCGCCGCGATGTCCTGGGACTCGACCTGGCGCAGAATGAGCGAGGAGATCGATCTCGTGCGTGACAGCCGTTCGGCGGCGAAGCCGCCTGTCACGCGGTTCGCGGCATCCGGGGCCGGCGAGGTGTCCCGTGTTTGACTGGCTGATCGTGGGGGCGGGCTTCGCCGGGAGCGTGCTCGCCGAACGCATTGCCAGCCAGCGCGGCGAAAAGGTTCTCATCATCGATCGCAGGGCGCACGCGGGCGGCAACGCCTACGACCGATACGACGATGCCGGCATCCTGATCCACCAGTACGGCCCCCACATCTTCCACACCAACTCGGAGATGATCTTCTTCTATCTGTCGCAGTTCACGAAATGGCGGTTCTACGAGCACCGAGTGCTGGCCCGGGTCGACGGCCAGCTCGTGCCGATCCCCATCAACCTCGATACGGTGAACCGGCTCTACGGCCTGTCGCTCGATTCCAGCGGGCTCGAGCGCTTCTTTGCGGAGCGCGCCGAAAGGATCGCGGAGATCCGCACCTCGGAGGACGTCGTCGTCAGCAAGGTCGGCCGGGAGCTCTATGAGAAGTTCTTCCGCGGCTACACGCGGAAGCAATGGGGCATCGATGCCTCGCATCTCGACAGGACGGTGACCGCCCGCGTGCCGGTCCGCACGAACCGCGACGACCGCTATTTCACGGATGTTTTCCAGTTCATGCCGAAGCGCGGCTATACTGCTCTGTTCGAGCGGATGCTGAGCCACCCCAACATCAAGATCATGCTGTGCACCGATTATCGCGAGATCCGCAGCGTGGTTCCGCACCGTCGGGTGATATTCACGGGGCCGATCGACGAGTTCTTCGATTTCCGGTTCGGGAAGCTCCCCTACCGCTCGCTGCGCTTCGAGCACCTGACGCTGGATCGCGCCTGGCATCAGCCGGTCGCCGTCGTCAACCATCCCCAATCCGAGCCCTTTACGCGCGTCACGGAATACAAGCATCTGACCGGGCAGCGGCATTCGCGGACGAGCCTCACGTACGAGTACCCGTCCGACCACGGCGACCCCTATTACCCCGTGCCGCAGCCGCAGAACGCCGTTCTCTTCAAACGGTACGAGGAGCTGGCGCGCAAGCGCTCAGACGTCTGGTTCGTAGGCCGCCTCGCCACCTACCGCTACTATAATATGGACCAGGTCGTGGGACAGGCGCTGGCGACCTTCAAGCGGATCAACGAGGCGCTGCCGCTCGAGCTGCGCAAGCGCGCTCCCTCGCGGCTGGCCGCCATGGCGGAGGTCACGCAGATCTGAAGCCGCTTCGAGCGGCAGCCCCATGCGGCTCCGGGATCGATTTCCCGGCACGGGCGTTCTCCCGCCAGCAAAGCCATCGCAGACGAGGAGCGATGCGATGTGGTCCCAACGCGTTCAGCACGTCGAGGAAATCGAGGAGGCCGGAGCCTCCATCATGGCGGGCATGAGATTGCTCGCCGAGCATATGGACCCGCCCACGGCCCATGCACTGGCGACGCAGCTAATCGACGAGTTGCTCCGTGACATGCTGAAGGAAGGCTTTCACGCCAGGCATTAGATTTCGGGGTTCGCAGTCCACCCGTCCCTCGGCGGAGGCGCTCACCTGGCACCGCTCGTGTCGGGCTTCTCGACCGGCCCGCCAGCCGCTTTCCAGGCGTCGAAGCCGCCGATGATGTGGGCTACGGGCGCGAGCCCCATGTCCTGGGCCGTCTTGGTGGCGAGCGCCGACCGCATCCCCCCCGCACAGAAGAAAACGAACGTCCGGTCCTCGCCGAACACCGGCTTGAAATAAGGGCTCTCCGGATCGATCCAGAACTCGATCATGCCGCGCGGGCAGTGAAAGGCGCCCGGGATCTTGCCCACGCGCGCCAGCTCTCGCGGATCTCGGATATCGACCAGAAGAATATCCGCCAGGCGCGCCAGCTCCATCGCCTCGCTCGCCGTGTACTCTTTGATCTCCGATTTGGCTGCCGCAACCAAGGCCTTGTAACCCAGCGTGATCTGCTGCGGCATCGGCACCTCCCTGCTCCATCGCTCCTGCTGTTGATATCGGTCCCGCCGCCGGGCCGCAAGCAAGCTTCGCCCCGAATCCGCCTGCTTGGGACCGTCAGTTCAGCGGTGCAATCATCGAGGCGCCCATGCCGATTCTCAAGCCACGGCTGCTGCTCATGGCGGTCGGCGCGCTCACCGCCGCATGCGCCGGCGCGGAGCCTGGAGGCCTGGCGCCCGGAGGTCCCGTCGCAGCCTCGCAAGAGGATGCGGCGCAACCTCCAGCTCCTGCCACCGCGGCAGTCACGCCCGGCCTGCAGCCGGACGGCAGCTATGTCCTGAGCCCTTCCGAGCTGGCGCTCGACTGCAAGAAGCTGACGGGCCGCACTCTGGTCCGTATCCTGCAGATCCGCGATTATGAGCTCTCCCGCAAGAGCTCCTTCGCCTCGCGTCAATTCCAGCAGGTCGCCAAGCCGCTCTTCGGCGGGACCAGCCACGGAGCCGACCCGGACGCAGACTACCGGCGCGACCGCGCCGTGGTCGAGGCCTACAATCGGCGGCTCGCCGAGAGGCGGTGCAAGTCATTCGACCTCGTCAAGGAGCTGCAGCCGAAGCCGGCCGCGGAAACGCCGGCGCTGGTCAAAAAGTGAGGCCTTACGCCTGACGAGGCTCCGGCAGCAGGGCGCTCGAGCGGCCGAGCAGCCAGTAGGCGAGGAG
Source organism: Hyphomicrobiaceae bacterium (assembly GCA_023384095.1). GTDB lineage: Bacteria > Pseudomonadota > Alphaproteobacteria > Rhizobiales > Hyphomicrobiaceae > ZC4RG25. The sequence continues at coordinate 84,156 of JAHDXT010000009.1, forward strand.
GCCGATCCACTCGCGGGTCGCCGCATCGACCCGACGCAACCCCTCGGTCAGAGAGTCGAACGGCTGCAGGAGGTCGTCCGCGCCTGTCGTCCGGTAGTCGACCGGCCAGGGGATCACATCGAAGCCGGCGTGGCGGAACGCCCCGACGGCGCGCGGCATGTGCCAGGCCGAGGTCACCAGCAGCCAGCGTTCGCCGGGAGCCGGCGTAACGAGCTCTCGCGTGAGGACCGCGTTCTCGTAGGTATTCCGTGCACGACCTTCCAGAACGATGCGCTGCGGAGCGATGCCCGCCGCCTGAAGGTGCATGCTGACGGCTGCCGCGCCGCCGCGGCCGCGGCCGCGGCGCAGGATGTCGGCCACGCCGCCGGTGAAAACCACCTTTGCCTCCGGCAGGCTGCGGGCGAGAACGACCGCCTCGGCGAGGCGTTCCGCCGACTCGTTCAGCGCCAGCGCCCCGCGGGCATGGCTGACGCTGCCGTCCTCGAAGCCGCCGAGGATGATGATCCCGGCGATGCCGTCGGCGGGCATCGGTCCGCGGGGAAATCGCTCCTCGAGCGGCAGCAGCAGGGCGTGGCCCAGCGGCGAGAACCCGAGCATGAGCATCAGCCCGAAGCCGACCGCCGCCAGCACTTTGCCGAGGCGGGCAGTGCCGGGCCGGAAGACGAGGACGACGCCGATGCCGATCAGGAGCAACGCGACATGCGAGGGCTGAAGGACGAAGGATATGAGCCGGGATGCAATGTGCATCGGTGCGCCGATCGCGCCTAGCTCACCCGCTCTACCGCGATGGCGGTCGCCTCGCCGCCGCCGATGCAAAGCGATGCGACGCCCTTCGTCTGGCCATACTTCTCCATCGCGGACAGAAGCGTGACGATGATGCGCGCGCCGGAGGCGCCGACCGGGTGCCCGAGCGCGCACGCGCCGCCGTGCACGTTCACCTTGTCGTGCGGCAGATCGAGGTCGCGCATGGCCGCCATCGTCACCACGGCGAACGCCTCGTTGATCTCGTAGAGGCCGACGTCCCGCGCGCGCCAGCCAGTCACCTCGAGCAGCTTCGTGATCGCGCCGATCGGGGCCGTCGTGAACCAGGCAGGAGCCTGCGCATGCGTAGCAGCGCCGACGATGCGGGCGAGCGGGGCGAGCTTGCGGCGCCGCGCCTCGCTTTCGCGCATCAGCACGAGGGCGGCGGCGCCGTCGGAGATCGAGCTCGAATTGGCTGGCGTCACCGTCCCGCCCTCGCGGAACGCAGGTTTCAGTTGCGGGATCCGGGCGGGGTCGGCGGCGAAGGGCTGCTCGTCCCGGGTGACCTCGATCGTGCCCTTGCGTCCCTTGACCGTGACCGCGGCGATCTCGCCTGCGAACGAGCCGTCCTCGTTCGCCGTTCTGGCCCGCTTCAGGCTCTCGATGGCGAAGGCGTCCTGCGCCTCGCGGGTGAGCTGGTAGCGCTCGGCCGTCTCTTCCGCGTAGGTGCCCATCAGCCGGCCCTTGTCGTAGGCGTCCTCCAGGCCATCGAGGAACATGTGGTCATAGACCTGGGTATGGCCGAGCCGCTGCCCGGATCGCATCTTGGGCAGGATGTAGGGCGCATTCGTCATGCTCTCCATGCCGCCTGCGAGGATGACGTCGTGCGGCCGGGCGTGAAGGCTCTCGTAGGCCATCATCACCGTCTTCATGCCGGAGCCGCACATCTTGTTGACCGTCGTGCAGGGCACGTGGTCCGGCAGCCCGGCGCCTCGGGACGCCTGACGCGCGGGCGCCTGCCCCATTCCAGCCGGCAGCACGCATCCCATCAGCACCTCGGCGACCTCCCCCGGCTCGACGCCGGCCCGCGTCACGGCGGCCCTGATCGCGACGGCGCCGAGCTCAGGCGCGGGCACGGAAGCGAACGCACCCTGGAAGCCGCCGACGGCGGTGCGCGCTGCCGAGGCGATGACGACGGGATCGGAGGGAGGGCGTGCCATGGGATTTTTCTCGACTGGTCGGGAATGTTGTGCCGCCATGGAACATGGGCAGACGCTAGAGGTCAACTCGGACCGATGAGCGCTTGCGTCACGCGTCGAGAGAGTCGACCATGCGGCCTGTCCCGGGGGTGCGACCAAGGAGGTGGCATGACCCTCGATGTGCGGAGCGGCGCCTTTCTCACGCGTCGCAGCATCATGGTCGCGGCGGCGGCGCTCGGCGGTGCAGCGCTATTGCCCCGTGGGCTCAAAGCCAGGGCGGCCGGCGATCCCGTCAGCCTCGAGGCAAAGCCAGGTGAGGCCCGTTTCCTGCCGCAAGGCCCTGCGACGCCCGTCTGGGGCTACGGCGGCAGCGTACCTGGTCCAGAGATCCGTGTCCGCCAGGGCGCCGATGTCCTCGCACGGCTGACCAACGGCATCGGCGAGCCGACCACGATCCACTGGCACGGCATCCGCATCGACAACGCCATGGACGGGGTGGCGCACCTGACACAGCATCCGGTGATGCCGGGGCAATCCTTCGATTACCGTTTCAAGGCGCCGGACGCCGGCACGTTCTGGTATCACCCGCACGCGCACCAGGTGATGCAGCAGGATCGCGGCCTCTACGGGCTCCTCATCGTCGAGGAGCCGGAGCCGGCCGCCGTCGATCGCGAGGTTTCGCTCGTGATCGACGACTGGCGGCTCGATGCCGACGGGGCGATCGAGACCCGCAGCCTCGAGCATCTGTTCGATGCCGCCCACGCCGGCCGCATCGGCAACCTGCTCACCGTCAACGGCCGGGTGGCGCCCGAGCTGCCGGCGCGCGCCGGCGAGCGGTTGCGGGTGAGGCTCTGCAACGCCTGCAACGCCCGCGTCTTGGAGCTCACGTTCGAGGAGGCCCGCGCGCAGGTCGTCGCCGTCGATGGCCAGCCCATCGCTCCCGAGCCGCTGCCGGGCGATGGCACGCTCGTGGTTCCGCCGTCGGGCCGCGCCGATCTGGTGCTCGACATGGCAGGCGGGCCGGGGTCGCGGGCGGCGGTCAAGGAGGTTTCGCGGCAGCCGGTTTCACTCGCCCACTTCGCGCTGGCGGAAGGCGAGCGCGCCCGCGACAAGCTCCTCGACGCGCCCGTCAGCCTGCCCCGCAACCCGGTGCGGGCGCCTGACCTCGGCCAGGACCCGCTGGTGTTCGCGCTGCTCATGGAAGGCGGCGCCATGAGCCGCATGGCCGGCGCGCGGTTCAAGGGCGAGTACCATAGCCTGCGCGAGCTCGCCCAGAAGCATCGCATGGTGTGGGCGTTCAACGGCAAGGCGAACAACCACAGCGAGCCGATGCTCACCGTCGCGGCCGGACGTCCCGTCGTGATCGAAATGGTCAACGACACGGCCTGGCCGCATGCGATGCACATCCACGGCCATCACATGCTGGTGACGGCCAGGACGCGCGGCGCCGTCAAGCCGTGGTTCCGCGATACCGTGCTGATGGAGGCCCGCGAGGAGATGACGGTCGCATTCCTCGCCGACAATCCCGGCAAGTGGATGCTCCATTGCCACATGCTGGAGCACCAGATGGCGGGCATGAGCGCCTACTTCGAGGTGACCCGCTCCTGAGAAGGGCCGTCCAGCGGCTCGTGTGCGCGCACCACGACGCGCGGGAAAGCGGCGCCCTGGCTGTGGCCGTGGCCGGTCTCGACGTCGTAGGCTATCTGCTCCTTGTCCTCGAGGATCATGCGGTTGGCGAGCACGCCGACCTGGTGCTCCAGCTCCTCGCACGTGGGCTCCGGGGGCATGCTCTCGATGGCGAGCTCGATCTTGCCGGCGAGCTCGCGAGCCAGCCGGCCGTGGCCCTCCTCATGCAGCCTCAGCGCCTCGACGAAGCGCTTCCAGGTGTCGTTCAGCTCTGGCGGGGCCCCGTCCGCACCGGCCCAGCGCGGCAGCGTGTAGGTGATGCGGGTCTCGGTCACGGCTTTGCCGGGAGCGCATCCCTGCGGCACGCTGCGGCGCTCGAACCACCACTGGATCCGCCATTCCGTCCAGCCGGCGAAGCGCTGGCCCTTGAACTTGTCGTAGGGTCCGCGCGTGAAGACCTCCTTGCGCAGCTCCTCGAGCGTGGCGCCGCCGATATCGTACCAGTTGATTTTTTCCACCGCCCTGCTCGTGCCGAGCCCTGCAGTCGTGGCGGCGATGCCGCCGGAATAAGCACCGACGAGCGAAACCGCCGCGGCGAAAACCACCGCCAGAGCTCCGGCCAGGCAAGCTTTTTTCATTCTGCCCCCCACGATTGCTGCCGCAACTCTGATTGCGAGTTGCGGCAGAATTCGGGACGAGCCGCGCTGCCCGGCCTCGATCGCGCGAGCGGGACGGGCACAAGCGTCGCCGCCCCTGCGCCCCTCTCCGTCAGCCTGCCGAAGCGCCGGTGCTGGGAGTGGGTTCGATCAGCTCTCCCCTGGACGGGGAGGGCGGCGCTCGTGAAGGCCTCGCGGGTGGGGTGGGGCCATCAATTGGACGTTGGTGCAAGAGGTACCCCCACCCCCGACCCGTCCCTGCAAGGGGGAGGGGAGACGAGCGGGACGGCTCAAGCCCTCCCCTGGACGGGGAGGGCGGCGCGGCGAACGCCGCGCGGGTGGGGTGGGGCCACAACTGAGACGTTGATGCGGAGGAACCCCCACCCACAACTCCTCCCCGCAACGCAACGGGAGGGAGAAGCGACCTCTGCTACCGGTTCGATCTCAACCGGAAGGGCTCCTGCTCACGACCCGACGACGGCTCCGTCCGCTTCGTGGTCCGGCGCCGCAGGAGCGATCGTCCCGTCGGCGACCGCCTCGTCCTTCTCCGGCCGGCGCCGGCGGGAGCCCAGCCGCTCCTCGGACGGGGTCTTGCCGAAGTGCTGGCTGTAGCTGCTCGAGAAGTGCGAGGCGGAGACGAACCCGCAGGCGAGCCCGATCGACAGCACAGGCATGCTCGTCTGCAGCAGGAGCTGCCGCGCCCGTTCCAGCCGCAGGCCGAGGTAGTAGCGGGTCGGCGTCTCGCCGATGTACTTGCGGAACAGGCGCTCGAGCTGCCGCGCCGACAGGCCGGCCTTCCTGGCGAGCGCGGAGCACGTCAGCGGCTCCTCGAGGTTGCGCTCCATGATGGCCGCGACGGCAAGGATCTTGGGGTTGGCCACCCCCAGGCGGGCGCGCAGGTCCATGCGCTGGCGCTCGTGGGCCTGCCGCATGCGGTGATGGATCAGCTCATCCGTGACCAGGGCGGCAGTCTCGCTGCCCTTCCGATCGGCGATCAGCGACAGCATCATGTCGATGGCCGCGGTGCCGCCGGCGCAGGTGAACCTGTTGCGGTCGATCTCGAACAGCTCCTCCGTGAGCTCGATGTGCGGGAACTCCTCGCGGAAGGAATTACAGTTCTCCCAATGGATCGTGCAGCGATAGCCGTCGAGCAGGCCGGCTTTGGCGAGAATGTAGGTGCCGGTGCAGACGGCCCCGATCGACACGCCGTAGAAGCTGAGCCGGCGCAGGCGCGAGATCAGCAGCGAATGGTCGTGCGCCTGCACGTCGACGCCGGAGCAGACGATGATCTCCGGCATCGGCCCGACCTGGCAGAACGAGCCGTTCACCTCGATCCGGATCCCGTTCGAGGCGGCGACCGGCGCCCCGTCGGCGGAATAGATGCGCCAGTCGAACAGGCTCCTGCCGCTCACCCGGTTGGCGAGGCGCAGCGGCTCGATCGACGAGGTGAACGCGATCATCGAGAATTCGGGCGTGAGCAGGAAGCCGACCGTATGCGTCGCGGACTGATCGGCGGCTGACGCGGGCATGGGTGTCCATCTCCGGTAAGGCAACGCGTGCCTTGTCTCAGATCGACGTTGCGGGGCACATCGCGGCGGGCTGTCCCGGCCGGAAGGCCATCGCTGGAGAAGCATCTCGCCTTATCTTCTGCGACACTGCTATTATTAGCTTTATCGCGAGGCAACCGCTTCGGCCAGGTGGGGCGCAGGCGTAACGCGGACTTCTGGTCGAGTTGGCCCGGAAAGGGTTCCATCGAGGGAGGCGATCGCTGAGCATCGCTCGGGATATTGACCATCCGGCGGTCGCCGTCGGACACCGGCGGCGATGCAGCGATCGGGCAGCCACGCGTTCAGCTCGTCATTCCCTGCCTGCCTGCCATTCCCTCCAGCGCAGATAGATGTTCGCGCCGATCTCCGCGAAGGGTGGTGGGGGGAGCTTCGTGGGAGCCTCTTCCGCGGAGAAATGGCGAGAGATCGCGCTGGCCTGATCGCTGGCGAGCTCCGCGGCCGCGACACCCGTTAATGTCCCCCTGGTGGTGCCGAGCCCGTTCTGGACGCAGGCGGCGAAAAGGCGGGGCTCCAGCTCACGCATGACCGAGACACCGTTCCGGCTCAGGCAGATGTGGCCTGCCCAACTGTATTCCATCCGCACGTCTTTCAGCGCCGGGAAACGGTCGGCGAATTTCTGCCGATGCACGCGCGCGGCGCGCTCGAGGGCTGCGGCGCTTGCCTCCATTCCCGGGCGAAAGCTCGAGCAGGTGCGTGTCAGGATCCGGTTGCCGCCCTGAACGGTGTCGATCCGACGCATCGTAGTGCCCATCGGGTCCGAGGGCGTGATCCCCCATCGCGGTCGTCCGCCGAGCTTCGTCAATGTCTCCGCGTCGAGATCGACGGTCATCGAGGCATAAAGGAAGATGTGCATCAGCCTGCGCTGCGCGAAGCCGAAGCTTTCCAGGTGACCATTGTTCGCAAGGATCACTTTTCCCGCAGTCACTCTCCCCTTCGGGGTGGTCAACACCCATTCCGATCCGGTCCGCGAAATCTCGCGCACAGGCGAGTTCTCGCAGACCCGGGCCCCGTCGCGACGCAGACCGGCGCCGATCGCACGGATGTAGCCTGCGGGTTGCAGCATGACCGTTCCCGGCGTGTAGAGTCCCGAGATGTAATGGCGGCTGCCGGTCAGCTCGTGCATTGCCTTGGCGTCAAGCGCCTCGCTCGGCTCGCCGAGTTGGGCGAGATGGGCGGCATAGCTGCGGTTGTGGGCATCGGCGGCCGCACTCGCCGCACCGTTCACCTTGCCGCAGGGATCGAAGAAGGCCGGATCGATCCCATAGTCCTCGACCGCTGTGCGCGCGAACGCGATCGCGCTGCGGTTGAGCGCGATCATCCCCCGGTCGCTCTCCGCCACCTGCCCGGTATAGTTGTCCGAAGAAATGTCATGCGGCAGGTCGATCATGAAACCTGAATTGCGACCAGACGCGCCCTCGGCCAGCCGTCCGGCCTCCAGCACGACGATCCGGGCGCCCCGGTTGAGCTGCATCAACCGTCTTGCCGCGGAAAGGCCGGCGAACCCCGCGCCGATCACCGCGAAATCGGCGGTCAGTTTCGTGGTGAGCAGGTCGGGCGCTTCCTGCCCCGGCAGGATGGAACTCCAGGCGGCCGCCCCTCGGTGGACCGGCAATCGCCGCGCGGTTCTGATCGTCAAGCAACGGCCTCGTCGGCGTCGTCGGAAAGGTCAACCCAAATCGTCTTGATCTGCGTGTACTGGTCGTGCGCCTGTATGCCGTTGTCGCGGCCGCCGAACCCTGAGGCCTTGAAACCGCCGAACGGTGTCGAGATATCGCCTTCGCCGAAGCTGTTCACCGTGACCGTGCCCGCGCGGATCGCCCGCGCGCCGCGCAGCGCCCGCTTCACGTTCGAGGTGAAGATCGACGCGGTCAGCCCATACGGAGTGTCGTTCGCCAGGGCAATGGCCTCGTCAAAGCTTTCGACCGTCAGGACCGAGAGGACCGGTCCGAAGATCTCCTCGCGCGCTTGTCGCGCGTCGGACTCGGTCACGTCGAGCACCGTCGGTTCGACAAAACCGTCACTGGCTTTGCCGCCCATCAGCACCGTGGGCCCTTTTTCCAGGTAGGAGCAGACCTTGTTGAAATGCGCCGCCGAGACGAGTGCGCCGACGCGGTTTTCAGGATTCAGGGGATCACCCATCGGCCATTCGCGCGCATGGGCGAGGACGCGCTCCAAGAGCGCGTTTTTGATGCCCTTCTGCACGATGAGCCGCGAGATGGCCGAGCAGTTCTCGCCCATGTTCCAGAAGGCGCCGTTGACGATATGGGCGGCGACGCGGTCGAGGTTCTCGGCATCGTGGAGCACGACGGCGGGGTTCTTGCCGCCCATCTCCAGCGTGACTTCCTTGAGGTTCGATTCCGAGGCATATCGCAGGAAAAGCCGGCCGGTTTCGGTCGACCCGGTGAAGGAGATCTTGTCGACGTCCATGTGCCGGCCAAGAGGTTCGCCCACATCCGGCCCGGTTCCGGTCAGCACGTTGAGGACGCCGGGCGGCACCCCCGCTTCCATCGCGAGCTCGGCGACCCGCAGAGCGGTGAGCGAGGTCTCCTTCGCCGGCTTCACGACGACCGAGCAACCGGCGGCCAGGGCGGGCCCGATCTTCCAGGCGAGCATCAGCAGCGGAAAGTTCCACGGCAGCACGAGGCCGACGACGCCCACCGGCTCGCGCACGATCATCGCGATATGGTTATCCGATGCGGGAGAGACGGAATCGTAGACCTTGTCGATGAGCTCAGCATGCCAGGTCAGGCAGTGGACCGTCTCGGGCACGTCCACCGTTTCGCAGTCGTAGATCGTCTTGCCGCTGTCGAGGCTTTCCATGACAGCAAGCTCTCGCGTATTCCGCTTGATGAGCTTGGCAAGCCGGATCAGCACCGCCTTGCGCTCGCCGGGATGGAGCCGCGACCAGCGACCGTCCTCGAAGGCATCGCGCGCCTTCTCCACCGCGAAATCCACGTCCTCCTCCCCGCAGGCGGCGATCTTGGCCAGCACCTTCCCGGTTGCGGGGTTGATCGTGTCGAACGTCTTGCCCGATTTTGCAGGACGGAAGCTGCCGTCGATGAAAGCCTGCGCCGGAAGGCTCAAACCGGCGGCGATGGCCTTGTATTCCTCGGTCGTCAGAAGATTGGCCATGCTCATGTCTCCGCTTCGATCTCGGCCACGGTGCGCTTCAACACCCGCACCACCTGTTCAAGCTGCCGCTTGTCGTCCTTGTTGAGAACCTTCAACGGCGGACGCGGTTGCCCGGCGCGGTTCCCCGCCATATCGCAGCCGTGCTTGATGCATTGAACGAACTTCCCGCCCTGTTCGAGGACGCGCATGAGCGGCATCAGCGCCGACATGATCCGTCGTCCCTTGTCGAAATCTTTCTCGACAGCACACGCCTTCCACAGCGCGATGTGCTCGGCCGGCAGGAAGTTGGACCCGCCGCAAACCCAGCTCCGCGCGCCCCAGGCGAAGAATTCGAGCGCCTGGTCATCCATCCCGCACGACATCTGGATATGAGGATAGTCGCGCGCGAGCAGATGGACGCGGTTGATGTCGCCCGAGCTTTCCTTGATCGCACAGAAATTGCGGCTGCGGCCGACGCGGTCGAGGAACTCCTCCCCCATGTTGATGCCCGTGCGGCCGGGATAATTGTAAAGCAGGATCGGAAGGTCGGCGGCCCGGTCGATGGCAAGCGCGTTGAGCGCATTCTCGCGCTCGGTCGGCACCGCGTAGGGCGGTGAGCCCACCATGATTCCATCGGCACCGATCTTGGCCGCGGCCTCTGCCATTATGATCGAATCGGGAAGGCGGATGGCGACGGTGCCTACGATGAGCGGCACGCGGCCACCGATGACCTCCCCGGCGAGCGTGGCCATCTCGACCCGCTCCTCCATCGACTGGGCATAGTATTCGCCGGTCGAGCCGCCGTTGACGATGCCGTGAACACCTGAGGCGATCAGGTGCTCGATGATCGCGGCGAAGGCGTCACGGTCGATCGTGCCGTCGTCTCGATAGGGCGTAATCACGGGGGTGTAGATGCCCTCGAACCTCATGAAGCTCCCCTCCGTTTGGATGCGCCCGGCGCGCGGCCCAGCGGAACGTGGATGCCGGCGGGCGTGACGAAACTTTCGATCTCGGTGCGCGACAGTTCCCAATGCGCGATCGCAAGCTCGGCGGCGGCATCGGCGTTGCCCGCCTCGATGAGCGCGATGAACTCGTCGTGCTGGTCGGCGGCCACGGCGCGCTGTTCGGCAAGGGCGCGGCTGCGCGGGTTGTAGAAGGTCATGCCTATCCGCGTGTGGTCGATCAGGAGCCGCCGGAGGCTCGGTGTGAGGTATTCGTTGTCCGCCATTTCGCCGATGACGGCATGGAAGCGTTCGTTCATCAGCGCCCGCTCGGCGGCGTCGCCGTTGCGGATAGCGGCGCGAAACAGAAGCTGCGTGTCCTTGAGGCGCATGATCTGCGCAGGCGTCGCATGCTCGGCGGCAAGGCGCGTGACGGCAGCGTAGATCATGGGCGCTGCGACGAAGAAATTCCTCATCGTCTTGTGCGTCATCGGGGCGACCTGTGCCCCTCGGTAGTCGTGCAGCACGACATAACCTTCGCCGGCCAACTGGCGCAGGGCCTCTCGCAGGGGCGGACGGGAAATCTGATACGATTCAGATATTTCAGTTTCGTCGAGATAGCTTCCGGGCTCGAGCGCCAGGGTCAGGATCCGCGTCCGCAGATCCTCGATGCAGGTTGCCTTCCTGCTTCTCGTTTGGTCGCCCATAGAGCCTTCTCCTGACCAACCTGCCGAACGCGTTCCAGACAGCAACAAGCTTTAGCCAAAGAAAATACCTGTTGTCTACAAATGAAAATCGTGCATTGCTCCCTCTCCTACGAGGAAGCGCATGACCGACACATCGCGCAAGGTCGTGCAGCTCTTGATCGCCAGCGCGGCGCATCGTTTGAACGGCGGGAGGGACATCGAACGCATGACCATCGACGCGCGGATAGGCATCATCGGCGGTAATGGCTGGCTCGGAAATGCAATAGCGCGGGCGGCAGTCGCCAGCGGTGCGGTGGAGCCTGGCCGGCTGATCCTGTCCGGCCGTTCGGACAATCGCGGGACGGCGGAAATTCCGGGCACCCAGTGGACCAAGGACAACAGCGAGCTGGTGGAACGTTCCGACGTGGTCGTGCTGTCGGTGCGCCCGGAGCAGCTCTCCGGCGTACGTATTGACACGCGGGGCAAGCTCGTCGTCTCGGTGATGGCCGGCGTGACGGCGCAGACGATCTCGGAGCGGACCGGAACGAGCGACGTGGTCCGCTCGATTCCCAATGCCGCCGCCGCCATCCGCCGCTCCTTCACGCCGTGGTTCGCGACGCCGTCCGTTTCGCCTGAAGGCAAGAGGCTTGTCCAGGCGCTCTTCGAGGCCTGCGGAGATGCCGCCGAGGTGCCGCTGGAGTCCCACATCGATTATTGCGTCGGGATGACCGGCTCGGGCGCCGCCTTCCCGGCACTGCTCGCCGAAGCCCTGATCGCCCATGCCGTGGCGCAGGGCTTGCCGCGCGACTTCGCAAAGCGCGCTGCCAGAGGCGTGGTGGCAGGGGCGAGCCAGCTCTTCGCCGGTGAGGACGACGATACGGCCGAGATCGTACAGGCGATGATCGACTATCGCGGCACCACTGCCGCAGCACTGCAAGCCATGTTGAGCCTCGGCTTCAACGAGTCGGTTGCGGCGGGATTGGAGGCTGCAGCGGCAAAGGCGTCCACGATGGCCTCATCGGGCTGAACCCGCGCCCACAAAAATCGGAACGAGAGATTGAGGCGCATTGAAGTTTCATTACGAAGCAAGGAGAGACAATCATGAAGTGGAGGAAACTCGGTTACGCAGCAGCGCTGGCAGCTGGCTTCTGTACGATGCATGGGCCGGCAGCGCAGGCTGAAAAGATCGTATGGCGAACGGCCGCTCCGGTGCCCGAAGGCAACTTTCTCTACGAAGCCTTCATGAGGATTTTCGCCGAGAACGTCGATAAGCTGACGGGAGGCGAAGTCAAGATCGAGGTGTATGGCGCGGGCGTTCTCGTGCCGCCGCTGCGGATTCACGAGGCGGTCCAGGACGGCACCATTGATGCGGGACATTCGTCGGGCTCATATCTCGTCAACCTGGACCCCGCGAACGCAGTTCTCGGGAGCCATCCCGGAGGTATGGCGGCGGAAGCGATGCTGCACTGGCTCTATAAGGGCGGCGGCAAGGAACTGTGGACCCAGTTCCGCCGCGAGACGATGGGCCTCCATCCGCTGATCGCAGGCATCGGCACAACGGAGATTTTCGCTCAATCCAACCGTGCCATCCGCACCTGCGAAGACCTGAAAGGCCTCAAGCATCGCACGGCCGGATCCTGGGCGACGATCCTGAACGAGACGTTCGGCGGCACGGGAATCGTCGTTCCGGCCGGCGAAATCTTCACGATGCTCGAGCGAAAGGGTATCGACTCGCTCGAATGGGCAACGCCCGGCGCCAATATCGTCGAGGGTTTCCATCGCATCGCGCGCTACATTATCGTTCCTGGCATACACGCAAAATCCTTCCCCTGGGAAGTGGTGGTCAAGGCTGAAGTGTGGGATGCCCTTCCGGCGCACCGGAAAGCTCAGCTCGAGGCCGCGGCCGAATTGACGACCTTTCAAAGCTATCTGAAGTTTGGCGCGGCGGACATCGAAGCCATGAAAGCCTTCAAGTCGGGCAAGAACGAGATCATTGAGCTTGATCCGGCTTGCGTGCGCAAGATCGAGGAAGCCGGACGCGAGTGGATGCGAAAGCAGGGCGAGGCAAAGGCAGCCGGGGGCAACACGTGGGCCCAGCGCATCTTCGCGTCCTATGACACCTTCCATCAGGCCTGGCGCCAGAACTCGCACTATCGAGCTCTGGACCGCGACTAACCTTTGATACTGGAAGGGCCGCCGTCCCGCTGGGAAATGCGGGGCGGCGGCCACCGCTCGGGGAAGGTGCCATGAGAGGACTTCTAGGCGTCATCGACCGCATCTCGTCGTGGACCAGCCGACTCGCAATGGCCACGATCTTCGTCCTCATCGCGGCGGTGTGCTACGAGGTTGTGGCCAGATACGTCTTTGCGGCACCAACGCTTTGGGCGTTTGACGCGTCTTACATGCTCACCGGGAGCGTTTTCGTCCTGGCAATCGGGCTGACGACGCAGGAAAACGGCCAAGTTCGCATTGACTTCCTCTCCAGCCGGATGCCGGTGCGCGCTCAGCACATCGTCAATCTGCTGGTCACCGGCGGCATCGTCACGCCTTGCATGATCTGGATAACTTATGACGCGTGCCGCAGAGCGCTGAACGCTGCGCGCACCGGCGAGGTGGAGCCGGTCAGTCCGTGGGCGCCGCTCATGTGGCCCTTCTACACAGCTATTGCAGTGGGCCTCGTGGTTTTCTGCCTCCAGCTTCTGGCCACAACTTCACGCCACGCCATGGGAGTCGCCAGGCCCGATTCAGTTGACACGCCGTCTGGCGACCTGAAGGTCTAACCGATGGAACCGTTGCCGCCGTGGCTCATGTTCGTTGCGCTCTTCGGCGCTATACTTGCCGGGCTGCCGGTTGCCTATTCCCTCATCGTCGTATCGCTGCTGTTTGGACTGCCACTGTTCGGCTCCCATCTCGGCCAACAGTTCTATGGGCGGTTCTATGAGGTTGCATCGAATTATACACTCGCTGCCGTGCCGCTGTTTATCTTCATGGGCGTCATGCTCGAGCGGTCGGGGATCGCCGAGCGGTTGTTTAATGCCATGCAGCTCTGGCTCGGCCGTTTGCCGGGGGGTTTGGCCGTCGCGGTCATCGCGATGTGCGCGATCTTCGCTGCTTCGACAGGCATCATCGGTGCGGTCGAGGTGGTCGTCGGCCTTATGGCGATCGCGCCGATGCTCCGCTACGGCTATAGCAAGGACCTGATCTCCGGGACAATCTGCGCCGGCGGATCGCTCGGCACACTGATCCCGCCGTCCGTCCTGGTCGTGATTTACGCCGGCGTCGGAAGCGTATCCGTCGGCGACCTCTTCGCAGGCGTTTTGATTCCCGGCCTGCTGACGGTCACGCTTTTCATACTCTACATCATGCTTCGCTGCTGGCTGCGCCCGCAGGACGGGCCGCCTCTGAGCAAATCGGACGTGGAGATACCTCTGGGCAGGAAGCTTGCGGTGACGGTCAGCGCCCTGGTCCCGGCCACCCTGCTCGTCACAGCCGTGTTGGGCTCGATCCTGGCCGGGATCGCCTCGCCCACGGAAGCGGCGGCGGTTGGCGCGCTGGGCGCCATGATTTTGACCATGCTCTATGGCCGGTTCAACCTCGAGATCCTGGGGGAGGTGGCCCACAAGACCGTTACCCTGAACGCGATGATCTTGCTGATCGTCGTTGGCGGCATGATGTTCTCGTCCGTCTTCATTGTCGGTGGCGGCAATCAGCTGGTGCGCGACATCGTCGAAGCTGCGGGGCTATCGGCCACCGCGATGATGATGCTGTTCCTCTTTATCATCATCATTTCCGGCTTCGTGCTTGATTGGGTGACCATCGTGTTGATCTGCATCCCGATCTTTACGCCCATGCTCCGAGATGCCGGAGTGGATCTCGTATGGTTCGCAGTCATGGCCATTGTGGCAATACAAACGAGCTATCTGACTCCGCCAATGGCTCCGACGATATTTTACCTCCGCGCGATAGCTCCGCGCGAAATTAGCTATGGCCACATGGCCCGGGGAGTTATGCCGTTCGTTGGAATCCTGGTTATTGTTTTGGTCATTGTTGGCTTGGTGCCGGCCACAGCCACGTATCTGCCTTTCGTTCTGTTCGGGTTCTGAGGAGCTTTGTCATGTCCTCGGCGCCTTGTGGATCGCCGTTTCGTTGAGAGCCCGAACGTTATGAGATCGTCGCCGAGATTGTGCTGAGGCGCGGCGTTTCATGGTCGGCATGTCGCTCAGCTGCGGACAGGGCGACGCATGGGCAGGCGGTGGTTTGCGCGCGACCATGAGGCACTCTCTTGACGAGCCGACATCCGGCGCGCATCTAGGCGAAGGGGAGCGATCCGTTGCGATACTCGGTCTTCAACCTGCTGAGGCAGGCGGCGCAGGCCCACAAGGGATGGCCGCGGCAGTGGCGCGACCCCGAGCCGAAGCCGGCCTACGACGTGGTGATCGTCGGTGCCGGCGGGCATGGGCTGGCGACGGCCTACTATCTCGCCAGGGAGCACGGCGTCAGGAACGTCGCCGTCATCGAGAAGGGCTGGCTCGGCGGCGGCAACACCGGCCGCAACACGACGATCATCCGCTCCAACTATCTCTGGGAGGAGAGCGAGGCGATCTACGAGCACGCGGTCAAGCTGTGGGAGACGCTGTCCGACGAGCTCAACTACAACGTCATGTACTCGCCGCGCGGCGTCATGATGCTGGCCCATACGGTGCACGACATCCAGGTGTTCAAGCGCCACGTGCACGCCAACCGGCTCGCCGGCATCGACAACGAGTGGCTGACGCCGGCGGAGGCCAAGGCCTTCTGCCCGCCGCTCAACATCACGTCCTCGGTCCGCTATCCGGTGCTCGGCGCGGCTCTGCAGCGCCGTGGCGGCGTGGCACGCCACGATGCCGTCGCCTGGGGCTACGCGCGCGCAGCCGACGGGCTTGGCGTCGACATCATCCAGAACTGCGAGGTGACCGGCATCCGCCGCGGAGCCGGCGGGGCGGTCGAAGCCGTCGAGACCACACGCGGGCTAATCAGGGCCGGCAAGGTCGGTGTGGTCGCGGCGGGCCATACGAGCGTCGTCGCCGCCATGGCCGGTTTCAGGATGCCGCTCGAGAGCTACCCGCTGCAGGCCCTGGTCTCGGAGCCGGTGAAGCCGGTCTTCCCGTGCGTGGTCATGTCGAACGGCATGCACGCCTACGTCTCGCAGTCCGACAAGGGCGAGCTCGTCATCGGCGCCGGCACGGATCAGTACGTGTCCTACAGCCAGACCGGAGGCCTGCACATCACCACGCATACCCTCGACGCCATCTGCGAGCTGTTCCCGATGTTCCGGCGTATGCGCATGCTGCGCAACTGGGGCGGCATCGTCGACGTGACGCCGGACCGTTCGCCGATCATCGGCATGACCCCCGTGCCGGGCCTCTATGTCAACTGCGGCTGGGGCACCGGCGGCTTCAAGGCGACGCCCGGCTCGGGCCACATCTTCGCCGCCACCATCGCCCGCGGCGAGCCGCACCCGATCGCCGCGCCCTTCACACTCGACCGCTTCCGCACCGGCCGGCTGATCGACGAGGCGGCTGCCGCCGCCGTCGCGCACTGAGGGCCAGCGGAGCTCGAATTTGGAAGGATGAGTGTTGTGGATTTTGCGCTTGATTCCTCGCCGTCATCCCGGACGACGAGCCACCCTTCGGTGGCGAGGAGATCCGGGATCCAGCATGAGAAGTGCCGAAGGCGCGCTCATTTCGTGTCCTCCGGACGCGTCTTGCGCTGGATCCCGGATCGGCGGTCGCTTCGCTCCCTGGTCCGGGATGACGGGAAGCAGGCGTTGGTTGGGGGACACTAGCGCTTGCTGTCATCCCGGAAACCGCGCGCCCTGGAACGTCCGACCCTGAGCACCGCCGAATTGTTCCGCGCGGTTGCCCCGGGCCCAGGGCCAAAGGCTCTGAAACGAGAACGGGGCGAAGGGGGTCAGAGCCTGCGGGTCTGAAACGAAACGTGGTTAATCAGGAGGTCCGGTGTCCCACTGGCTCGCGAGCATCAAGGCATCAAACCCCGTCCCGCCGAAGCAAAGTGGTGGCGGATCGCAGATACCCGCCTGCGCGGGTATGACGGTGAGTGTGGGCGGGCGGATGGGAATGAAACGGTGCCGCCAAGCAGGTGTGCGGCCGCATGGCACCACCGTAACGCCCACCCAATCCGTCATTTCCGCGGAGGCGGAAATCTGTGATGCGTTTCAACGGGCAAGACGGGGCCGGACCCTGCGCGGCCTGCAGCGAAACCTGGCTGAACACGAGCTCCCAAGCCCCAAGAATCCGGGGCGACCTCTGCTGCACCCGTTTCGTCATCGAGGGTCGGCAAGGCCGGTGAGCGGCTGACCCCCGGCGACGGGAACGCCCGTTGCAGGGACGACAGTTGCCCGCTCTCCGCCCCCGCGCGCGGCGCGACGGCTTAAGTTGGGATGATAAACGGCCAATCGAAATGAACTGGAAGAACGCAGGTCTGTCATGCTGCTGATCCCCTGCCCCTGCTGCGGCGAGGCGCGGCCCGAGATCGAGTTCCGCTACGGCGGCGAGGCGCACGTCGCGCGGCCGCGCGATCCCACCTCGCTGAACGATGAGGAGTGGGCCGACTTCCTCTATATGCGGTCCAACCCGAAAGGCATCCATTACGAGCGCTGGCGGCACGTGCACGGCTGCGGCCGCTTCTTCAACGCCGTCAGGGATACGGTCTCCGACCGCATCCTGCTGACCTACAAGGCCGGCGAGGCGCGGCCCGACCCGGCCGCCGTCGCCGCGGCCAGGGAGGAGCGCCGATGAGCCATCCGGCGTTCCGGACCGCTGCCGGCGGACGCATCGACCGTACGCGGCCGGTCCGCTTCACGTTCGACGGCAAGAGCTACACCGGGTTCGCTGGCGATACGCTGGCCTCGGCGCTGCTCGCCAGCGGCGTCCACCTGATGGGGCGCTCCTTCAAGTACCACCGCCCGCGCGGACCGATCGCGGCCGGGTCGGAGGAGCCGAACGCGCTGGTCGGCGTCACCGGGCCGAACGGCCGCGAGACGCCCAACCTGCGCGCCACGCAGGTGGAGATCTACGACGGCCTCGTCGCCGTGAGCCAGAACCGCTGGCCGTCGCTGGCCTTCGACGCCAACGCGGTGAACGACCTCTTCTGGCCCCTTCTGCCGTCCGGCTTCTACTACAAGACGTTCATGGGCCCGAGCGTCCTCGGGGCGACGCGGGCCTGGAAGTCGATCTACGAGCCAGTGATCCGCCGCGCCGCCGGACTCGGTCGTGCGCCTGCAGCACCCGATCCCGACCACTACGCGAGCCGCTTCGTCCATTCCGACGTGCTCGTCATCGGCGCCGGGCCGGCGGGGATCGCCGCCGCCATGGCCGCCTCCGCTGCCGGCGCGCAGGTCATCTTGTGCGACGAGCAGGCCGAGCTCGGCGGGTCGCTGCTGGCAGACACCCTCTCGCGCATCGACGGGCGGCCCGCGGCCCAGTGGCTGGACGGGGCGCTGGCCTCGCTCGCGGGCCGGCCCAACGTGACGCTGCTGCCGCGGACGCAGGCTTTCGGCTATTTCGCCGACAACTTCGTCGCCCTGCAGCAGCGCGTCACGGATCATCTCGCCTCGCCCCACACGGACATGCCGCGCGAGCGGCTCTGGCAGGTGCGGGCGAGAGAGGTGGTGATCGCCGCCGGAGCCATCGAGCGGCCGCTGGTGTTTCCCGACAACGACCGGCCGGGCATCATGCTGGCCGATGCGGCGCGGACCCATGTCGCCCGCTACGGCGTCCGGCCCGGCACGCGTGCGGTGGTCTTCACGGCGTGCGACACGGCCTACGAGGCGGCGCTGGCCCTGCGAGAGGCCGGCGTCGACGTTCGCCTCGTCGCCGACCTGCGCAGCGATCCGGCCGGCGCCGCAGCGGACGCGGTGCGCCGCGCCGGCATCCGGGTCGCGGGCGCGACGACGGTCACCGGCACGCGGGGTCGGCTGCGAGTCTCGGCGGTTCGCCTCGGATCGCTCACAGCGGGCGGCGAGGTCGTCCCTGGCGAGGAGATCGCCTGCGACCTCTTGCTGATGTCGGGTGGCTGGACACCCTCGGTGCACCTCCATTCGCAGTCGCGCGGCAAGGTGGTGTGGAGCGAGGACGCGCAGGCGTTCCTGCCGGGCGCCCATGCGCAGCGCGAGCGGTCGGCCGGCGCCTGCCGCGGCGTGTTCGGGCTCGCGGCGGCGCTTGCGGACGGCGCTGCCGCTGGCCGTGTCGCAGCGATGAAGGCCGGCTTCACGCCCAACGGCGCGCCCAGTCCCGCCGTCGAGGAGCTGGCGCACTCCTGGCACGGCGTGCTGGGGGCTTGCCCGCACCACCGCGACCCGGCGCGCGTCAAGGCCTTCGTCGACTTCCAGAACGATGTCACGGCCAAGGACCTCGAGCTCGCCACGCGCGAGGGCTTCCGCTCCATCGAGCACGTCAAGCGCTTCACGACGACGGGCATGGCGACGGACCAGGGCAAGACCTCCAACGTCAACGCCCTCGCGATCGTCTCGAAGGCGACCGCCGCCCCGGTGCCCGCCGTCGGACTGACCACGTTCCGCATGCCCTATACGCCGGTGACGTTCGGCGTCCTCGCCGGGCACAATCGCGGCGAGCTGTTCGATCCCGTGCGCACCACGCCGATCCATTCCTGGGCCGTTGAGAAAGGGGCCGTGTTCGAGGACGTCGGCCTGTGGAAGCGCGCCCGCTACTTCCCGCGCGCCGGAGAGGACATGCATGCCGCCGTCTCGCGCGAGTGCCGCACGGCCCGCGCGTGCGTCGGGCTGCTCGACGCCTCGACGCTCGGCAAGATCGAGGTCGTGGGTCCCGACGCCGCCGAGCTCCTCGAGCGCATGTACGTCAACCCATGGCGGAAGCTGCAGCCGGGCCGCTGCCGCTACGGGCTGCTGCTCAACGAGGCGGGCTACGTGATCGACGACGGCGTCGCGGCGCGCGTCGCGCCCGACCGCTTCCACGTCACGACTACGACCGGCGGCGCGCCGCGGGTGCTCGCCATGATGGAGGACTATCTTCAGACCGAGTTCCCGGAGCTGAAGGTCTGGCTCACCTCGACGACAGAGCAATGGGCCGTCATCGCCGTGCAGGGTCCACGGGCGCGTGACGTGCTGGCGCCGCTGGTCGAGGGCATCGACCTCCGGTGCGAGGCGTTCCCGCACATGGCCATGCGCGAAGGCCGGATCTGCGGCGTGCCGACCCGGCTGTTCCGCGTCAGCTTCACGGGCGAGCTCGGATACGAGGTCAACGTGCCGGCCGACTTCGGCCGCGCCGTCTGGGAAGCGATCTGGAGCAGGGTCCTCGAGGCTGGCGGCTGCGCCTACGGCACCGAGGCCATGCACGTGCTCAGGGCGGAGAAGGGCTACATCATCGTCGGCCAGGAGACGGACGGGACGGTGACGCCGGACGACCTCGGTCTCGGCTGGGCCATCGGCAAAGCGAAGGCGGACTTCGTCGGCAAGCGTTCGCTGGTCCGGCCGGACATGCTCGCTGCCGGCCGCAAGCAGCTCGTGGGCCTCGTCACGGCCGACCCCGCCACCGTGCTGGAGGAAGGGGCCCAGATCACGCGCGATGCCGATCCCGCCAAAGGGTCGCCGGCGCTCGGCCACGTCACCTCGTCCTACTGGAGCGATGCCTCGGGGCGCTCGATCGCCCTGGCGCTCGTCGCCGGCGGCCGCGCGCGCATCGGAGAGACGCTCCATGTGCCGATGCCCGGCAAGGCGGTCGCCGTGACGGTCGCCTCGCCGGTGTTCCTCGACCCGAAAGGAGAACGGCTCGATGGCTGACGTCGCGCTGCGCCGCCCGCCCCAGATCGGACTGGCGCTCGTCGCCGACGAGCGGAGCGTGAGGCTGGAGGCCATCGACAGGGTGAGCCGCTTCGCCGTGCGCGGCGACGCGGATGCCGCCGCAATCATCGGCCGGGCGTTCGGAGTCGCGTTGCCGACGGAGCCATGGCGCGCGGCATTCGACGGTCCGCTCGCGGCGCTGTGGCTCGGGCCCGACGAGTGGCTGCTGCTGGCGGAGGGCGGCGATCCGGAGGCCATATCGGCCGAGGTCGCCGGGGCCGTGGGCGGCCGCCCCTGCTCCTGGGTCGACGTCTCCCACCGCAATGCCGGCTTCCTGCTCAGCGGTCCCGATGCCGCCGACGTGCTCAACTCAGGCTGCCCGCTGCCGCTCGGGCTTGCCGCCTTCCCGGTCGGCAGGTGCACGCGGACGCTGTTCGGCAAGGCCGAGATCGTGCTATGGCGGACCGGCGAGACGGCGTTCCGGATCGAGGTCTGGCGCTCCTTCGCCGCCTATGCCGCCGGCCTCATCGCCGAGGCCGCGCGCGAGCACGCGGTCCCGGCTGCGTAGCGGCCGTCAGGCCGACGTCTCCATTGCTTCCAGCTCGTCAATCATCCGGCCGATGACGTGCAGACCCTTCTGCCAGAACTCCGGCTGGGTCGCATCGAGCCCGAACGGCGCCAGCAGCTCCGAATGATGCTTCGAGCCGCCGGCCTTCAGCATGTCGAAGTACTTGGCCACGAACCCCGGATGCGCCTCCTCGTAGAGCGCATAGAGCGAGTTCACGAGGCAGTCGCCGAACGCGTAGGCGTAGACGTAGAACGGCGAATGAATGAAGTGGGGGATATAGGCCCAGAACACCTCGTAGCCGGGCTTCAGATCGATGCCGGGCCCTAGGCTTTCGGCTTGCACCTCGAGCCATAGGGCGTTGAGCTGGTCGGGCGTCAGCTCGCCCTTGCGCCGCCCCTCGTGGACCTTGCGCTCGAAGCTGTAGAAGGCGATCTGCCGGACGACGGTGTTGAGCATGTCCTCCACCTTGCCGGCCATCAGAGCCTTCCTCTCGCGCGGGTCGGCGGCTTCCGCCAGCAGCGCGCGGAAGGTCAGCATCTCGCCGAACACGGAGGCCGTCTCCGCCAGCGTCAGCGGCGTCTGCGACAGCAACGGCCCCTGCGGCGCCGCCAGCACCTGATGCACGCCGTGGCCGAGCTCGTGGGCGAGCGTCATCACGTCGCGCGACTTGCCCTGGTAGTTGAGCAGCACGTAGGGGTGCGCCGAAGGCACCGTCGGATGCGCGAACGCGCCGGGCGACTTGCCCGGGCGGACGGGAGCGTCGATCCATCCGCCGTCGAAGAACCGGCGCGCGATGCCCGCCATCTCGGGCGCAAACCCATTGTAGGCCGTCAGCACGATCTCGCGCGCCTCGCTCCATGGGACGATCCGCTCCGGCTTCTCCGGAAGTGGCGCGTTGCGGTCCCAGTGGGCGAGGCGGTCCTTGCCGAGCCAGCGCGCCTTCATCCGGTAGTAGCGATGGGAGAGCCGCGGATAGCTCGCCCGCACCGCGGCGACCAGCGCATCGACGACGGGCGCCTCGACGCGGTTGGCGAGATGGCGGGCGTCGGAGACGTCCTTGAACCCGCGCCAGCGGTCGGAGATCTCCTTGTCCTTGGCGAGCGTGTTGGTGATCAGCGTGAACAGGCGCAGGTTGTCCTTGAAGACCGCCGCCAGCGCTTCGGCACCCGCCCGCCGGCGGCCCTCGTCGGGATTGGACAAGAGGTTGAGCGTCGGCTCGAGCGCCAGCGGCTGCGGCTCGCCTTCGACCGGGAAGCGCAGGCCCGACATGGTCTCGTTGAACAGCCGGTCCCATGCGCCGCGCGACGTCTGCGACTTCTCGTGGAAGAGCTGCTCCAGCCTCTCATCGAGCTGGTGCGGCTTCTCCTTGCGCAGGTCGTCGAACCAGGGCTTGTAGCGCGCGAGCGCGGGGTGCTTCAGAGCCTCGGCCAGCACGTCGTCCTCGATCCTGTTGAGCTCCAGCTCGAAGAAGATCAGGTCGTTGGAGATGTTGGTCAGGCGCTCGCTGGTGTCGCCATAGAACTTCGAGCGTGCCGGGTCCGACTGGTCGGCGGTGTAAAGCAGCCCGGCATAGGACCCGAGCCGGCCCATGAGGTCGGCGAGCTGCTCATAGGCGCGGACCGCCTCCGCCAGTGCGGCCCCGTCCCGACCGATCTCGACGAGGCGGCCCTGGTAGGCCGCCTTGATGCGCTTGGCCTCTGCGGCGGCCGTGGCAAAGTCCCGCTCGAACTCGGGCGCGCCGGGCGCGGGATAGAGGTCGGCGAGGCTCCATTCCGGCATCGCGCCGAGATCGACGGGCGCGCTCCCTGCCTTGGCTGCATGCTCCGCCTGCTGTGGTCCCCTGATGACGCTGAACTGCTCGATGGTCATTCGTGGGCTCCCGTTCTTTGTTTTCCAAGTCAACTGGGACATGGGGCCCAATGCGCGGGCCCGCTACTGCCCGTTTAAGCTATCCGTCCCTAACCCAGTTCACGAGCAACCAGGGGAGCTGCAAGGCGGGCATCTGGTGGTCCTGACAGGACTTGCACCAATAGGCAGCGCTTCGAAGCACTGCCTCGAATTCGTTAATGAACCTGACCTGCTCCCCGTCTCCCCTCCAGTCATAAGTTGAATCGGTTCTTCTTCTCTT
>JAHDXT010000010.1 GCA_023384095.1 Hyphomicrobiaceae bacterium
GCCCTCCCCTCGACGGGGAGGGCGGCGCGGCGGAGCCGCGCGGGTGGGGTGGAGCCACGGATGCAACGTCCGCGCCCGGGCACCCCCACCCCCGACCCCTCCCCGCAAGGGGGAGGGGGGAAGAGTTTCGAGGCCGAACTCGGACGAATCAAAGCGGCACTCTCGCCGGCCCCGGTCTATCTCGCCGCCTCGCATCTCTACCAGGGCGACGACCGGGCGCGCATTGCTGCTCTTGCGCAGGTGGCCGAGCGCGCAGGCACGCCGCTCGTGGCGACCAACGACGTTCTCTATCACGCACCTCAGCGCCGGCCGCTGCAGGACGTGCTCACCTGCATCCGCGAAGGCACGACCATCGGCGAGGCGGGGCTGAGGCTCGCCCCCAATGCCGAGCGCCATCTGAAGGCGCCGGCCGAGATGGCGCGGCTGTTCGCGGGCCAACAGGCGGCGCTCGCCCGCACGCGCGAGATCGCCGCGGCCTGCCGCTTCTCGCTCGACGAGCTCGTCTACGAGTACCCCGACGAGCCGGTGCCTCCGGCGAAGTCCGCCCAGTCGCACCTCGAGGACCTGACCTGGGAGGGCGCCCGCTGGCGCTTTCCCGAAGGCATCCCGGAAAAGGTGGCCGCGCTGCTCCGGCGCGAGCTCGAGCTGATCGCCGAGCTCAGGTATGCCCCCTACTTCCTCACTGTCCACGACATCGTCACCTTCGCCCGCTCGCGCAACATCCTGGCCCAGGGCCGCGGCTCGGCGGCCAACTCCGTCGTCTGCTATTGTCTCGGCATCACGGCGGTGAACCCCACCGAGATCGATGTGCTGTTCGAGCGCTTCGTGTCGCCGGAGCGCAAGGAGCCGCCCGACATCGACGTCGACTTCGAGCACGAGCGGCGCGAGGAGGTGATCCAGTACATCTATGCCCGCTATGGCCGCGAGCGCGCGGGCCTCGCCGCAACCGTCATCTCCTACCGCGCCCGCTCGGCCGTGCGCGAGGTGGGCAAGGCCATGGGCCTGTCGGAGGACACGGTCGCGGCGCTGGCCGGCATGGTGTGGGGCATCTCGGGCGGGACGGTGCCGGAGGCTCACGTGCGCGAGGCGGGCCTCGATCCCGCCGACCCGCTGCTGGCGGAAGTGCTCGCGCTCGCCGGCGAGCTGATCGGCTTCCCGCGCCATCTCTCTCAGCACGTCGGCGGCTTCGTGCTCACCCGCTCGCTGCTGTCGGAGGTCGTGCCGATCGGCAACGCGGCGATGGAGGAGCGCACCGTCATCGAGTGGGACAAGGACGATCTCGCCGCCCTCGGCCTGCTCAAGGTCGACGTGCTCGCCCTCGGCATGCTGAGCTGCATCCATCGCGCCTTCGATCTCATCGAGACCCACTGCGGCCGGCATCTGACGCTCGCCAGCATCCCGCGCGAGGACCCGGCCGTCTACGACATGCTCTGCCGCGCGGATTCGGTCGGCGTGTTCCAGGTGGAGAGCCGCGCGCAGATGAACATGCTGCCGCGCCTCAAGCCGCGCACCTTCTACGATCTCGTCATCGAGGTGGCGATCGTGCGCCCCGGCCCCATCCAGGGCGATATGGTGCATCCGTATCTCAGACGCCGGTCGGGCATCGAGCCGGAGGTCTATCCCTCGCCTGCTCCCGAGCACGGGCCTGCCGACGAGCTGCGTCAGATCCTCGGCAAGACCAAGGGCGTGCCGCTGTTCCAGGAGCAGGCCATGCGCATCGCCATGGTGGCGGCGAGGTTCTCCGACGCCGAGGTCAACGAGCTGCGCAAGGCCATGGCCACCTTCCGCCGCGCCGGCACCATCGGCAAGCTGGAGCACAAGATGGTGAGCCGCATGGTGGCGCGCGGCTATGACCCCGAGTTCGCGGCGCGCTGCTTCAGCCAGATCAAGGGCTTCGGCGAGTACGGGTTCCCGGAGAGCCACGCCGCCAGCTTCGCCCATCTCGTCTATGTCTCCTCCTGGCTCAAGTGCCATTACCCCGCGGCGTTCGCGGCGGCGCTCCTCAATTCCCAGCCGATGGGCTTCTACGCTCCGGCCCAGATCGTCCGCGACGCTTGCGAGCACGGCGTCGAGGTGCGCCCCGTGGACATCAACCATTCGGACTGGGACTGCACGCTGGAGCCCATTGCTCCAACCGCCGAGCCCCCCTCTCCCCGTGCGCGGGGAGAGGGTCGGGGTGAGGGGCAGAGCCAGGATCTGAGGCCGGAAGCAGAGACAAAGCAACCCCTGGCCCTGCGACTGGGCCTCCGCCAGATCGACGGCCTCATCGAGGACGATGCGCGTGAAATCCTCTCGGCGCGCGGGACTGCTGGCATTCCGGCATCGGGTGCCGCGGCCCTCTCCCCTCCCCCTTCCGAGGAGGGGAGAGGGGGCGGGGGTGCTCTTGCGCCAATACCACAGCCCTGGCCCCACCCCACCCGCGCGGCTGACGCCGCGCCGCCCTCCCCGTCGAGGGGAGGGCAGTATGGGTCTGCCCTTCCTGGAAACAGGCGCGGCTTCTACTCCCCTCCCCCTTGCGGGGAGGGGTCGGGGGTGGGGGCAATCTCACCGCCCTATCGCGACCTGCACGATCTGTGGGCTCGCGCCGGCGTACGGCTGGCGACCATCGAAAAGCTCGCCGCCGCCGATGCCTTCCGCTCGGTGGGGCTCGACCGGCGGCAGGCCCTGTGGGAGGTCCGCGCGTTGACGGCCGCCCGTCCGCTGCCGCTGTTCGCCTGGGCCGAGACGCGCGACGCCGGTGCGGAGCCCGAGGTCGCCCTGCCGGAAATGCCGCTCCCGGAGCATGTGGTGAACGACTACCAGACGCTGCGGCTGTCGCTCAAAGCGCATCCGGTGAGCTTCCTGCGCCCGGCGCTCGCGGCCGAGCGGGCAGTCCCGTGCGCCGCGCTGCGCAACCTGAAGGATGGCCAATGGGTCGGCGTGGGCGGAGTGGTTCTCGTCCGCCAGCGGCCGGGCTCCGGCCAGGGCGTGGTGTTCATGACCCTGGAGGACGAGACGGGCATCGCCAACGTCGTCGTCTGGCCGAAGCTGCTCGAGCGCTTCCGCAAGGTGATCATGGGTGCGCGCCTCATCCTCGTGCGCGGCCGCGTCCAGCGCCACGAGGACATCATTCACGTCGTTTCCGTCTCGCTCGAGGACAAGAGCGGCTGGCTCGTTTCGCTGTCCGAATGGGGCGACGACTTCAAGCCGTCCGTGGCCAATGCGGACGAGGTGAAGCGCCCCGATCCGGGATCGGCCAGAAACACGGGCCATCCGCGGTTCGCCCGTCATCCGCGCGAGGAGCGCAGCATCCCGAAGCGACTCGAATCGATCCTGCCGAAATCGCGTGACTTCCATTGAATCGGCGGAGTGAATGTGGTGCACATCAGCCGATGCTGCTCCAGGAGCGAAACGGATGACCGAACGACCGACCGGAGGCGGCCTGAAGCGGCTGCTGGGCGTCGCGGCTGCGGCCGTGATTCTTGCCGCCAGCCTGCTCGGCACCCCGGCACCGGCCGCCGCTCAGCGCGCCACGATCGCGCCCGAGCACGCGACTGGGCACAGCCAAAAGCCGCTCGCGCGTGCCCGCTCGTACATGGTCTCCGCCGCCAACCCGCTCGCCGTCGAAGCCGGCGCGCGGGTGCTGCAGGAGGGGGGCAGCGCAGTCGATGCGGCGATTGCGGTGCAGCTCGTGCTCAACCTCGTCGAGCCGCAGTCCTCCGGCATCGGCGGCGGCGCCTTTCTGCTGCACTGGGACGCAGCAGCGAAGCAGCTCCGCAGCTATGACGGCCGCGAGACCGCTCCGGCCGCCGCGCAACCCGACCGCTTCCTGCGCGAGGGCCGGCCTGTCCCCTTCGGCAAGGCGGTGCACTCGGGACTGAGCATCGGAGTGCCGGGGCTGGTGCGGCTGCTGGAGGAAGCGCACCGGCGGCATGGGAAGCTGCCGTGGCCGCGGCTGTTCGAGCCGGCGATCGGACTCGCCGACAGCGGCTTTCCGGTTTCGCCGCGGCTCAACCTGCTGCTCACATGGATGGGCGCCGACAACTTCGATCCCGCGGCCCGCCAGCTCTTCTTCGACGAGCACGGCAGCGCCCGGCCGGCCGGCATCAAGCTGAAGAACCCAGCCTTCGCCGACACCTTGCGCCAGATCGCCGAGGCTGGATCGCGGGCGTTCTATACCGGCCCGGTTGCTGACGCCATCGTCACCGCGGCGGCGGGAGCGCCCAACTTTCCAGGCGATGTCACCCTCTCGGACCTCGCGGGCTACAAGATCGAGGAGCGGCCGCCGGTCTGCATCGATTACCGCCGGCACCGGATCTGCGGCATGGGCCCGCCGTCCTCGGGCGGCATCGCCGTCGCCCAGACGCTGAAGCTGCTGGAGCCGTTCGACCTGGGGCACGGGCCCGAGGCCGCACTCAACCCTGGCGCCATGCATCTGATCGCCGAAGCGGAGAAGCTCGCTTTCGCCGACCGGGACCGCTATCTGGCGGACCCCGCTTTCGTGAGCGTGCCGGCCACGCTGCTGGATACCCGATACATCGACGAGCGGCGCAGGCTGATCGCGCCCGGCACGGCGATGCCGAGACCCGCTGCCGGCACGCCGCCCGGGACCGAGCGGCAGGCCTTCGGCATCGACGGCACCCAGGAGAGCGTCGGCACGAGCCACATCTCCATCGTCGACGGCGCGGGCGACGCGGTGTCGATGACGACCACCATCGAGTCCGCGTTCGGCTCCCGCGTGCTCGCGGCAGGCTTCCTGCTCAACAACGAGCTCACGGACTTCTCCTTCCGCCCGCGCGATCGGGAGGGGCGGCCGATCGCAAACGCGGTCGGGCCTGGCAAGCGCCCGCGCAGCTCCATGGCCCCGACCATCGTGTTCGGCGAGGACGGCCGGCTGAAGGCCGTGCTCGGGTCCCCCGGCGGCAGCCGCATCATCCTCTACGTCGTGAAAGCCCTGGTCGCGCTGATCGACTGGGAGATGGACGCGCAAGCAGCGGCGGCGCTCGTCAACTTCGGCAGCCGCGGCGGGGCGTTCGAGATCGAGTACGACCCGGCGACGGACTGGCGGGCCCTGGTGCGGCCATGGCTGTCGACGCCCTCCCTGTGGCAGGCCATGCGCATGCGGCCGTTCGGCCATGCCGTTGCGCCCGATCTGCTGACGTCGGGGCTGCACATCGTCGTCGTCCGCAGGGACGGGCTCGAAGGCGCCGCCGACCCCCGGCGCGAGGGCGTCGCCCTCGGCGACTGATCGGTGTTCCGGATGGCCGGGCCAGGTGCGCAAGATTCTCGCCAACGCGCGCCGGGCGGTGCTAAGCCCCGGGCCGAGCATGGCATGGACGGGTGACAGCAGTGACCAGTCTCGACATCACGGTGGCCGGCGCCGGCATCCTCGGCCTCTGGCAGGCCTTCGAGCTGGCGCGCCGCGGGCACAAGGTCACGCTGCGGGAGGCGACCGACGAGCCCACGGTCGGCGCGGCCAGCCGCTACGCCGGCGCGATGCTGGCGCCCTGCTGCGAGGCCGAATCCGCAGAGCCGGTCATCCGCGAGCTCGGCCGGCACGGTGTGGACATGTGGCGGCAAGCCTATCCGGGGATCGTCTGCCGCGGCACCCTGGTCGTGGCTGCGAGCCGCGACCGGGGCGAGCTCACACGCTTCGCGCGGATGGCCGCGGGCCATCGCGACGTCGCCGCGGACGAGCTGGCGCGGCTCGAGCCGGAGCTGGCCGGGCGGTTCGCGCGCGGCCTCCTCTACGAGGAGGAGTGCCATCTGGCGCCGCGATCCGCGATCCTGTTCCTGGTCGGCGAGCTGCGGCGGATGGGGGCCATTCTGCGCTTCGGCGAGCCTGTCCACGATCCGGTGTGGATGGCGGCCCCGGCCGGCGGCGTGGTGATCGACTGCCGCGGGCTCGCCGCGCGCTCCGAACTGCCTCAGCTCCGCGGCGTGCGGGGAGAGATGGCGGTGCTGCGGGCCCCGGAGGTCGCGCTGTCGCGGCCGATCCGGCTCTTGCACCCCCGGCAGCCGCTCTATGTCGTGCCGTGGGGCGATGACCGCTACATGGTCGGGGCGACGCTGATCGAGCGGGAGGACGGCGCTCCCGTCACGGTACGCTCGGCGCTCGAGCTGCTCGGGCTCGCCTACGCGCTCCACCCGGGCTTTGCGGAGGCCGCCATCGAAGAGCTCGGAGCCGGCGTGCGCCCCGCCTTCCCCGACAATATTCCGCGCGCCATCGTCCGCGGCAGGCGCATCCTGGTCAACGGCGCCTACCGGCACGGCTTCCTCTTCGCTCCGGTGCTGGCAACTGCGGTTGCCGAGTACCTGGAGCGGGGGACCGTCAGCAGCGAGATCATGACGATCGAGTAGCGCAACGGCTCTGCAACGCTGCCGCGCGTGCTACGCCGCAACGCCGCTCGCCTGAACGGCGGCGCCGGCCAGCTTCTCCGCCGCCAGGCTCAGGGTAGCGCCATAGTCCGGCTTGCCGGAGCCGAGCAGCGGCAGAGCCGGCACGGCCAGGACCACCGACGGCACCGCCAGCTCCGAGGCGCCGGCCGCCTTGGCATGTCGCAGGATCGCCTCGCGGCCCGCGTCGGCTTGCGTGGTCAGCAGCACGAGGCGTTCGCCCTTTCGTGCATCCGGCAACGCCACGACGACCGTGAGCGCATTCGGCCACAACCCGGCAGCGAGCGCCTCCACGGCCGAAAGCGACACCATCTCGCCGCCGATCTTCGCGAACCGTTTGGCCCGGCCCTTGATGGTGATGAAGCCCTGGGCGTCGATCGACACGATGTCGCCGGTGTCGTGCCAGCCGTCCTCCGGCGGCTCCAGCACGCCGGGCCTCTCGACCCGATAATAGCCGAGCATGACGTTGGGCCCGCGTACGAGCAGGCGGCCGCCTTCGGCGATGCCCGGCACCGGCTGCAGCCGTGCCTCCATCAGCGGCGACAGGCGGCCGACCGTGCCCGGCTTGTTGGCGAGGGGCGTGTTGATGGCCAGCACCGGCGCCGTCTCCGTGACGCCGTAACCCTCGAGGATGCGGACGCCGAACTTCTCCAGGTAGATGTCGCGGGTCCGCTGCTTGACGGCCTCGGCGCCGGCGAGGATCAGGCGCACGGAATGGAGGTCGTAAGGGTGGGCGGCGCGCGCGTAGCCGTTGAGGAACGTGTCCGTCCCGAACAGGATGGTGGCGTTGGTCTGGTAGACGAGCTCCGGCACGATCCGGTAGTGCAGCGGCGAGGGGTAGAGGTAGACCGGCACGCCGCCGGTCAGCGGCATGACGAGCCCCGCCGTCAGTCCGAACGAGTGGAACACGGGCAGCACATTGAACACCTTGTCGTCGCCGTGCGCCGCGATGCGGGTCAGCGACTGCGTGGCGTTGGCGAGGATGTTGCGGTGGGAGAGGACGACCCCCTTGGGCGTCCCCTCCGAGCCCGAGGTGAACAGGACCGCCGCCGGCTCGTTGCAGTCGCGGACGACCTGGGGCCGGCTGCCGAGAAGCAGGCCGGCGACCTTGTCCGCCATCGTGATGGCCGTTCTGACGTCCTCGAGAAAGACGACCTTGTGACCGAGCGAAAGCCGCGCGACGAGCTCGCCGAGGCGCGCCTTCTCGACGAACGCGCGCGATGTCAGCACCACCTCGACCCCGGCCGCCCGGCAAGCCGAGACCACGTTCTGCGGCCCGGCCGTGTAGTTGATCATCGCCGGCACGCGGCCGATGGTCTGCAGGGCGAAGAAGGACACGGCGACGCCGGCCGAGTTCGGCAGCATGACCCCGACCGCCGCGCCGGGCGGGGCCAGCGGCGCCAGCCTGCGGCCGAGCACCTGCGCACCGAGGATCAGCCTCCGGTAGGAAAGCTCGGTGCCGAGCGCGTCGGCAACGATCGGCTTGCCGGTATCGCGCGTGGCCTTCGCCTCGGCCAGGGCCTCGAACAGCGTCTGGTCGAGCCGCGCCGTCTCGACGGCGGCATCGATCATCGTGTCCTGCAGGGCCGCGCTCGCGGCCTGCCGACGCGCCTTGCCCTTCAAGCCGGCGGGAACCTCGAGCTTGCGCGGCGGCAGGACCGTGACCCGCACCTTCGGGAACCAGGCTTTCCTGATCTGTGACGGCCTGAGATAGCTCCACGGCGTCTGCGCCAGACCCTCGATGCGCACCGGCACGATCCAGGCATCGGCCCTGTCGGCGATCATGGCGGCGCCGTCATAGACCTTCATCAGGCCGCCGGTCACCGTCACCCGCCCCTCGGGAAAGATGACCAGCGTCTCGCCCTGCTTCACCAGGTTGACGAGCGTCCGCGTCGCCATCGGACGGGTCGGGTCCATGGTGTGGGCGTTGATGAGCTTCAGGAACGGCTTCACCCACCACGCCTGCGAGATGGCGGTATCGACGGCGAACGCTGCATGGCCGGGGAGGATCGCGTGCATCACGGGCCCGTCCATCAGGCTCGTGTGGTTCGGCGTGATGATCACCCGCTCGCCCGCCGGGGGCACGTGCTCGAGGCCCTTCACCTCGAGGCCGTAGCCGAGCCTGAAGACGAAAGCGGCGATGTCCTGGACGCCGTCCTTGCCCCAGGCGTGAACGACGAGGCCGAGCACAACGAGATTGGCGAGCCCCAGTCCGAGCAGGATCAGCGGCGCCGTCGCCCCCGCGTACTGGGCACCGGCGACGCCCAGGCTGGCGACCGTCATGAACACCGCGTTGAGCACATTGACCGCCGCGACGACGCGCGCGCGCCGGTCGGGCGGCGCCCACGCCTGCACCGCGGCGAACGAGGGGACGATGAAGAGCCCGCCGGCGACCGCGAGCGCGAACAGGTCGAACATCAGGCGCAGGCCGGCCGACGACCCGAGCACATCGCCTGGACCCATCGCGACGGCAGCGGGCGCAAGCCCCGTCGCGGCCCAGGCGAGGTCGAGGCTGAACAGACCCATCAGCAGCGCCCCGATCGGCACCAGGGCCAGGTTCGGCCGCAGCCGGCTCGCGCGCGCCGCCGCCAGCGAGCCGGCAGAGATGCCCACGGTAAAAATGAACAGGCTCAGCGTGACGACCTCGGCGGTGCCGCCGAGCTGCTCCTTGGTCAGCGTCGGCAGCAGAGACAGCGCGATCACGCCGACCAGCCAGAACCAGGAGACGATGAGACCGCCGGTCCACAGGCGCGGCTCGGCCTTCAGGCCGCGCACCAGCGCCAGCGTCGAGCGCAGCGGATTGGCGGTGATGCCGAGATGTGGCGCCGCCGCGCCGGTCGGAGGAATCGCGCGGGCGGAGAGAAGCGCCAGCACCGCCATCGCCATGACGATGACGGCGATGAGGCCCGCGGCGTCCTTCTCGGCCACGGCGAGGCCGCCGGCGATGGTGCCGGTGAGGATTGCGAAGAACGTCGCGCCCTCGACGAGCGCGTTGCCGGCCGGCAGCTCGCGGGTGGCGAGATGGTCCGGCAGGATGCCGTACTTGATCGGCCCGAACAGCGCCGCCATGATGCCGAACAGAGCGAGCGCGAGGAACAGGAGGGGGATGGAATCCAGCAGGAAGCCGGCCGCGGCGATGCCCGCGAAGGGGATCTCGGCGAGCTTGAGCCGGCGCGCGACGGCCGCCTTGTCGTACTTGTCGGCGATCTCGCCGCCGAGCGCCGACAGGACGAGAAACGGAGCGATGAGGACGCCGCCGGCCAGTGTGACCAGGGCGCCGCTCTGGCCGGTCGCGGTGTGGTAGAGGATCAGGATGACCAGCGCGTTCTTGACGAAATTGTCGTTGAGTGCGGAGAAGAGCTGGCACCAGAAGATCGGCGCGAAGCGCCTCGAGATCATCAGTTGTTGGAACATCCGGGTCCCCTCGAAAGCGGTCGGCCAGCCCGAGGTCCCGCGGCGAGGCCCTGCCAAGCTACGGAATGAATAAGAGGATTCTGGTTAAAGAACGGCTGCGCCCGCACCTTTTGCGTGGGCCCACGGCAAGGCGATCAAGGCCGCCAGGTCAGGAAGTTCGCGATCAGGCGGAGGCCTAGCGCCTGGCTCTTCTCGGGGTGGAACTGGGTGCCCGCCACGTTCCCTTTGGCGACGATGGCCGTCACCGGACCGCCGTAGTCCGTCTCCGCCACGAGGACATTGCGCTCGCGCGCCAGCAGATGGAAGGAATGGACGAAGTAGGCGTGCAAACCCTGCGGTCCGGTGCGGATGCCGGCCAGCAGCGGGTGATCGTTGACGATATCCAGGACGTTCCAACCCATGTGCGGGATTTTCAGGGCCGGGTCGGCTGGCTCGACGGCCTTGACGTCGCCGTCGATCCAGCCGAGGCCCGGCGTCTCGCAAAACTCGAGCCCGCGCCTCGCCATGAGCTGCATCCCGACGCAGATGCCGAGGAACGGCCGTCCGCGCCCCGCGACGGCAGCTTCCAGGGACTGGCGCAGGCCCGGCACCGCATCGAGGCCCCGCTTGCAGTCGGCGAACGAGCCGACGCCCGGCAGCACCAGCCGGTCCGCGGCGCCGACGTCCTCGGGCCTGGCGCTCACCTCGATTTGCGACGCGACGCCGGCCTCGAGCGCGGCCCGCTCGAACGCCTTCAGCGCCGAGTGCAGGTTGCCCGACCCGTAATCGATGATGACGACCCGCTGCATCGGCTCGCCTCTATGCCCGCGAGCCGGCTGGACTGGCCGGCTCGAGGCCGCCGGCGCCGCGGACCGGCTCCTCCGGGGCTGAGCGGGACCCTGCGCTCAGGCGCACCGAGCCGTCGTCCCGCTCCTCGACTTTCTCGCCGAGCCAGGCCTGGAAGAAGCGCCGCTCGCAGTCGGATTCCGAGTGCCCGGTGACCACGCCCAGCGTTCGCCACCCTCTGCGGTCCAGCTTCCAGCGCCGCAATGCCCCCGCCTCGAACCCGAGCGCGAGGTGCACGGCGAGGGTTCCCAATGCCACCCATTGAGTGCTGACGCCGGCCTCCAGGAGGGCGGCGTCGAGCGCCGCCACCGCGACGACGTAGAGCAGCAGAACGAGCCACATCCGGTGCCACAGCATCCACAGCGGCGCGAACAGCGCCGCCATCCACGAGAACCCCTCGCGGACGAACACCAGCCGCTCCGCCCGTTTCAGCCGGTTGGCGGGACGGTTCGGAGCCTCGTGGACTGTATAGGCCTGCAAACGCTTGCTCCGGTCCGGTTCGTGCCTCAGCCGGCGAGCCGTCCCTTGGTCGACGGCACGCGCCCGGCCTGCCGCGGGTCCTCGGCGATGGCGGCCCGCAAGGCCCGCGCCAGGCCCTTGTAGCAGGTCTCGGCGATGTGGTGGTTATTCTCGCCGTAGAGCGTCGCCACGTGCAAGGTGATGCCGGCGTTCTGCGCGAATGCCTGGAACCATTCGCGGAACAGCTCCGTATCCATCCCGCCCAGCCTGGGCCGCGAGAACGCGACATTCCACACCAGGTACGGCCTGCCGGAGACATCGACGGCGACGCGCGTCAGCGCCTCGTCCATGGCGAGGTGGACATCGGCATAGCGCGTGATGCCCGACTTGTCGCCCAGCGCCGCGGCCACGGCCTGCCCGAGCGCGATCCCGCTGTCCTCGACCGTATGGTGGGCATCGACGTGCAGGTCGCCCTTGGCGCGCATCGTAATATCGATGAGCGAATGCCGCGCAAGCTGCTCGAGCATGTGGTCGAGGAAGCCGATGCCCGTTTCGATGTCGAACGAGCCGGAGCCGTCGAGATCGACGCTGGCCTCGATCTCGGTCTCCTTCGTCTTGCGCTCGATGGTGGCGGTCCGCGTCACGTGGCAGGAACCCTCGGCTTGATTGTTCCAAAACAGGCGTTTATCAGCTTGCGCGGCACCGGGGTAGAGGGCATTCCGCCGAACCCTCCCCAGCCCCTTGCTTTCCCCGGCCGCCGTCCCAACCTACCTTGGGTGTTGACCATGCGCGATTTCCCTCCCCCCAGCGAGCCCGGCTGGCACGGCACCACGATCCTGACCGTTCGCAAGGGCGGCCGCGTCGTGATCGCGGGCGACGGCCAGGTGAGCTTCGGCGCCACCGTCGTCAAGTCGAAGGCCCGCAAGGTCCGCTCCGTGCTCCGCGGCGACGTGATCGGCGGGTTCGCCGGCGCCACAGCCGACGCCTTCACGCTGTTCGAGCGGCTCGAGGGCAAGCTCGAGCAGTATCCGGGGCAGCTCATGCGCTCGGCGGTAGAGCTCGCCAAGGACTGGCGGACCGACCGCTACCTGCGCCGGCTCGAGGCGATGATGATCGTCGCCGATCGCACCACGACCCTCGTCCTGACGGGCACCGGCGACGTCCTGGAACCGGAGCACGACGTCATGGGTATCGGCTCTGGCGGCATGTTCGCGCTCGCCGCGGCCCGCGCATTGCTGGACCAGCCGCTCGAGGCCGAGGCGATCGCGCGCAAGGCCATGGCGATCGCTGCCGACATATGCGTCTACACCAACCGGAACGTGGTCGTGGAGAGCCTGCCCAGCGATAAATAGGCGATTGGGGAAGGCCGTTGCCGGACGCTGACGACCGCGGAAGAGGGCACGCCTGATCGAGACAAGAGGTGGATGGAAGCTCAGGATATGATCGCTTGGGGGTACCTTCTGATTGCCGGCGCCTGCGAGGTCGCCGCGACAACGGCGTTTCGCTTTACGGACGGCTTCACGAAGCTCGGGCCGACGCTGGCGTTCGCGGGCTCGGCCGTCGCCAGCCTCCTCCTGCTGCAGATGTCGCTCGCCGGCATTCCCCTCGGTACCGCCTATGCGGTCTGGACGGGCATCGGGGCTGCCGGCACCGCCGTTCTCGGGACCATGTACTTCAACGAGCCCGCCACGACCATGCGCCTCTTCTTTCTGATCCTGCTCATCGGCTCCATTCTGGGCTTGAAGCTCGCGTCGTCCAACTGAGGCAGGCCAGATGACCACATTCTCACCGCGCGAGATCGTGTCCGAGCTGGACCGCTACATCATCGGCCAGAGCGACGCCAAGCGCGCCGTCGCCATCGCGCTGCGCAACCGCTGGCGGCGGCAGCAGCTCAGCGGCGAGCTGCGCGAGGAGGTGCTGCCGAAGAACATCCTGATGATCGGGCCGACCGGCATCGGCAAGACGGAGATCTCGCGCCGCCTGGCCAGGCTCGCCGGCGCGCCGTTCCTGAAGGTCGAGGCGACCAAGTTCACCGAGGTCGGCTATGTCGGGCGCGACGTCGAGTCGATAATCCGCGACCTCCTCGAGGTGGGCCTCGCGCTGGTGCGCGAGACGCGGCGCCGGGAAGTCCGCGCCAGGGCCGAGAAGCACGCCGAGGAGCGCGTGCTCGATGCGCTGGTCGGCGAGAACGCCTCGGCGGCGACGCGCGAAAGCTTCCGCAGACGCCTGCGCGGCAACGAGCTCAACGACAAGGAGATCGAGATCCGGGTGACGGACACGGGCGGCGGCGTTCCGATGTTCGACCTTCCGGGCGTGCCGGGCGGATCGATCGGTGCGATCAATCTCGGCGACATGCTGGGCAAAGCCTTCGGCGGCCGACAGAAGACCCGGCGCGTTACCGTCAAGGACAGCCACGAGGTGCTCATCGCGGAGGAGAGCGACAAGCTCCTCGACCAGGAGCAGATCACGCAGGAGGCGATCCGGTCGGTCGAGAACGACGGCATCGTGTTCCTCGACGAGATCGACAAAATCTGCTCCCGCAGCGACGGGGGCCGCATCGGCGCCGACGTCTCGCGCGAGGGCGTGCAGCGCGACCTGCTGCCGTTGATCGAGGGCACCACCGTCTCGACCAAGCACGGGCCGGTGAAGACCGACCACGTGCTGTTCATCGCCTCGGGCGCCTTCCACGTCGTCAAGCCGGCCGATCTGCTGCCGGAGCTGCAGGGCCGGCTGCCGATCCGCGTGGAGCTGAAGCCGCTGACCCGCGAGGACTTCCGCCGCATCCTGACGGAGCCCGAGGCCAGCCTCATCAAGCAGTACATCGCGCTGATGGCGACCGAGGGCCTGACCCTGAGCTTCACCGAGGACGGCATCGACGCCATCGCCGATACGGCGGCGCAGGTCAACTCGACGGTGGAGAACATCGGCGCTCGGCGCCTGCAGACCGTCATGGAGCGCGTGCTCGACGAAATCTCGTTCGATGCCTCGGACCGCGACGGACAGTCGGTCACGGTCGACGACCGCTACGTCAGGGACCGCGTCGGCGAGCTCGCGAAGAACACCGATCTCAGCAAGTTCATCCTGTAGGCTTCGCGAACGATATCGAGCGCGAGGAATGCCCGGGGAGGCGAGCCATGCCCCGACTGTTCACCGGCATCGAGGTTCCGGACCCCGTGCGCGAGGCCCTCTCGCGCCTGAGGCAGCCCCTTCCCGGCGCGCGCTGGATCGATCCCGAGAACTACCACATCACGCTTCGCTTCGCGGGCGACGTCGACAACCGGATGGCGGCGGAGTTCGCGCACGCGCTCGACGAGATCGAGACCGAGGCGTTCGAGCTGCGCTTCTCCGGTACCGGGACATTCGGCGGCAGCGATCCGCGCTCGCTGTGGGCCCGGATCGAGCCGAGCCCCGATCTCGATGCGCTCATGCGCGCTCACGAGCGAGCTGCGCGGGCCGCGGGTCTGCAGCCGGAAACGCGGAAGTTCAAGCCGCACGTCACCATGGCCCGGCTGCGCAACACCGGCGTCGAGGCCGTCGCCCGATATCTCCAGCGGCACGGCGCGTTCCGCACCGAGCCTTTCCCCGTCAGCAGGTTCGCCCTGTTCTCGTCCAAGCCGCAGGTCGGCGGCGGACCTTACGTCATCGAGGAGACATACACGCTGCTCGGCGGGGATTACGCCGAGTACGAGGACGAATACTGATCGCAGTGGGCGGCCAGCTCCAGCACCAGCCCCTGGACGCCGGCGCTGATCAGCTCGAGCGCCAGCTCGTATTCGGCCGACGCGCCGGCCCACGGGTCGGGCACCTCGTCCCGGCCCGATCGCCGCGCGAACTCCATCAGCAGCCGGATCTTGCTGCTTGTCCCGTCCGGAGCCAGCTCGAGGAGCTGGACGAGTGTCTCGCGGTCCATTGCGAGGATCAGGTCGAAGCGGTGGAAATCCTCAGGCGCGAACGCCCGCTGGCGATGGCCGGAGATATCGACTCCGCGCGCGAGCGTCGCCCTGGCGGCCCTCGCGTCGGCGCCCTCGCCCGGAGAACGGCACGCGATGCCCGCCGAACCGATCTCGACCGCGTCCGTCAGGTCGAGGAGGTCCAGATCCCGGCGCAGCAAGCCCGCCGCCATCGGCGAGCGGCACGTATTTCCGGCGCAGACGAACAGAACCCGCAACGGAATCGCTCCTTGCTATCCGCACCCGCACGGAGCGCCTTATCTCGCATGCAAATGTGCCGCAAGCATGGAGGACCAGAATGGCCCGCAAGCTCACAGAAGCCGAGCGGAACGAAGCGCTCGCCCGCCTTCCGCATTGGCGTGGCGTGGATGGCCGCGACGCGATAGCACGCGGTTACAAGTTCGCCGATTTCAACGCCGCCTTCGGCTTCATGACGCGTGTGGCGCTGATCGCCGAGAGGATGAACCACCACCCCGAGTGGTCGAACGTGTGGAATCGCGTCGGCGTCACCCTGTCCAGCCACGATGCCGGCGGGCTGACGGAGCGCGACATAAAGTTGGCCGAGGCCATGGACCGGATTGCCGGGCCTCAGTCCTGACCCGCTCGACGTGGCCCGTCAGCGCCGCCGCCGCGTTTTGCGCTTGCCGCGGCGTGGCGCTGCGACGGCCTCGGTCCCGGCGGCGGCAGAGCTCGACTTCAGCCTGCGCAGCTCGGCACGGGCAAGCTTGTCGCCCTTCCGCACGCGGGCTTCCAGCGCATAGATGCGGTGGCGGTCGCGCGATTCCTGCTCCCACGGGTGCGACCTGCATTTGCAGCTCTCGTCGTAGATCGCCTGATAGAAGAAAGCAGTCGGCAAAGCGCTGTACGGCCGGCCGCTCAGATCGACCATTTCCTCCATGCCGCCGCCGGGGTTGCGGTGCGTGAACAGCTTCGCCGGAGTGCTGCAGCTCTGCTTGCAAACCTCCTGGTCGCTCGCAAAACGGCTGCTGGTCGTCGAGAAGCTTACCGGCCAGGCGTAGCCGTCGCAAAGCCGCACGCACACGGTCCGATAGGTGCCGGACCCGTTCGCCTGCTCCGCCTCTGGCCGCGAGACACCGAGCGGCGAACGGAACGCGTCGGACGGACTTGGAGACCCGAGTGGCGCGGCCGCATTGCCTGGCCCTCCCCGCCAGAACCGGCCGCTGCGGACGCTTTGCATCCATTCGTCGTCCGAGTTGAGCACGCTCGCGACTTGGCCGGATTCGGGCACAAACAGACGCCAGCCGGCCCGCAGCGCGTCGCCGCCGGTCGATGTCGAAGCCGCGACGGCCATTGCGACGGCCGCGCAGACCGCGCCGGCGCTGGCCACTCGGCGGACGGCTCGTATTGGCCGCGACAAGCTTCTCGAACGCCCGAACATTGCGATGCGACTGCCCGATCCGTGGCGAGCGCCGTCGCACGCAGGCCAACGGCCGCGTCCTCCCGCTGCCCGCGGAGAAAACCGCCTCTGAAATCGCCGAAACCCGGATCGGTTCCCTCGCGCGCGTCAGCGCGGGGCAAGGCGGATGGCGCCATCGAGCCGGATGCCGACGCCGTTCAGCATAACGTTCTCGCAGATGTGCAGCG
The DNA here is from genome assembly GCA_023384095.1 of Hyphomicrobiaceae bacterium. GTDB lineage: Bacteria > Pseudomonadota > Alphaproteobacteria > Rhizobiales > Hyphomicrobiaceae > ZC4RG25. Next base: position 16,629 of record JAHDXT010000010.1, read on the forward strand.
CCAGCATCGCGTACTCGGACGGGTCGCCGAGGCGCGAGGGGAACGGCACGGTCGCCGCCAGCGACTTTCTCGCGTCCTCCGGCAGGCCTGCGAACATCGGCGTCTGAAACAGGCCGGGAAGGATGCTGCACACGCGCACGCCGTCGCGCGACAGATCGCGGGCGATCGGAAGGGTCATCGATGCCACGCCGCCTTTCGAGGCCGCATAGGCCACCTGGCCGATCTGGCCGTCCTCGGCCGCCACCGAGGCGGTCATGATGACGACGCCGCGCTCGCCGTCGGGCGGCATCGCGTCCAGCGCCAGCATCCCCTTGGCGCACTTCGAGATCATCAGGAACGTGCCGACGAGATTGACCTGGACGACCTTGGCGAAGCTGGCGAGGTCGTGCGGCTCGACGGCGCCTGTTTCCTTGTCGCGCCGCACGATGCGTCTTGCGATGGCGATCCCCGCGCAGTTGACGAGGATGCGTTCCTGTCCGTGGGCTGCCCGCGCCGCGCCGAGCGCTGCATCGACGCTCGCCTCGTCGGTGACGTCGCAGCGGGCGTAGGTGCCGCCGATCCGGCCGGCGAGCTCGCGACCCGCGGCCTCGTTGAGATCGAGCACGGCAACCTTGACCCCTTTGCCGGCGAGCGCGCTCGCTGTGGCGGCGCCGAGACCTGACGCGCCCCCGGTGACGACGGCTGCAACATCCTTCCCGAGCTTCATATCGACGAACTCCCTGTTCCCGGCGCCCAGGCGCCGCGCGGCTGCATGCTCCACTGGAGCTCTCGGTTGACCTCAACCCGGCCGTAGCCGCTGCATCGCGACGGCAGCCGCGACAGCCGCGAGACCGAAGGGCACGTTCCAGGCAATATGAATGATCGGCATGTCGCTCGTGAGCGGGAAGCCGGTCAGTGGCCCCAGCAGCGCATCGATCAGCACCGGGAAGATGAGCAGGAGCCCTGCCGCCCAGAACAACGCCGTCTCGATCGCTGAATTCCTCCTCAGCATCCAGCCCTGCAGGGCGAAGGCCAGCGCCACGATGCCGGCCGCCGTCGTCAGCGCGATCTCGACGACGGCGATCCAGCCATGTCCCTTCGGCAGGTTGAGCAGGAGTCCGACGCCCAGCGGGTCGACAACGAACACGAATGGCACGAGGAAGGCCGGCATCGTGTATTTCCAGGACTGCAGCGTGGTCGTGTACGGGTTGCCGCCGGTGATCGCGGCGGCGGCGAACGGCGACAGCGCGGTCGGCGGCGAGACCTCCGACAGGACGGCGTAGTAGAAGATGAACATGTGCGCGGCGAAGTCGGGCACGCCGAGCTTGATGAGCGCCGGGGCGGCGATGACGGCGCACATGATGTAGGAGGCGGTCACCGGCACCGCGAGGCCGACGATCCACACGATGCCCGCCGTGAACAGCGTGGTCAGCAGCAGACTGCCCTGCGCGTAGCCGATGATGATGTCGGCGAACCGCTGGGCGAGGCCCGTCAGCGTCACGACGCCGACGATGATGCCCGCGGTGGCGCAGGTGGCCGCGACGTTGAGCACGCCCGTGGTGCCGTCCCGCAGGGCTTCGACCAGCCGGCCCGTGACCGGCGCGAGCTGCGGCAGGAACAGGCCGATCAGGGAGGTGCCGACGAGCGCCGAGTAGACCGTCAGCGACAGCATCTCTTCCCGCGGAAAGCCCGATGCGACGAGCCCGATCCCGACGGCGATCGTCCCGGCCACAACGATGCGCGGCACCAGCGCCGTATCAGGACGGATCGCGCTCGAGCCGATGGCCAGCATGGTGGCCCAGAAGACGGAGAGCACGGGCGAGAAGCCCAGCAGCATGAAGGCGATGATGGAGATGAGCGACCCGAAGTGGAACCAGTAGCCGACGAACAGGCGCCACAGCGTCCCCTTCTCGACCATCAGCTCGCTGCCGCCGCCGTGCTTGCTGGCGTCGATCTCGACCATGGCCCAGATCGCCAGGTAGTAGAGCAGGGTCGGGATGACGGCCATCAGGATGACGTCGAAATAGGAGATCTTGAGGAACTCGGCGATGAGGAAGGCGGCGGCACCGAGCACCGGCGGCGAGATGATGGCCCCGAGGCCGCCGGCCGCCAGCAGGCCGCCCGCGGCGTTCTTCTCGTAGCCGGCCTTGGCGAGCAGCGGGTAGGCGACGGTGCCGATCGTCACCGTGGTGGCGACACCCGAGCCGGAGGGGCCGCCGAGCAGGAACGAGGAGAGCACGACGGCGCGCCCCGCGGAGTTGCGCTTACCGCCCATCGCGGCGAACGAGAAATCGATGAAGAACTTGCCGGCGCCCGACACCTGCAGGATCGCGCCGAAGATCGTGAACAGGATGATCAGGCTCGATGAGACGTCGACGGTTGTTCCGAAAATGCCTTCGAGCGTCATGTAAAGATGGCCGACGAGGCGGTCGGGAGGATAGCCGCGATGCGTCCAGGGGGCGCCGAGGTGCTCGCCGAACAGCGCGTAGAGAATGAACACGACCGCGACGGCGGGCATGATGAAGCCGGTGGCGCGCCGGGTCCCTTCGAGCAGCAAGGCGATCAGCAGCACGCCGATCCAGAAGTCCATCGGCTCGGGCGCGATGGCACGGTCGCCGAAGTACTCGCCCTGCATCAGGATGTAGACGATGACGGCGAGGCTCGCCAACGCCATCGCCCAGTCCCACCAGCGGATGCGGTCGCGCATTCGCGGCGTCATCGGGAACAACAGGAAGACGAGGAACAGCACGCAGGCCACGTGCACCGGCCGCAGGATGTAGGCCGGAACGATGTCGTAGGCCGCGTAGATGTGGAACAGCGAGACCCCGACGGCGATGGCCGTGATCACCGAGCCGACGAGCCCGCCGACCCGGTTCGTCGCGCCCTCCTCCTCCTCGATGAAATGCTCGATGGCTCTGCGCTTGTCCTCTGCCGCCGCATCGACAGCCGCTGGCGAGCCGTCCCCGGTTACCGTCAACGTCACCTCCCGCGGGGGTTTGCCCCGCATTCTTGTTTCCCGACCGATACCTGGAAAAACGCGTCACCGGGCCGGCGGGACCCGGTGACGTCTGCTGCGGTCGCCGCGGACTCGATCAGTCCACCTTGATGCCCTTCTCCTTGAAGTACTTGAGCGCGCCGGGATGGAACGGGATCCCGGACCGCTTCACCGACTGCAGCTCCGGCTTGATGTTGAGCGCCTCCTTGTGCACCTTGGCGAGATCCTCGCGCTTCTCGAGCAGGACCTTCGTGAGGTTGTAGGCGAGGTCTTCCGGCATGGCTTCATTGACCGCCAGGATGTTCCAGACAGTGATGTTGTTGGTATCCTTCTCCATACCCGAATAGGTGGCCTTCGGGATGCTGGCCTCGGCATAGAGCGGGCCGTACTTGGCGTTCATCTTCTGCGTGAGCTGCGCGATCTCGACGAACTTGATCTTGGTGTTCGGCGTGGCGGCGAGATCCGTCACCGCCGCGGTGGGCAAGCCGCCGACCCAGAAGAAGGCCTCGATCTTCTTGTCCTTCATGGCATTGACGCTCTCGGCGACGCCGAGGCGCGCCTTCTCGATGTCCTTCTCGGGATCGAGGCCGGCCGCCTCGAGCACGCGGAAGGCGAACACCTCCGTCGCGCTGCCGGGCGAGCCGGTCGACACCCGCCGCCCCTTCAGGTCCTCGATCTTCTCGATCCCGGTCCCGTCGATGGTCACGACATGCATGTGGTTCGGGTACATGACGGCGAGCGCGCGCACCGGCAGCTTGCTCGAGAACTTGCCCTTGCCGTTGATCGCGTCCCAGGCCGCATCGACCTGCGAGAACGCCATATCGGTCTTGCCGCTGCCGATGAGCTTCAAGTTGTCCACGGAGCCGCCGGTCACCTCCGCCGTCGCCGTGACGCCGGCAATCTCCTTGCCGATGATGCTGCCGAAGCCGCCGCCGAGCGGGTAATAGACGCCGCCGGTGCCGCCGGTCGCGATCGTCAACTGCTTGTTCTGGGCGCCGGCAGTCCCGGCACCGAGCGTGCCCAGGCTGACCGCCAGCAGAGCGGAAAGGATCCTGACTTTCATGATCTGGTTTTCTCCCTGACTGTGAGCGGCTGCCGAGCCGTCGTCTCCCGTGTGCTTCCGATGCCGCCTGTGGCGTGCGTTCCGCCCCTGCGGTCAAGTCGTGACGATCACCTTGCCGGTGGCTTCGCGCCGGTCCAGCAGCATGATCGCCTCGGCCGTCCTCGCCAGCGGAAACGCAGCGTGAGTGTGCGGTTTCAGCTCTCCGCTAGCAACCCATTTCAGCACCTTCTCGACGTTGCGGCGAAGCCGTCGCGGGTCTCGCCGCGCGGCTTCGCCCCAGAATATGCCTGCCACATCGCAGCTCTTGAGCAGGATCAGGTTGAGCGGGATGCTGGGGATGCTGCCCGCCGCAAACCCGATCACCAGAAAGCGCCCCATCCAGGCGATGGAGCGCAGCGCCGCCTCGGCGTGCGGTCCGCCCACGCAGTCATAGACGACATCCACCCCGCGCCCGCCCGTGAGATCGCGCAAGCCCTGCTTCAGATCCGTCGTGGCATAGTTCAGCAGCAGGTCCGCGCCATGCTGGCGGCAGATCTCGAGCTTCTCCGGCGAGGAGGCGACGGCGATCACTTTGGCGCCGAGCAGCTTTGAAACTTCGATGGCGGCTAGCCCCGCACCTCCGGCGGCCCCGAGCACTGCCACCGTCTCCCCGGCTTGCAGCCGTCCCCTTTCCTCGAGACCGTGCATGGCCGTCCCGTAGGTGACGCTGACACCGGCCGCGACGACGTCGCCGACGGCGTCCGGCACGGGCACCACCTGCTCCTGCCGTACGATCACCAGCTCGCGCGCGCCGCCCCAGCCGAGGTAGGCGCAGACACGCTGGCCGGCCGTCAGTCCGTGGACGCCCTGTCCCACCGCATCGACCTCGCCCGCGATCTCTGCCGCCGGCGAGAAGGGCAGCTCCGGCTTGTACTGATACCTGCCGCGCGAGATCAGCGTGTCGAGGAAGTTGAGGCCGGCCGCTCTGACGCGCACGCGAACCTCGCCGGGTCCGGGCACCGGATCCGGCAACTCCTCGATGACGATGCCGCCAGGGCCATCCAGGGACTTGCAAAGGGCGGCTTTCATATGACACCTCCTGTCACGGCATGCGGCTGCCGGGGCGGCGCCGAACCTAAGGACAAGCGCCGGTCTCGGCCAGCCCCCTCGATCGAGAGCGAGCGTCATGAGCCAGCAGAAGCCGTCGAGCGAGCGTCAGGGCTGGCCGCCCAAACCGCGCGGTTATTTCGCGATCGGCGCCGAGCGCATGTCCAAGGCGCTCAACCTCGGCAACATCATGCGCTCGGCCCATGCGTTCGGCGCCAGCTTCACGTTCACCATCGGCGCCACGTACCAGGCGCTCGAGGCGCGCTCCGACACCTCGCGCGGGCAATGGCATCTGCCGCATTACAACTGGGCCGGTCTGGAGGAGATGCGCCTGCCCCACGGCTGCAAGCTGGTCGGGATCGAGCTCGCCGACGACGCCGTCGACCTGCCGAGCTTCTGCCATCCGCTGCGCGCGGCCTATGTGCTCGGCCCGGAGCGCGGCTCGCTGTCCGAGGCCCTGCTGGCGCGCTGTGATCACGTCGTCAGGATCCCGACCGCCTTCTGCATCAATGTCGCAATGGCGGGCGCGATCGTCATGTATGATCGGGTCAGGACGCTGGCGCACTTCCCGGAGCGTACCGTGGGCACCGCGGACGCTGTCCACAGGACACCCTCGTGACAGGCCCCTCGGCCAGCCGCTATATGTTCGCTGACTGAGGCAGCGGCGCACCGCAGCCTCGTTCGCGAGGTGAGATGCGAGGAATTTTCCGGGCCGCGGCTGCCGCCGCCATCCTGCTTGCGACCGCCGCCACGGCGCTCGCGCAGACGAAGCTGGTCGAGACGTTCAGCGACTGGGCCTTCTATTCGCACGACAGCTCGCCCACCCGCATCTGCTTCGCCGTCAGCGCGCCGCAGACGAGCGAGCCGGCCGGCGCCCGCCGCGACCGGATCTACTTCTATGTCTCGGCCTGGCCGCGCGAAGGCGTGCGATCCGAGGTGAGCGTCAAGATCGGCTATCCGTTCCGGAAGGGCTCGGAGGCGATGATCACCATCGGGACCGAGGCATTCAAGCTCTTCACGCACGAGGAGCGCGCCTTCGTCGACGACCCGATCGAGGAGCTGAAGCTCATCGAGGCCATGAAGAAGGGTGCGACGATGGTCGTGCAGGGGATGTCCGAACGCGGTACCGCCACGAAGGACACATTCTCGCTGGCGGGCGTCAGCAAGGCCGTCCAGACGCTGACGACAGAATGCAACTGAGGGCTCAGCCGGGACTGCCGGCGCGAAGCCTGCTGCGAAGCTGGATGTAGAGCGCGCCTTCGCCGCCGTGGCGCGGATGAGCCTGGGTGACGCTGACGATCACCGCCCGCAGCTCGGGTTGGGCCAGCCAGAGCGGCACGCTGCGCTTCAGCACGCCGCGCCCGGCCCGGTCCGGCATCTCGAAAGGGAGATCGCGGGCATCTGCGGCGCCGCCCTTTCCCGTTATGACCAGCAGGTAGCGTTGCCCGCGCGCGTAGCAGCCGAGCACGAATTTGCGGAGCGCCGCGTGCGCTTCGCCGGCCCGCATGCCGTGCAGATCGAGACGCGCTTCGATTTCGACGCGGCCGCTCGACAGGCGCCGGACCTGCCGCCGGTCGAGCGCGGCCGGCGGCGGCAGGTTGCGCTCGAGCGGCCGATGAGCCGGAAGGCCACTCGCGTCGGACGCTTTGGCTATCACGGCCCCGGCCGTCCCGGGCTTGGCGATCCGCTTCGGCGGCGAAGTCGCAGGAAGCCCTGGCTCGGCCGAGGGCTTCGGCTCATCTGCCGCGTGCACGCGCGGCTTCTTGCGGAAGGGCTTCAGCCCTCGCGCCACGGACATCCACAGCGCCTCGTCCTCCTGGGTCAGCAAACGCTGCTGGGTGCGGGGAGGACGCCCGGGGCGGCTCATGGCGAGCAAGCTGCTTTCGGGGCGCCACGCGGCAGGAGGACGTAGAAGTTGCCGGCATGCCGGGTCGTGCCGGCCCGCTGGCCGGCCTCGGGACCCGAGCCGAAGTAGATGTCGCCGCGCTCCGGCCCCCTGATCGCCGAGCCCACGTCCTGGGCGATCATCAGCCGCTGGAACGGTCTGCCTTCCGCGCCGCCATGCAGACCCGGAGCAACGACGTAGATCGGGGTGCCGAGGACATGGACGCCGGCATCGACGGCCAGGCTCCGGCCCGGCGTCAGCGGGATGCCCATGACGCCGAGCGCCGACTGCGACTCGGAGCCCGCAAGCTCGCGGAAGAAGACGTAGGAGGCGTTCTGCCACATCGCCTGCCGGCCTCGCTCGGGATCGGCCTGTAGCCAGCGCGTCAGCGCGTCCATGGTGACCTGGTCGGCCGTGAACGTTCCCGTCTCGACGAGGTATCGGCCGATCGACGTATAGGGATGGCCGTTCTTGCCGTCGTAGGTCAGCCGGACGCTCGCGCCTTCCGACAGCACGATCAGACCCGAGCCCTGGACATGCATGAAGAAGGCCTCGACCGGATCGGCGAGGTAAAGAAGCTCGAGCCCGCGGCCCGCGAGCGCGCCCGACTCGATTTCAGCCCGCGTCGCGTAGGGGGCGACGCCGTCTCCGGCCTTGCGCGCGTGCGTGAGCGCCGCGCCGGTCGTGCCGCGCATGGATTCGTCGACGAGATTGACGAGATCCGGCGGCCGCCGGTAGACCGGCGTCTGATAGCGCCCTTGCCGCGTCCGCGAGCCGGCGAGGACCGGCTCATAGTAGCCCGTCAGCAGGCCCTGGGGCCGCTCATGCACCACGCGGTGCGGCGTGAACCGCGCCTCGAAGAAGCGCCGCGCCCCGTCCGCGCCGCTGCCAGCCAGTGCCCGCGCTTCACCGCAGAGGCTGGCCAGATCGCGGGCCGCGTCCTGCCCGGAAGCAGCGCGCGGCGAGGCTGCCGCGGTCAGGCGGTCGCAGGAGCGGACGAACGACGCTATCGCGGCCGCGTGATCGTCCTCCTCCCAACCGGAGAGGTCGGCGAAACGGACAGCCACGAAGCTCACTTGGGAACGGGTCATGAGGTGGCGACAGCGGGGATGCGGCAGGGCCGCGCGAAGCGCCTGCGCCAGGCCGCAACCGCATGACCCTGCGCCGACGGCAATGCTCCGAATACGACGCTAATTCGGCGCCTGGGTCGCGATGAGGCGCCAGTTGGGGTTCCGCGAAGTGGTGTCACGCGCAAATGTCCAGATATCGGTCACCTCGCGGATGCGCTGAGGATCCCCGGAGACGACCTGACCTCCGGAATCTCTGGTTGCCGAGATCAATTGGCTGACGAACTTCACCGTCACGTGCGCGGTCGTGCCTTTCAGCTCCGCCTCAACGATCTCGGCCTTGTTGATCCCGACGAAGCTCTGGTCGATCTGCTCGGCGCGGCTCTCGCGATCCGCAATGGCAGCGACGAAACTGTCGAACACCTCCCGGCTCAGCAGGTCCTTCAGCATCTTCCGGTTGCCTTCGGCGAACGCGGTGACGATCATCTCGTAGGCCTGCTTGGCCCCGCGCACGAACTGCTCGGGATCGAACGAAGGATCGGCTCTGGCGATGTGCAGCAATGCCTGCTCCAGGAACGCGTTGCCGCCGGCGAAGTTTCTGACGCGGGTTTCGGCATCGGCTGCGGCGCTCTGCTCGTGTCCGCCGACGGTCGCGGCCTCGCGCTCCCGCCGGGGCAGCGTGACCACCTTGCCTTTGGCCGCCGCGGCACGCTCCCTCGCCTCCTGCTGCGCCCTGGCCTGGCGCTCGAAACGGGCATCCTCGTCGCCCGTCCGCCGACCCAGTACGCTGCGGAGCTTGAGGATCACGACCACAGCGACGATCAGGAACAGGAGCGTAATGACGTCGATTCTGCCATCCATCTGAAGGTGCTTTCGTGGCGAGGACCAGGTGACGACTTGATGTATGATGACGACAGGGAAGGGTCTAGGGTCCGAGGCGATGAAATCGTCGCGTGCTCGAAGCCGCGGCTACTGGTCCTTGAGCCTTGCAACTTAGGGCATTGCGTCGCGCAAGCCAACCGGAATGACTTCGGTCGCCGGCCCCGCCGGCCGAAGCAGGGCACCGCCGGGGCGCGAGCGGAAAGGGGATAATGCGCCTTGCACTCCTACTGATCCTCGTTGCGATTCCGCTGCTGGAGCTGGCGGTTCTGATCCGCGCCGGCCAGCTCATCGGCGTGGCGCCGACGCTGGCGATCGTCGTCGGGACCGCGCTGCTCGGACTGGTTGTGGTCAGGCAGCAGGGTTTCTCGATCGTGAGCCGCGCCCGGGAAGCGATCTCCAGCGGACGGCCGCCGATCATGCCGGTCGCGGAAGGCGCGCTGGTGCTCTTCGCCGGCGGCCTGCTGATTCTCCCCGGTCTGATCGGGGATGCGATCGGGCTTGTGCTGCTGATCCCGCCGGTCAGACGGGCGATTGCAGCCTGGAGCCTCGGCCGGTTCGCCTCGGAGGGAGCATCCCGGCTCAAGGTCTTCACGCGGTCGCGGAGAGACCGGCGAGCAGAGCGGCGTGACGACCGGGAGCCGAGGCAGAGGAAGCCGGGGCCGATCATCGAAGGCGAGTACACGCGGATCGACGAGCCCAAGGACGACCGTCGGAACTCGAAAAGCTAGGCGACCCCGCGCCCACAGCGGCCGGTGGAGCATTTCGATGATAGCGGAACTGGGCGTTGCGGCGGGGGAGCCGCCATGATAGCCAGCGCCGTGTGACACACGGGAGCGGCCCACAAGGCGCAAGAGAGGTCCACAGCATGGCCGAGCAAGCGAACAACGGAACCAGCGGCGCGCCCGGCGCCGGCGCCGCTCAGCCGCCGTTCCAGGCGCGCGTCGTGGGCCAGTACATCAAGGATCTGTCGTTCGAGAACCCGAACATCGGCAAGCTCGTGCAATCGCCGGGCGACAACCCGAATCTGAAGCTCGAAGTCAACGTGAATGCCACCCGCGTCGGCGACGACCTTTACGAGAGCGCCATCGACTTCAAGGCGAACGCCAGCAACAAGTCGGGCGTGATCTACGAGCTCGAGCTGGTCTACGCGGGATTGTTCAAGGTCGAGAACGTCCCGCAGCAGGCCCTCGAACCCTTCCTGCTCATCAACTGCCCCTCGCTCCTGTTCCCGTTCCTGCGGCGCCTGGCTGCCGATCTCACGCGAGAAGGCGGGTTCCCGCCGCTGCTGCTCGACCCGATCGACTTCGCCGGGCTCTACGTCCGCCGCCAGCAGCGGGCGGCCGCGCCGAAAGCGGAACCGGCTCCAAAGACCTGATCCGGACACGGCATCGGCGGCTGCGCGAGGTCAGCTCATCTCCCGCGCGCCGTCCATATACCGACGCCAGATCGCATCCTGGCCCAGCGTCTCCACGAACGCGCGATGCAGCGCCTCTGCGTCGGGCGTCAATCGCGTCGGCAGCGGCGCCGGCCGCGGCCGGGCGGCAAGGATACCGCCAGCGCCGGCCAGGGCCGCCGGAGCAGACTGCTGGCCGAGCACGAGCCGCGCCTGCCGCTCACCCAGCAGCTCGACGTAGACCTCGGCCAGCAGCGCCGAATCCATCAGGGCGCCGTGCTTGACCCGCTTCGAGTTGTCGATGCCGTAGCGCTTGCAGAGCGCATCGAGGCTGTTGGGGCCCGCCGGATGCTTGCGCCGCGCCAGCACCAATGTGTCGATCAAGCGCTCCACGCCGATCGGCAGCCGCCCGGCCCTCTCGAGCTCCATGTTGATGAAGCCGATATCGAAGCTGGCGTTGTGAATCACCAGCGCCGCATCGCCGATGAACGCGAGAAAATCGCCCGCGACAGCGGCGAACGACGGCTTGTCCTTCAGAAAACCGGTCGAGATGCCGTGGACGGCCTCGGCGTCGGGGTGGACCTCACGGTCCTCGGGATTGATGAAGCGATGGAATTCCTGCCCGGACGGGATGCGGTTGACGAGCTCGAGGCACCCGATCTCGATCAGTCTGTCACCCCGCCTGGCGTCGAGTCCCGTCGTCTCGGTGTCGAGCACGATCTCCCGCTGCATGCTCCTGGCCCCCCGGCCCGATCAATCCGTCGTCAGCTCCAGAACTGCTGGTAGGCGCGGCCGCCGCGGTTCCGAAGCACCTCGACGATAGCATCGATCCGGGCATGGCTCTCCTCGATGCTGCCCCCCGTATCCACAACGAAATCGGCACGGCGACGCTTTTCGGCGTCCGGCATCTGCCGGTTGAGGATGGCGTCGAGCTTGCTCTGCGTCATGCGGGGGCGCTGCAGCACGCGCTCGCGCTGGACCTTGGCCGGCGCGCTCACCACGACCGTGACGTCGACGCGGGCATCGCCTCCGGTCTCGAACAGCAGGGGGATTTCGAGCACTGCCATGGTCGCGCCCTGCTCGAAGCTCTTGCGCAGGAATTCGCGCTCCGCCGCCTGCACCAGGGGATGCACGATCGACTCGAGCCGCTTCAGGCCATGAGCATCGCCGAGCACGGCCTGCCCGAGCTTCACCCGGTCGACCTTGCCCGCGGACGTCGTGCCGGGAAACGCCGCCTCGATGGCTGCGGCGGCCTCGCCCTCGTAAAGCCGGTGGACGATGGCGTCGGCATCGCATACCGGCACTCCGAGCGCCAGAAACCGATCGGCGATCGTCGACTTGCCCATCCCGATCGAGCCAGTGAAGCCGATCACGACCATGTTCGATCTCCCGCCTGCCCTGTCGTTCTCATTCCGGAATTGCCTCTCGCGCGCGGAGCTCGCCGATGAGCGGCAGCAGCGGCAGACCGAGGATCGAGAAGTAGTCGCCCTCGATCCGCTCGAAGAGCTGGATGCCGGGCCCTTCCAGCTTATAAGCGCCGACCGAGTCGAGCACGTCGCCGCCGGCCTGGGCGAGATAGCTGCCAAGGAATGCGATCGAGAATGCGCGCATCGTCAGGTGGGCGGTCTCGACCATGGCCCATCGCACCTCGCCCTTGCCGGCGATCGCGACGGCGCTGTGGAGCTGATGCGTGCGCCCGCGGAGCGCGAGCAGCGTCTCGCGCGCTGCCCCCATGCTGCCGGGCTTGCCGAAGAGCTCGCCGCTGCAGGAGAGGACCTGGTCCGCGCCGATGACGACGGCCTCCGGATGGCGCGCGCTCACATCCTCGGCCTTCGCGCGGGCCAGGATCTCCGCCAGGTCACCCGGCTCGACGGTTTCGCCGTCGGCGGTCAGCGTCTCCCGGACCACCGCCTCGTCGACGCATGCGGCATCGGCGGTGAAGTCGATGCCCGCGGCCTTCAGCAGGCGCCGTCGCGTGGGGCTCGACGATGCGAGAATGATGGAGTGCGGCACCGGGTCAGCCATCGCTTCACTCCGACAGGTTGCCGTCGTCGATGCGGCGGTCGTGGAACAGCTTCAGGATGGTGGCGGCGGTCTCTTCGATGGAGCGGCGCGTCACGTCGATCAGCGGCCAGCCGTGGCGCGCGCAGAGGCGCCGCGAATGCGTCAGCTCCTGCGCGATCTGCTCGCGATCGACATAGTCCTCGAGGTTGCGGTCGCTGAGCATGCGCACGCGGTTTCGGCGGATCTCGGCGATCCGCTCCACGCTGGCCACCAAGCACACGACGAAGGCGCTGTGCGGTTCCGTCAGCGCCGCCGGCAGCGGGATCCGCGGCACGATCGGCATGTTGGCCGTCTTGAAGCCGCGCTGCGCCAGATAGATGCTGGTCGGCGTCTTCGACGTGCGCGAGATGCCCAGGATGATGATGTCGGCCTGGTTGAGATCGTTGGGAATCTGGCCATCGTCGTGCGCCATGGTGAAGTTCAGGGCATCGATCCGCCGGAAGTAGTCGGCATCGAGCACATGCTGGCCGGCGACGATCGGCGTCTGGGGCGCGCCCAGATAGCTCTCGAAGACCTTCATGATCGGCTCGAGCACGTGCAGGCAGGGGACAGCGAGCTCTTTGCAGCGGCGTTCCAGGCGATCGGTGAGCTCGCGGTTGACGATGGTATAGAGGACGATGCCCGGCGCCGAGGAGATCTCCTGCAGAACGCGCTCGAGCTGCCGCGACGTCCTGACCAGCGGATGGACGTGCTCGATCGGCCGCACCTGCGAGTACTGGACGGAGGCCGCCTTGGCGATCGTCGTCAGCGTCTCCCCGGTTGAGTCCGAGACCATGTGCAAGTGGAAGTAGCTCGGCAGGCGGTGGGGCATTTGTGGACAACTTCTCCGGTTATGCACATCCTCGGGGCGGCGGAACCGACTCGGGCGGCGCGACGGCAGCCGGTCCACAGGACCGTCCACCGCCTGCCTCGTCCGCATAAAATCGTCGGCCGTTCTCCATTGCCGTGGATTAGTGGATTGTGCGCACCTGTCGCAGCCCATTTCAACAGCCGCCTCAACTAAGACCTGTCCGGAGCCGCCCCGGAACATGTTGACTCGAAACGCACTTATCGAGCCTAGTAGCGTCGCAGCGTGGATCAGACCAAATCTCGTCAGGCGCCGCCCGGTTCCGGATCAACCTGTGGGCGGGTGAGCGGCAACGCGATATTCCCGTCTTCCACGGCACTAAGAGTCAAAACAACAAGAGAATCCAATCTTCTTTGATTCTGAAGAAGTGATCATGTCCGACAAGCAGCCGACGCTTCTGGGACGCTCGGGCGGGCGCCGGTTTCTGAAGCCCTTTGCGCGCCAGCAGGAGCAGCGGCCGCCGATCTGGCTGATGCGGCAAGCGGGCCGATACCTTCCCGAGTACCGCGAGGTCAGGACGCGCGCCGGCAGCTTCCTCGACCTGTGCTACAGCCCGGAGCTGGCGGTCGAGGTGACGCTGCAGCCGATCCGCCGCTACGGCTTCGACGCCGCGATCGTGTTCTCGGACATCCTGGTGGTGCCGGATGCCCTCGGGCAGGCCGTTTCGTTCGTCGAAGGCGAGGGCCCGCGGCTCGATCCGGTCAGCTCGGCCGCCGATCTGGCGCGGCTCGACCCTCTGCGCGTTCCGGCGAGGCTGGCTCCCGTCTACGAGACGGTGCGTCGGTGCCGCGAGGCGCTGCCGGCGGAGGTCGCGTTGATCGGGTTCTGCGGCGCACCCTGGACGGTGGCCACCTACATGGCCGGTGGCCGCGGCACGCCGGACCAGGCCGCCGCGCGTCTGTGGGCCTATCGCGATCCGAATGGGTTCGACCGGCTCGTCGAGCTCGTCACCTCGGCCTCCATCGACTACCTGACCGGGCAGGTCGCCGCCGGCGCGGACGCCCTGCAGATCTTCGACAGTTGGGCGGGAAGCCTCCCCGATAGCGAGTTCGACCGCTGGGTGGTGGCGCCGACGCGGCGCATCGTCGGCGCGCTCAAGGCGCGACACCCCGATGTGCCAGTCATCGGCTTCCCGCGCGGCGCCGGAGAGAAGACCGCCCGGTACGCCCGCGAGACGGGCGTCGACGGCGTCGGGTGCGACACCAGCCTGTCGCTCGGGACGATGAAGGCGCTGGCTGGCACTGAGGGCGTCGTGGCACAGGGCAATCTCGACCCGCTGCTGCTCGTCGCCGGCGGCGCCGCCCTCGAGACCCGGGTGCGGCAAATCCTGGCGGCCATGCAGGGGCTGCCCTTCGTCTTCAATCTCGGCCACGGCATTGTGCCGCAGACGCCGCCGGAGCACGTCGCACGGCTCGTCGACCTCGTCCGCGGCCAGGGATGACGGGCGTGGATCTCTGGATCAAGGCGTTCCACATCATCGCCATCGTCGCCTGGATGGCGGGGCTGCTCTACCTGCCGAGGCTGTTCGTCTATCACGCCGCAACGCAGCCCGGCTCCGAGCAGTCGGAGACCTTCAAGGTGATGGAGCGCCGGCTGCTCAGAGCGATCATGAACCCGGCCATGTTCGTGGTCTGGGTGACGGGTCCCTACCTCGCCTGGGCCTTCGGGGTGTATCTCGACGGCTGGCTGATGGCGAAGGTGGTGCTCGTGCTCGCACTGACGTGGATGCATCACGCTTACGCGAAATGGCGCAAGGACTTTGCAGCCGACCGAAACATTCATGACCAGCGCTTCTACCGCTACATGAACGAAATCCCGACTTTGCTGCTGATAGGCATCGTCATCCTGGTCGTGGTGAAGCCTTTTTAGCGTCGGAGGCGTGGAGGCATCTTTTTCTCCGCGGGCCGATCTGCTATATAATCGAATCGGACGACGGTCGCCGGCAGCTGAGAGGCATGCCGGTCTTCCACCTGGATCTCCCGCCACTCCCGGTCGACCGCACATTAGGCGCCCATCTGCGCCCCAACTCCCATTTCTAGCACGGCCCGGTTTCGCCTCTCTCCCGCCTCTTCTGCCGCGCCGGTCGGAGTCTCTGTATGACCGAAATGAAACTGCAAGACCTGAAGATCAAATCGCCTACCGAGCTGCTGAGCTTCGCCGAGGAGCATGGCGTCGAGAACGCCAGCACCATGCGCAAGCAGGAGCTGATGTTCGCTGTCTTGAAGCAGCTCGCGGGCAAAGAGATCGAGATCACCGGTACGGGTGTCGTCGAGGTGCTCCAGGACGGCTTCGGCTTCCTGCGCTCGCCCGACGCCAACTACCTGCCCGGACCTGACGACATCTATGTCTCGCCGTCCCAGATCCGGCGCTTCGCCCTGCGCACCGGAGACACCGTCGAGGGCCAGATCAGGAGCCCGAAGGAAGGCGAGCGCTATTTCGCGCTGCTCAAGGTCAACATGCTCAACTTCGAGGAGCCGGACAAGGCGCGCCACAAGATCCACTTCGACAACCTGACGCCGCTCTACCCGACGAAGTGGCTCAAGATGGAGATCGAGGATCCGACCATCAAAGACCTGTCGGCGCGGGTGATCGACATCGTGGCGCCGATGGGCAAGGGCCAGCGCGCGCTGATCGTCGCCCAGCCGCGCACCGGCAAGACGGTGCTGCTGCAGAACATCGCCCACTCGATCACCGCCAACCACCCGGAATGCTATCTCATCGTGCTGCTCATCGACGAGCGGCCCGAGGAGGTCACGGACATGCAGCGCTCGGTCAAGGGCGAGGTCATCTCCTCGACCTTCGACGAGCCGCCGACGCGCCACGTCCAGGTGTCGGAGATGGTCATCGAGAAGGCCAAGCGCCTCGTCGAGCACAAGCGCGACGTGGTGATCCTGCTCGACTCCATCACCCGCCTCGGTCGCGCCTACAATACGGTGGTCCCATCCTCCGGCAAGGTGTTGACGGGCGGCGTGGACAGCAACGCGCTGCAGCGGCCCAAGCGCTTCTTCGGCGCTGCGCGCAACATCGAGGAGGGCGGCTCGCTCACGATCATTGCGACCGCGCTGATCGATACGGGCTCGCGCATGGACGAGGTCATCTTCGAGGAGTTCAAGGGCACCGGCAACTCGGAGGTCGTGCTCGACCGCAAGGCATCCGACAAGCGCGTGTTCCCGGCCATCGACATCGCCCGCTCCGGCACGCGCAAGGAAGAGTTGCTCGTACCACGCGATCAGCTCAAGAAGATGTATGTCCTGCGCCGCATCCTGAACCCGATGGGCACGATCGACGCGGTCGAGTTCCTGACCGACAAGCTGCGGCAGACGAAGACGAACGGCGAGTTCTTCCAGTCCATGAATGCGTGAGGCAGGCATCCGGATGGGGGGCCGCGACAATGAATTCGGGCAGCCAATTGGCTGCCCGGTTGCGGGGTGGTCGCCCCGGCTTTTGCCATCGCGCGTCACGCTCGCAGGCCGGCTCTGCCGGATCGAGCCCATCGACCCGGCGCGGCACACCACGGAGCTCTACGACGCCAACCGGGCGGATGATGGCCGCGGCTGGACCTATATGGGCTACGGGCCGTTCGAGTCGCTGGAAGCCTACAGGGCCTGGGCCGAGCGGGTCGCCGCGTCCAGCGATCCGCTCTTCTACACCATCCTCGACCCCGCTTCCGGCAGGGCGACGGGCGTCGCCAGCCTGATGCGCATCGATCCGGCGAACGGCGTGATCGAGGTCGGCCACATCAAGTACGCGCCGGCCCTGCAGCGCACGCCGGCCGCGACCGAAGCCATGTTCCTGCTGATGCGCTACATCTTCGACGAGCTCGGCTATCGCCGATACGAATGGAAGTGCGATTCGCTCAACGCGCCGTCGCGCGCGGCCGCGGCCCGGCTTGGCTTCGTCTACGAAGGCATCTTCCGGCAGGCGGTCGTCTACAAGGGCCGCAATCGCGATACCGCCTGGTTCGCCATGATGGATCACGAGTGGCCGGCGCTGAGGCGGGCCTACGAGCAGTGGCTCGAGCCGGCAAACTTCGATGACGCCGGCCGGCAGCGCCGCCGACTTTTCGACCTCATCGGCGAGGCGCGCGCGTCGGCATCAGGCGGATGACGGCGCCGCCTGACGCTGATCGCACAGCGCCAACCGCAAGGCCTCCGGGTCGGTGAGCGGCGCCGAGCATTGCTGGCCTATGCAGACGTAGGCCGTGGCTTTCCCTTCGATCGGGCGCTTGCCGGCCAGCGCCGCCGCCTCCGGGATGGAGGCCGTGTCCTCGACGAACTGCTGCACCGCCCCAGGCAGCGAGACGCCGAGGAGAGCGGCCTCGAGCGCCGCGGCGGCCTCGCTGTCGCCCCCGCTGAGGACGACGACGTGTTGCGGCGAGATCAGGTCGATCGCATTGGCGAGAAGGCCGGCGTGCGAGATCAGGTTGCGCTGGAGATCCCCGCCGAAGGCATCGACGATCGCCTCCGCCCGCTCGAGATACGCCGTCCTGCCGGTCAGCATGAAGAGCTGGACCAGGCTCGTCATCATCACGGCGTTGGCGTTCGGCGTTGCGTCGTCGCGGGCGGATTTCATGCGGACGATGACGTCGGGCGTGTCGCTGGCGGTCATGAAATAGCCGCCTGCATCCTCGTCCCAGTAGCGCTGATCGAGCTCCGCGGCAAAGCGGACCGCGGCCTCGAGGTACCGCGGGCGCGTCGTCGCCTGGCACAGCCTCAACGCCGCCCATGTCAGGTTGGCGTAGTCGCTGGCGGTCGCCGGCGCCTTGGCCTGGCCGGCACGGTAGGAATGGACGAGGCGGCCGTCGACGATCATCCGCTGCTCGATGAAAGAGAAGGCCTGCTCGGCCAGCTCGCGCCAGCGCGGCTGCTTGAAGGCGCACGACGCGGCTGCAAGCGCGGCGATCATCAGGCCGTTCCAATCGGCCAGCACCTTGTCGTCCCAGCCGGGGCGGACGCGCCCGGACCGGCGCGCCAGCAGTCTGGCGCGCATGCCGGCCAGCGCCGCCTCGTCCTCGTCGGAGCGCAAGGCGAGTGCATCCAGCCGGTTGAGGATGTTGTGGCCTTCCCAGTTCCCTTCCGGCGAGACCCCATAAGCTTCGCTGAAGACGCGTGCGTCGCGCTCTCCCAGGACGTCCTCGACCTCGGCCGCGGTCCAGACGTAGAACCTGCCTTCCTCGCCTTCCGAATCCGCATCGAGCGAGGCCGCGAACCCGCCGCCCTCGGCGATCATCTCGCGCTCGATCCAGTCGACGGTCTCCTCGATCCTCCGGCGGAACAGAGGATTGCCCGTCTCGCGATAGACCTCGGTCATCAGGTCGATCAGCAGCGCGTTGTCGTAGAGCATCTTCTCGAAATGCGGGACGAGCCAGCGCTCGTCGACTGCGTAGCGGGCGAAACCGCCGCCCAGGTGATCGTAGATGCCGCCCTGACAGATGCGGGTCAGCGTCAACTCCACTGCCGATCTGGCGGCCTCCTGGCCGTAGCGGATGGCGCCGCGCCACAGCAGCCACATGAAGCTCCATTGCGGGAACTTCGGCGCACCCTGGATGCCGCCGTGCACCGGATCGATGGCGCGCACCATGCGGCCCGTCAGCTCCTCGAGCAGGCGATCGGTGATCTGGACGCGGCCGGCTGCCGCGCCGTCCGTCTTCAGCATGTCAGTGATGAGCTCGGCGTTGTGCCGGACCTTGTCCGGCTCCTCGCGGTAGATCCGGTCGACCTCCCGGAGCACCTGCTGAAACGACGGCTTGCCCCAGCGGGGCTGCGGCGGGAAATAGGTGCCGCCCCAGAACGGGCGCGCCTCGGTGTCGAGGAACATCGTCAGCGGCCAGCCGCCCTGCTCGCCGAGGCCGTGCAGCGCGTTCATGTAGATGGCGTCGATGTCCGGCCGCTCCTCGCGATCGACCTTGATGTTGATGAAGAGGTCGTTCATGACGGCGGCGGTGGCCTCGTCCTCGAAGCTCTCGTGCGCCATGACGTGGCACCAGTGGCAGGCGGCGTAGCCGACCGACAGCAGGATGGGCTTGTTCGCCTGCCTGGCCTCGGCGAGCGCTTCCGGTCCCCAGGCCCGCCAGTGCACCGGATTGTCCTTGTGCTGCAGCAGGTAGGGGCTGGTCTCCCGGCCCAGTCGGTTCTCGCTCATGGCTACATCCTGCCTGGTTGAGGGCCGCCGATGGTCCACATATGGTGACTCCGACACGATGAGCCAGGTTGCAACGATTTTCGCGCTATCGAGCGCGCCGGGCCGGGCCGGGGTCGCGGTGGTCCGGATCTCCGGGCCTGCCGCAGGGCGCGTCCTCGACGCCATGGCCTCGCCCAGACCGCGGCCGCGCATGGCGGCAGTCCGCCGCCTCCGGCATCCTGTTGCGGGCGGCATCCTGGATCATGCCCTCGTCCTCTGGTTCCCCGCGCCAAAGAGCTTCACCGGCGAGGACGTGGCGGAGCTGCACGTGCATGGCGGCCGCGCCGTCATCCAGGCTGTGCTCGAGGCCATCCGCGAGGTGCCTGGCTGCCGGCCGGCGGAAGCGGGCGAGTTCGCGCGCCGCGCCTTCGACAGCGGCAGGCTCGACCTGACCATGGCGGAGGGGCTCGCCGACCTGATCGATTCGGAGACGGAGGCGCAGCGCAAGCAGGCGCTGCGGCAGGCGGGCGGTGCGCTGGCGGGCCTCTACGACGGCTGGCGCGGCTCGATCCTGGAGGCGCTGGCGCTGGTGGAGGCGGCCATCGACTTCTCCGACGAGGCCGACGTGGGCAGCACAACATTCGCACAGGCGGTCCCTCTCGTCCGCGACCTCGAGGCGGCCATCCGGCGGCATCTGGATGACGAGAACCGCGGCGAGATCCTGCGGGAGGGGTTTCACGTCGTGCTGGCCGGGCCGCCCAACGTCGGCAAGTCGAGCCTGCTCAACGCGCTGGCGCGGCGCGAGGCGGCCATCGTCTCCGAGGAGGCCGGGACGACGCGGGACGTGATCGAGGTCCGCCTCGATCTCGACGGATTGCCTGTCGTCGTGAGCGACACGGCAGGGCTGCGCGAGGCGACCGGGCCCGTCGAGCGGGAGGGCATCCGGCGGACGTTGGCCCGCAGCCGCGCCGCGGATCTGGTGGTCTGGCTGATGGATGCCGGGGCGCCGGAGACCCGCCTGCCGCCGGAGCTGGCGGACATGGCCGACCGGACGCTCTGGGTCTCGAACAAGGTCGATCTGCGCCCGGGCGGCTGGCGGGAGGCGCTGCCGGACGACATGGTGCCGATCTCGGCCCTGACGGGGAAGGGCATCGACGAGCTGTCCCGCCGCCTGGCCGCCATCGCCCGCGATCGGATCGGACCCGGCGAGCATCCCGGCATCACTCAGCAGCGCCATCGGCGCAATCTCGAGGACTGCCAGAGATCGCTGGCCGTGTTCCTGGATGGCAGCCCCTGGCAGCTCGAGCTCAGGGCGGAGGACCTGAGAGTGGCCGCCAACGCGCTCGGGCGGCTGACGGGGCGCATCGACACCGAGCAGGTACTCGATCAGATCTTCGGAAGGTTCTGCATCGGAAAATAGAGGCAAATCCAGGTGTTTCACGTGAAACTTCACGTTTGGATGCCGAAAGCCGGAGCAACTAGCCGAGTTAATGGAATTCATAGCTGGCAGGAACGCTTTGCGGCGCGAGTTCCTTGCTCGTGGGCAATGATATGCCACCCGGTTTTGAGGTTCCGGCGGAGCTCAGCTAGAGTGAACCCACCTTGGATCGAAGCATATCAGTCCATGCCCATTCTCCATTCGAGGGCCAGGATGGAGGCATCGGCTGGTACGATGCCCTCCCCTCGACGGGGAGGGCGGCGCGGCGGAGCCGCGCGGGTGGGGTGGGGCCGCAAACGAGACGTCGGCGCGAGAGCACCCCCACCCCCTGACCCCTCCCCGCAAAGGGGGAGGGGAGAAGTGCTCGCGGTTACCGATTCAATTTCAACTGGAAAGACTCTAGTGTGCCGGCCGAATCTCAGACCCCGATCTCAGGCCCCATGACCCATTCGAGCAGCATGAGCGGACGTAGCTTCGATGTCGTCATCGTGGGCGGTGGCCATGCCGGCACCGAGGCCGCGGCTGCCGCCGCTCGCATGGGCGCCAGTACGGGGCTCGTCACGCATCGGTTCGCGACCATTGGAGAGATGTCCTGCAATCCGGCCATCGGGGGCCTCGGGAAGGGGCACCTGGTACGGGAGATCGATGCTCTTGACGGTCTGATGGGACGGGTGGCCGATGCCGCCGGCATCCAGTTCCGGCTGCTCAATCGCTCCAAGGGTCCGGCCGTCCAGGGCCCGCGCGCTCAGGCCGACCGCAGGCTCTACCGCGAGGCTATGCAGGGAGCGATCCGATCCGTTCCGGGTCTCGAGGTGGTCGAATGCGGCGTCGACGATCTGATCGTCGAAGGCGGTGCCGTCTGTGGCGTGGTGCTGGCCGATGGCCGGCTGGTGCGGGCCGGTGCCGTCGTGCTGACGACGGGCACGTTCCTGCGCGGCCTCATCCACATGGGCGACGTTCAGATCCCGGCCGGCCGCGTCGGCGAGGCCCCCGCGGTCAGGCTCGCCGAACGGCTGGGAGCGCTCGACTTCAGGCTCGGGCGGCTGAAGACCGGAACGCCGGCCCGGCTGTCGCGCCGTTCCATAGACTGGCACAAGTTGGAGGAACAACCCGGTGACGATCCGCCGGTCCCGTTCTCGTTCCTGACGGAGCGGATCACGACACCTCAGGTGGTCTGTCACATCACCGGCACGACCGAGGCGGCGCACGCCATCATCCGCGCCAATCTCGGCCGATCGCCCATGTACTCCGGGCGGATCGGCAGCGTCGGGCCGCGCTACTGTCCTTCGATCGAGGACAAGGTGGTGCGGTTTGCGGATCGCGCCTCGCACCAGGTGTTCCTGGAGCCCGAGGGGCTCGACGACGACACGATCTACCCCAACGGCGTCTCGACCTCGCTGCCGGCCGACGTGCAGCTCGCCTTCCTGCGCACGATGCCGGGGCTGGAGCAGGTCGTCATCAAGCGGCCGGGCTATGCCATCGAGTACGACCACGTCGACCCGCGCGAGCTGCTGCCGACGCTCGAGACCAAGCGCCTTTCCGGCCTGTTCCTTGCCGGCCAGATCAACGGTACGACGGGATACGAGGAGGCCGGCGCGCAAGGCATCGCGGCCGGCATCAACGCGGCGCTCAAGGCCGGGGGCGGACCGCAGACGTTCGTCGTCTCGCGCACCGAGGGCTACATGGGTGTGATGATCGACGATCTCGTCACTCGCGGGGTCAGCGAGCCGTACCGCATGTTCACCTCGCGCGCCGAGTACCGCCTGAAGCTCAGGGCCGACAACGCCGATCAGCGCCTCAGCCCGCAGGGCCTGCGGCTGGGGTGCATCGGGGAGGAGCGCGAGCGGGCGTTCGCCGCGAAGGAGCGGGCGTTGGCGGAAGGGATGATGCTGCTCGACAGCCTGAGCCTGACACCCAACGAAGCGGCCCGGCACGGTCTCGACATCAACCGGGATGGCCGCCGGCGGTCGGCCTTCGACCTTCTGGCGCATCCGGCGGTGACGATCGAGCGGCTTGCCGGTATCTGGCCGGAGCTGGCAGCGCTCGAGCCGGGGATCGCATCGCAACTCGCGGTGGACGCCCGCTACGCGTCCTACGTCAAGCGCCAGGAGGAGGACGTCTTGGCGCTGCGGCGGGACGAGGGCGTCGCCATCCCCTTGGATTTCGACTTCGCGGCGCTTCCCGGCCTGTCCAGCGAGGTGCGCCAGAAGCTGAGGCAGCATCGCCCCGCGACTCTGGCACAGGCCGCTCGCATCGACGGGATGACGCCGGCGGCTCTGCTGATCCTGCTGGCGCGCTTGAAACGCCCGGCCCGGCAGCAAGAGAGCGCATGACGCACGGAGAGAGCGGCCGCATCGACGGGCCGGATTCGTTCCGGCGCAGTTTTGCGGTTTCACGTGAAACCGCCGAGCGCCTGATCCGGTATGAGGCCCTGCTGCGGCAATGGCAGAAGGCGGTCAACCTCGTTGCGCCGCGCACGCTGCCCGAGGTCTGGCATCGGCACTTCGCCGACAGCGCCCAGCTCGCGCCACTGGTCCCGGAAGGGGCGGAAAGCCTGGTCGACCTTGGTTCGGGCGGCGGCTTTCCCGGGCTGGTTCTGGCCATCATGCTGATGGAGCGGCAGCCGCTGTGGGTGATGCTGGTCGAAAGCGACACCCGCAAGGCGGCCTTTCTGCGCGAGGCCGCCCGGGTGACCGGAGCAACTGTGGAGATTCTGTCGATGAGGATCGAAAACGCCGAGACTCAGCGTAGAGTGGGACGAGTGGATGTGGTCACGGTGCGTGCTCTTGCCCCGTTGAGCCGCCTGTTCGGACTGGCGGCCCCGTTCTTTGCGCCCCGTACTGTAGGCTTGTTCCTGAAGGGGCGCGATATTCTCGGCGAGATCGACGGTGCAAGGGTCGGCTGGCGGTTCGACGTCGAGCTCGTGCAGAGCATGACGGACGCCGCGGGCCAGATCGCCGTGGTGCGCAACGTGTCAGCCAAGACGGAGGGTTGAGCCGTGACCGGCAAGACCATGGGATTCCAGAGCCTGCGCGTGATCGCGATCGCCAACCAGAAGGGCGGCGTCGGCAAAACGACGACCGCGATCAATCTGGGCACTGCGCTGGCCGCGGCCGGAGAGCGGGTGCTGGTGGTGGACCTCGATCCACAGGGCAACGCCTCGACCGGGCTGGGGATCGGCCAGGACGAGCGGGTGCGCACGACCTACGAGGTGATGACCGGCCGGTGCGGACTGCTCGAGGCCGCCGTCAAGACCCAGGTGCCGGGGCTCGCGATCGTGCCTGCGAATTCCGACCTGGTCGGCATCGAATCCGAGCTGATGGCCGAGCCGACCCGCCCGTTCCGGCTGCGGGACGCTATCGGTGCCGTCATCGGCCAGTCGCGGTCGAGCCCCGAGACCGCGACGACCTACGTCCTGATCGACTGCCCGCCTTCGCTGAACCTGCTGACGCTGAACGCGATGGTCGCCGCGCACGCGGTGCTGGTGCCGGTGCAGTGCGAGTTCTTCGCCCTGGAAGGCATCTCGCAGCTCAAGGACAACATCGAGCAGATCAAGGCGACGCTCAATCCAGGGCTGGAGATCCAGGGCGTCGTGCTGACGATGCACGACCAGCGCACTTCGCTGTCGCGCGAGGTTGCCCAGAACGTCCGCGGCTTTTTCGGCGCGAAGGTCTACGAGACGATGATCCCCCGCAACACGCGCGTCGCCGAGGCGCCCTCGCACGGCAAGCCGATCCTGCTCTACGACGTGAACAGCCCCGGCAGTCAGGCTTACATGCGGCTGGCGGCGGAGATCATCGAGCGGGAGCGGCGGTACAAGGCGGCTTAGGCCGGCCTGTCGCTGACGTCATCAGGGGAACGGGAACCACCATGGCGACTCCACTCCAGAAAAGCCGGCTCGGCAGGGGGCTCGCATCACTGATCGGCGATCCCGTCCTGGCGGCGCCGAAGCTGCCGCCCGAGGGCGAGCAGCGGGTCGTTCCTATCGACCAGATCCGGGGCGGCAAGCTCAACCCGCGCAGGGAGTTCAAGGAGGACGATCTGGCGGAGCTGACGGAGTCCATTCGCCAGAAGGGGCTCGTGCAGCCGATCGTCGTGCGGCCGGACCGGATCGCCGGCGGCTACGAGATCGTCGCGGGCGAGCGCCGCTGGCGGGCGGCGCAGCGGGCGGGACTGCACACGATGCCAGCCATCGTGCGGGACCTGAGCGATCAGGAGGTCCTGGAGCTCGGCATCATCGAGAACGTTCAGCGGGCCGACCTCAACGCCATCGAGGAGGCGACCGGCTATCGCGAGCTGATCGAGCGGTTCGGCTATACGCAGGACCAGCTCGCCGACGTGATCGGCAAGAGTCGCAGCCATCTCGCCAACACGCTGCGGCTGCTCAAGCTGCCGGACGCGGTCCAGGGCCTGGTCCAGGAGGGCAAGCTCACGGCGGGTCACGCGCGGGCCCTCGTCGGACGGGAGGATGCCGAGACGCTGGCGCAGCGCATCATCGACCGCGACATGAACGTGCGCGAGGTCGAGGCTATGGTGCAGGCTGGCGATACGGTTCAGCGGCGCGTGCGCGAGAAGAACGCCGATACGATGGCGTTCGAGAAGGAGCTGTCGGACGTGCTGGGGCTGCGCGTGGAGATCAAGCGCGGCTCGGGGGAGAGCGGTCTTCTCGTCATCAAGTATGGCAACTACGATCAGCTCGACTACATCCGGATGCGGCTCATCGGGTCGCAGGCCGGCTAAAGTGTGTTCGGTTTTAATCGAAGCATATCAGGTTGCGCCTGTTCTCCCTTTCCAGCGGGAGAGGGCTAGGGTGAGGACATCGGGTGGCGATACGATGCCCTCCCCTCGACGGGGAGGGCGGCGCGGCGAAAGCCGCGCGGGTGGGGTGGGGCCACGAACGCAACGTCCGAACCCGGGCACCCCCACCCCCGACCCCTCCCCGCAGGGGGGAGGGGAGAAGTGTTCGTCGCTGCTGTTTCAATCTCAGCCGAACAGACTCTAGGCTTGGCTGCCGACCGGGCCGAGGTGCCCTCTGGACACGCTCGACGCGGTCCTCCGGCCGATCGCCGCTTGACGCGGGTCCCCGGTCTTGCTGAATCTCCGGCGCGGCGGCGCTCTTGCGGCCGGGCTGGAGCTCATCATGACCGGGGATGCACTTTCGCGCCTGGCGGAAACGGTTCGGCTGCGCCGGTCGGAGGATGCGGCGGGCTCCTATACCCGGCAGCTCCTCGACAGCGGGCCGGAACGGTGCGCGCGAAAGCTCGGCGAGGAGGCGCTGGAGACGGTCATCGCCGGGATCAGCCAGGATCAGCGGGCGCTGACGCGCGAGGCGGCCGACCTGCTGTATCATCTCCTGGTCCTGCTCGAGTCCCGCGGCGTGAGCTGGGGGGATGTCCTGACCGAGCTCGAAGGCCGGACGGGCACGTCGGGTCTGGCGGAGAAGGCCGGGCGCAGCGCGGCAGGCGAGACATGAACCTGGCGGCGCTTCGGCTGGAAATGGCGAACAGGTCCACGCTTCAGTTTTCACCCTATCGCGTCTTCACTCGCGACGAGTGGGCGCGCCTGCGCGCCGATACGCCGATGACGCTGGTCGAGCGCGATCTCGAGCAGCTTTCCGGCCTCATGCAGGAGCTGTCCATGGCCGAGGTGGAGCAGATCTATCTGCCCATGTCGCGCCTGCTCAACCTCTATGTGGCCGCGGCTCAGGAGCTGCACGCCGTCACCTCACGGTTTCTCGGCCGGAAGGACGGCAAAGTACCCTTCATCCTCGGGGTCGCGGGATCCGTGGCGGTCGGCAAGAGCACGACGGCGCGCGTTCTGCGGGCGCTGCTCGCGCGCTGGCCCGATCATCCGCGCGTCGACCTCATCACGACCGACGGCTTCCTGTTGCCGAACAGCGATCTCGAAGGGCGCGGCATCATGAACCGCAAGGGGTTCCCGGAGAGCTTCGATACTGCGCAGCTCCTCAATTTCCTGGCCGACGTGAAATCCGGGCGCGAGCGGGTCGAGGCGCCGGTCTACTCGCACTTCCACTACGATATTCTTCCCGGCCAGACGGTGGTGATCGAGCGCCCTGACATTCTGATCGTGGAAGGGCTCAACGTGCTGCAGCCGGCACGCCTTCCGCGCGACGGCGAGGCGATCCCCTTCGTATCCGACTTTTTCGACTTCTCGATCTACATCGACGCCGACCCGCGGGTGATCGAGGACTGGTACGTGGCCCGCTTCATGAAGCTCAGGACCACGGCGTTTCGCGATCCGGGCGCCTACTTTCACAGATATGCCAGTCTTCCTGTCGACGCCGCCCAGGCGCGGGCGCTCGAGATCTGGCGCACGATCAATCTGAAGAATCTGGAAGAGAACATCCTGCCGACGCGGCAGCGCGCCAGCCTCATCCTGCGCAAGGGCTCCAATCACCGCATCGAGAGCGTCGCCCTTCGCAGGATCTGACGCTGGATCGAGAAAACGCCGCCCTCGCGTGGAGGGCGGCGTGGGGAGCGAGCGTCATGCCGCTCGCGGCAGGGCCGGACTAGCGGTCCATTCGCATGCCGTTGCGACGGTAATAGCGACGCGGTCCGGCGCGATCCCGATCCCGATAGAAGCGGCGCGTGCTCCGGTAGGCGCGCGGCCTGTAGTAACGGGGGCGGTAGAACCTGCGCGGGGCGCCGTAGAACCGCTGCCGATAGAGGCGCGGCCGGTAGTACCGCCGCGGAGCACGGTAGAACCGCGGACCCCAGTAGGCGCGCGGCCTGTAGTAGCGTGGGCGGTAATACCTGAGCGGAGCCGAGTAGTATGCCCGAGGCCGGTAATAGCGGGGCCGGAAATAGCTGACGCCCGGTCGGTAGTAGCGTGGGGCCGAGTACGAGTAGCTAGGCCCGATCGTGCGGGTGCCCCAATAGGCGATCGAGGGGCCGTAAGTCGCCGCCGGACTGTAGTAGCTCGCACCCCAATAGGCCGCTGGCCGGTAGTAGCGGGGAGCCCAGTACGCTGCGCGGCGGTAGTAGCGCGGAGCCCAGTACGCTGCAGGACGGTAGTAGCGCGGGGCCCAATACGCCGGGCGATAGTAACGGGGCGCCCAGTATGACGCTGACCGATAGTAGGCCAAACGCGGCCTGTAGAAGCGCGGGCCCCAGAAGGCGAGGCGCGGGCGATAGAAATACCGCGGACCCCAGAAGGAGACGCGCGGACGCCAGTACCAGCGGCTCCTGTAGAACCGGCGGGGCGCCCAGAAGGCGCTGCGATAAAAGCGGCGCGGGGCCCAGTAGCGGGCACGATAGAAGCGCCGTGGCGCCCAGAACGCCCGTCTATAGAACCGGCGCGGACCGTAAAAGGCACTGCGCGGCCGATAATAGCGGCCTACGAACCCTGCCCTCCGCGGGCCGAAATACCGGGTTGACACACGTCCGCCATAGAACCGCATCCCCTGGGTCTTTTCCACCAGAGACCCTGCTTCAGGGGCCGCTGCAGCGGGCGGTGCTGCCGGCGCGGCCTGAGCTGCTCCCATCCAGATGCCCAGGGCCACTGAGCAACCGGCGAGCAGCAATAATCGGCGACTCTTCATCGCGATACTCCTCTCCTGCGACCGAACGGGTCGGCTTGCTGAGCATCTGAACGTCGCCAATCGTGATGGGTTCCTGTTCCGGGAGTGCTTTCAGGCAAGCTCCAGCGGGTCGAAGTCTCCGTGGGCGAACAGGGGCTTGGCGGGCAGCTCGCAGCTCGCGACTCCGGTTTCGGCCGGCGCTGCCGGCCGCCTCGGCAGCAAACGTCGAAGGCGTTCCGGAGGATCAGACGAGGCCGTGGGATCGGGCCAGGGCTGCCAGCTTCCGCTGCGGCCGGGCGCCGAGAATGCCGATCACCTCGGCAGCAGCGAGGCTCCCCAGGCGGCCGGCGACCTCGAGGTTGCGCCCCGACGCGATCCCGTAGAGGAACCCGGCGGCGTAGAGATCTCCCGCGCCGGTCGTGTCGATGACCGGGTCCACCGGAACTGCGGGGATCGGAATGGGGTCGTGCCCGCGCGCGTAGATCACGGAGCCCCTGGCGCTCCGCGTCAGCACCGCCATGGGCGTATCGGACTGGGCCAGCCTGGCCGCTTCCTCGAAGGCGTCCACCTGATAGAGCGAGGTGATCTCGCTTTCGTTGGCGATCAGGATATTGACGCTGCTCCTGATGAGGTCGCGGAACTCCGCCCGGTGCCGGTCGACGCAAAACGCGTCCGAGAGGCTGAGTGCGACCTTGCGGCCGGCCTGCGCCGCGAGTCCGGCAGCCTGACGGAAGGCCTCCTTCGCTTCGGGGCGGTCGAAGAGGTAGCCTTCCAGGTAGACGATGCCGGCCGAACGGATCACCTCCGGATCGACCTCGCCCCGGTCGAGATCGGGGCTGACGCCGAGAAAGGTATTCATCGTCCGCTCGCCGTCCGGCGTGACCAGGATCAGCGACCGGGCGGTCGGTATGCGGGAGTCCGACGGCGCCGTCTGGAAGAAGACACCCGCGGCGCGGATGTCGTGGGCGAAGATCCGCCCGAACTCGTCCTGCGCGATCTTGCCGATGAAGGCGGAGCGGCCGCCGAACGACGCGATTCCCACCATCGTATTGGCGACCGAGCCGCCCGAAATCTCGACTGCGGGGCCCATCGCCTGGTAAAGGCCGCCGACGGTGCCGGCATCGACGAGTCGCATGTGCCCCTTGGGGGCGCCGATCCGGGCAAGAAAATCCTCGTCGCACCGGCCGATGACGTCGACGATCGCATTGCCGATGCCGACGACGTCGAAACGAATGTCGCTCATGGTGCCCCCGAGGCTTGCGCCGGCACTATAGACCGGGGGCGTCCGGCCGCAAGCGTTACACGCCTCCGGAACGGCCCGGCGGGCGCTCGGCGGCGAGGGATGCGAGGTCGAGGATGAGCCGCTCGGCCAGAGCCGATTCGAGCGCAGAGTTCAAACGCGCCGCCCTGGCTGACTGACCGATGCGGGACAGGGCGTCGATGAGCGCTCCCGACGACCACGCCCTGCACTGGGCTTCGAGCTGCGGCCGCGCCTTGAAATGTATGGGCGGCCGGATCTGCCGCATGGCGTCGTCCATCGAGCGTCCGGCCTCGATGGCCATGCGAATCCGGTGCAGACGCTGGAAGTGCCTCTGGACGGCCGCGATGACGGTCTGCGGGCTCTCGCCCGAGGCGATGACGCGGTCATACTCCGCAACCGCTCGTCCGGCCTGTCCGGATGCCGCCGCCAGGACAACCTTCTCGATGGCGAGCTCCGAAGCGTCGCCGACGATGGCATCGACATGCTCGAGCTCGATCCGCGGGCTGCCCTGTGCGTAGAGAAGAAGCTTCTCGAGCTCGGCGCGGCTGAGGGCGCGGTCGGCTCCCAGGCGGTTGACGAGCGCTTGCTGGGCTTCTGGGGCGATGGCCATTCCGGCCTGCCGGAGCGTTTCGCGCACGAGACCGTCGAGGTCGCGCGCCTCGTCGGCATAGCAGGGGATGGCAGCGGCGGTTTTCGATTTCTCGAACAGCCCACGAAGCGCGTCGTCAGGGCGCAGATTCCCGGCCTCGACCACCAGGGATGCAGCCAGTGCACCCTCGTCGAGCAGCGGCTTCAGGACCTGTGCCGTCACCCGGCGACTGGCGCGCGTTTGTACAACTTTCGGGCCGCCGAACATCGGCATCGTCTGGACCTCGACCAGCAGGCGGTCAGGGTCGTTCTCGAGGTCGGAATCCTCGATGCGCAGAAGCTCGCCAGGGGGCTGGGTCGCCGCGGCCAATCGCCGGGCGGCCGTCTGGGCACGCTCCAACACGAGTCCGGCATCGGTGCCGAAGACCAGAATGGCCTGGCAGCGCGGGCCCAAGGTTTTCAGGAACTGCTCGGCCTGATGAGACTTGATGGCCGTCATGGCTGATCCATCGACGTCCGGGTCGATCGACGCCGAGGCGCTTGCCGCGCCGGCGACCCTGACCGGATCAGGCCGCGCCCGAGAGATAGGCCGAAAGCCGGCTCCGGATATCCTGGGCGACCGTCCGCGCGGCGCGATCCTCGGCGTCATCGCGCGCCTGGACATTCGAGAAGATCGACGTATACCGCTCGAACCCCGCCCGGCTGTAGCTGGTGCCTTCCAGGACCACCTTTTTGTCGGTGAGCCGGATCAACTGAAACTTGGCTTCCAGCTTGTAGACTTGGCTTTGGGCATTGCCCTTCTTGTCCACCAGGGTCGAGACCAACTGCTCGCGGATGGCCACGTCGAACTGATACTCGGGCTGCGCCGGATAACCGCCCCCAGTCCCCTGGAAGATCAGCTCGTTCCTCAGCCGCTGGCCGACCCGGCCCGGAATGGTCCCGAATGAGACAGAGGCGAGCTTCTCGCTGGTATTGGCGACGGCGGCCGAGCCATACATCGGGCGGAAACCGGCGCCACCCTCGCAAGCCGCCAGAAGGGTGGCCAGGATGGCTATGAAGGCGATGGAGCGCAGCGCCTGGTGGCCTCGATAGCAACGCGAGGCCGAGAACTCCTGCCCCCTAGGCGACCACATTCACGATCCTCTGCGGAACAACGATCACTTTCTTCACGGATCGCCCCTCCAGAGCCCGAATGACCGGCTCCAGCTTCAAGGCGGCAGCCTCGATCTCGGCTTGACCCGCGGTTCTGCCGATCGTCAGCTCGTCCCTACGCTTCCCATTCACCTGTACGGCAATGGTGATCGTATCGTCAACGAGAAGGGCCTCTTCGGCCCCCGGCCAGGGCTGATCCGCGAGCAAGGTGTTGTATCCAAGCCGCTCCCAGCATTGTTCAGCCAAATGCGGCATCATCGGGCCGAACATCTGCACGAGGATCTCGGCGGCCTCGCGGATCGCCCACGGCATCCCCGGTCCGCTGCCGCCGAGCGCCGACTGCAGCACGCTGGCGAGCTCGTATATCTGCGCCACGGCCACATTGAAGCGCAGGCCCTCGATATTCTGGCCGACCTTGGCGAGCGCCTTGTGGGCGGCGCGCCGCAGGGCATCGGCATCGGGGCCGAGCTCGGAAGGCGTCGAGCTGCCGGCCGGCGCCGCCTTCTGCATGGCATCATCGATCAGCTTCCAGGCGCGCTGCATGAAGCGGCCGGCGCCGGCCACGCCGGCCTCGGTCCAGATCACGTCGCGCTCCGGCGGGCTGTCGGAGAGCATGAACCAGCGGGCGCAGTCCGCGCCATAGG
The DNA here is from genome assembly GCA_023384095.1 of Hyphomicrobiaceae bacterium. Classification (GTDB taxonomy): domain Bacteria; phylum Pseudomonadota; class Alphaproteobacteria; order Rhizobiales; family Hyphomicrobiaceae; genus ZC4RG25. The sequence continues at coordinate 48,633 of JAHDXT010000010.1, forward strand.
TGGAAATGATGTCGTCGGGATCGACGAGGTTCTTCCTCGACTTCGACATCTTCTCGATCGAGCCGATCTGGACGGGCACGCCGGTGGCGATCTCGAAGGCGCGCCGCTCGTCGCCCTCGCCCTCGATCCGCACCTCGCCCGGCAGCAGCCACTGGCCGTCGCGGCTGTAGGTTTCGTGGGTCACCATCCCCTGGGTGAACAGGCCGGCGAACGGCTCCTTCACGCCGAGGTGGCCGGTGGCCACCATCGCGCGAGCGAAGAAGCGCGAGTAGAGCAGATGCAGGATGGCGTGCTCGATCCCGCCGATGTACTGATCGACGGGCAGCCAGTACTTCGCCGCCTGCGTGTCGACCGGGCGCTCGGCATGGGGCGAGCAGAACCGCGCGAAGTACCAGGAGCTGTCCACGAAGGTGTCCATGGTGTCGGTCTCGCGCGTGGCGGGCGTGCCGCAGACCGGGCAGGCGACATGCTTCCAGGTCGGATGGCGCGCGAGCGGGTTGCCGGGCACCTCGAAGTCGACGTCGTCGGGCAATTTCACCGGGAGCTGGTCCTCGGGTACGGGCACGGTCCCGCAGGCCTCGCAGTGCACGACCGGAATGGGGCAGCCCCAGTAACGCTGCCGCGAGATGCCCCAGTCGCGCAGGCGGAACATCGTCTTGCGCGCGCCCTTGCCGATCTCCTCCATGCGCCTGGCGACCTCGGCCTTCGCCTCCTCGATGGTGCGGCCGTCGAGGAAACCCGAGTTCGCGATGCGGCCGGGACCGTCATAGGCCTCGCCGCCGAGATCGAAGGTGGCGGGGTCGTGGCCCTCGGGGATCACCACCGGTACGATAGGCAACTTGTACTTGGTCGCGAACTCGAAATCGCGCTGGTCGTGGGCGGGGCAGCCGAAGATGGCGCCGGTGCCGTAGCCCATCAGGACGAAGTTGGCGACGAACACGGGAAGCTTGCGATCCGGAATGAGCGGGTGCGCGGCGGTCAGCCCCGTGTCGAAGCCCAACTTCTCGATTCTGTTGAGCTCCTCCTCGGAGGTGCCGATGCGGCTGCATTCCTCGACGAACGCGGCCAGGCCGGCGTTCTTCTTCGCCAGCTCCAACGTCAGGGGATGGCCGGGCGAGAGCGCACAGAAGCTGCCGCCGAAAATGGTGTCGGCGCGGGTGGTGAAGACCTCCAGCTCCTGGAACCGCTTGGCCCGCGGCAGCCCCTTGCCGGCGAGCGCATAGCGCATCATCAGCCCTTCCGAGCGGCCGATCCAGTTCGCCTGCATGACGCGCACCTTCTCCGGCCAGCGCCTCAGGTCGTCCAACGCCTCCAAGAGCTCGTCGGCGTACCTGGTGATCCGGAAGTACCAGATGGGCATCTCGCGGCTTTCGACGGGCGCGCCCGAGCGCCAGCCGCGGCCCTCGATCACCTGCTCGTTGGCGAGCACGGTCTGATCGACGGGGTCCCAGTTGACCTTGCCGACGCCGCGGTAGGCGAGATCTTTCCTGTAGAAGTCGAGGAAGAGCTTCTGCTGCTGGTGGTAGTAGGCCACGTCGCAGGTCGCGAGCTCGCGCGACCAGTCGAGCGACAGCCCCATCGACTTCAACTGCGCCCGCATGGCGGCGATGTTGTCGTAGGTCCATTTCGCGGGATGGGTCTTGCGCTCCATGGCCGCGTTCTCGGCCGGCATGCCGAACGCGTCCCAGCCCATCGGGTGCAGCACGTTGAAGCCCTTGGCGCGCTTGTAGCGGGCGAACACGTCGCCCATCGTGTAGTTGCGCACATGGCCCATATGGATGCGGCCCGAGGGATAGGGGAACATCTCGAGCACATAGCACTTCGTCCGCCGGTCGGCGTTGGACACCTCGAAGACGCGGCGGCTTTCCCAGACGTGCTGCCAGTGCTTCTCTCGTGAAGGCGCGTTGTAGCGTTCGATGGCCATGGGGCTGCAAAGCTCTCGATGTCGGATGGCGGGCGATAACAGCCCGAAAGGGGAAAGGTGGTCAAGCAGGCCAGCCGGAGCGCGACAGTGCGGCAGGTGCGCAGGCAATCCTTATGCGCCAATATGTACATTTTCTCTAGTTTCGTGAACATATCCGGTGATATGTTCATGGCGGTAACGTATGGCTCAGAATGTGTTCATAAGAGCCGCGCTCGTGAACGGCAGGTGCTTGGTATGTTCATTCTGCGGGTTTTTGTGAACATGAGGACGATAACGAGTTCATGGGATGCACATGACCCCGTGCATGTGTCCAATCCCGCTCACCTCGTGAACATGTAAAACCTGCTGGCGATGCAACCAGACCCGACGAAACCCTACAATGCCCTGCCGGAGCTGCCGCCCGCGGCCGAGCTGGAAACCAAGCCCGTCCTCAAGCGCTGCGTCGCCGCGCATCGCGCTCTGGCCGAGCTGAACCTCGCCGGACGGCTCATCCCCGACCAATCGGTCCTCATCAACACCATTCCCCTGCTCGAGGCCAAGGCCAGCTCCGAGATCGAGAACATCGTCACCACCAACGACGCCCTGTTCCGCGAGGCGAGCGACATCGACGAGGACGGCGACCCGGCGGCCAAGGAGGCCCTGCGCTACCGCTCGGCCCTTAACAGCGGCTATCACGCACTGAAGGGTCGGCCGCTCACGGCGCGCACGGCGGTGGAGATCTGCGGCGTCATCAAAGGCTTCGACATCGATGTCCGAAGGACGCCGGGCACCCAGCTCAGGAACACGTTCACGGGCGAGGTCATCTACACGCCGCCCGAAGGCGCGGATCGGCTGCGCGCCTTGCTCGCCAACTGGGAACGCTACCTGCATGCAGACGACGACACCGATCCGCTGGTCCGGATGGCGGTCCTGCATTATCAGTTCGAAGCCATCCACCCCTTTCCGGACGGCAACGGCCGCACGGGGCGCATCCTCAACCTGCTCATTCTCGTCCACGCCGGGCTGCTGGACATGCCGACACTCTATCTCAGCCGCCACATCCTGAAGACGAGGCCGGATTACTATCGCCTCCTTCAGGCGGTCACCATGCGCCAGGAGTGGGAGCCCTGGATCGTCTATCTGCTGGCTGCCGTGGAGACGACGGCCTCGTGGACCAACCTGCGGATCCGGGCCATCCGCGACCTCATCGAGCATACGGGAGATTATGTCAGAGCCCGCGCGCCGGCGATCTATTCCCATGAGCTGATACAGGCGATTTTCGCCCAGCCCTATTCCCGCATCGCCCATCTCTCAGAGCGCGGGATTGCAAAACGCGTGTCTGCCTCGCGATACCTCAAGCAGCTCGCCGCGATCGGCGTGCTGCAGGAGGAGAAGCACGGCCGCGACAAGCTGTTCATCCACCGCAAATACATGCAACTGCTGGCGAGCGACGAGCATGCCTTCGAGCCTTACGGCGCCCGCACGCGGCCGTCGAGCGAAGTGGAGCCGGTGACCCCATGACGGCCAATCCCGCCGAGCGCCTGCAGGAGATCCGCACCCGCATCGCAACGGCAGCCCGAGAGGCCGGCCGCGACGCCTCGTCGGTGCGGCTGATCGCGGTTTCCAAGACGTTCGAGGCGCCCGAGATCCTGCCGGTCATCGAGGCGGGACAGCGGCTGTTCGGCGAGAACCGGGTGCAGGAGGCCAAGGCCAAGTGGCCGCCGCTCAGGGAGCGTTTCGGCGATCTCGAGCTGCATCTGGTCGGCTCCCTGCAGTCGAACAAGGCCAGAGAGGCCGTGCAGCTCTTCGATGCCATCCACGCGATCGACCGCCCCAAGGTCGCCGTTGCGGTGGCCGGCGAGATGGCGAAGCAGGGGCGCCGCCCGAAGCTTTTCGTACAGGTCAATACGGGCGAGGAGCCACAGAAGGCCGGCGTGATGCCCCGCGAGGCTGCCGCTTTCGTGCGCCATTGCCGGGATGAGCTGGGGCTCGGCATCGCGGGGCTCATGTGCATCCCGCCCGCCGACGAGGAGCCCGCCGTCCATTTCGCCTTCCTGGCCAAGCTCGCAACCGAGCTCGGACTGAAAGAGCTCAGCATGGGCATGAGCGCCGACTTCGAGACGGCGATCGCCTTCGGAGCGACCTGCGTGCGGGTCGGCAGCGCCATCTTCGGCAGCCGATAGGGCTGCTCGCGCGAAGAGAGGCGCCCGGTTTTCCAGTACCAATTTGCCCGGGCTCCCGCCCTCTGCGCCGCGCGATGCTAGGCTGGCGCTAATTCGATTCGCGCCGCATCCGGGGTGGGAGAAGCAGCATGGCACAGGGCACGGCGGCTGAGGTCATGGAGCGGGCGGATGCCGGGCCGGGCGCGCTGACAGCGAGGGCCGCTGGCCGCTCCGGCCGCGAGGACAGGTCCGCCGGCATCGCTCCTGATGGGTGGCGCCGGTTCACGGTGGATGTCTGGATCACCGATCTCAATGCGGTCGAGTTCGGTATCTACCGGCGCTCGCGCAACCGCGCCAAGTCACGCCAGTTCTCGACCGATATGGACATCTTCGCGGAGGTCACGGAGGAGGGGCAGCGCACGGGTCTCATCGGCTACCGCGAGGACCTGTGGAAGAACAATACGGGCATGGACAAGCGGCTCGCGTTCAAGCTGTTCTCGGACACCCTGAACTGGCGTGCCACGATGGAATTGATGGTCGGGCGCAGCCTGCAACTGACCCTCGGCGCGCGCGGTCTGCCGGTGACGGCCTACGCCGTCAACACTCACGAGGACAACTCGATCGTCTATCTCGAGCGGTCGGCGAACAAGTGGCCGCTGATGCCGGAGAATTTCTCGTTCTTCATCGTGCGGGACGGCGGGCCGGTCTTCTACCGTCTGCGGCACGACCTCGTCAGCGTCGGCGGCGACTACACGCTGCTGGACGAGCGCAATCGCAAGGTGGGGCACATCGACGGCAGGCTGTTCTCGCTCGGCGGCTACTGGAAGGGCAGAGTGCGCGCTGAGCACGCCGACAGGAAGCTGATGGCGGTGATGAAGCTTTTCGCCGGCACGATCGGCTTCAACTCGGCCTGCCGCCGGCACATGGTGCGGCTGTGGGCCGACGTCCGCGCCGGCAGGCTGGAGCCGAAGCTCGACCGGCACGAGGCCGAATACTACCTCAACCCCCGCCGGGTGCGGTAAGGACATCTGGGCCAGACCCGCAGGCCGGGTCTGAAACGAAACCTGGCTATCCGGGAGGCCCCGAATCCGACTGACCCGCGAGCTTCAAGGCATCAAAACCCCGTCGCCGCCGAAGCAAAGTGGCGGCGGATCGCAGTTACCCGCCTGCGCGGGTATGACGGCAAGTGTGGGCGGGCGGATGGGAATGGAACGGTGCACCGAGCAGGTGCCCGGCCGGATGGCGCCACCGTTGCGCCCACCCGATCTGTCATTTCCGCGAAGGCGGTAATCCGTGATGCGTTTCAGCGGGCAAGACGGGGTCGGACCCGGCGCGGCCTGCAGCGAAACTTGGCTGACCACGAGCTCCAGAGGCGACCTCTGCTACACCCGTTTCGTATCGAGGGTCGGCAAAGCCGGTGACCGGCTGACCCCGATCCACGTTCCGATGCGGATTCGTGCTCGGCATCCACACCCGACCCGGGTGCGCGGCGCAGCGCATCGGACACTGGGCATAGCGCAGCGGCTCTGATCGGCAACAGCCCTGGTATCCGCCGCAATCCTCCCTTAGACCAACGTCTCCCGCGGGTCGTTGAGAGAGACGAGCTCACAATGAATGCAATCACCGGGCTCGAGGCCCTGGCGCAGGGCGCCATCCTGTCGCCATTCACGCGCGTCGCCCGGCTGCTCGAGGGCATCGCGCCAGGCAACGACAAGGTCATCGAGATGACGGCGGGCGACCCCAAGGAGGCGATGCCCGGTTTCGTGATCGACAAGATGGCCGAGGCCAGGCACCTGCTGGCTACGTATCCCAAAATACGCGGCTCCGACGATCTGCGCGGCGCGATCGCAGCCTGGATCGGACGCCGGTATGGGCTCGCCGGCAAGATCGACCCGGCACGGGAGATCCATCCGCTCAACGGCTCGCGCGAGGGTCTGTTCTTCGCGGCGCTGCCGGCTGTCGGCCGCAAACGGGTCGAGGGACGGCCGGTGATGCTGATCCCCAACCCGTTCTACCAGTCCTATCTCGGCGCCGCCTACGCCACCAACTGCGAGCCGTACTTCCTCAGCGCGACGGCGGCCACCGGGCACCTGCCCGATCTCGACGCGCTGGAGCGACAGACCGAGGTCCTCGGCCGCACGGTCGCGTTCTATCTCTGCTCGCCCGCCAATCCGCAGGGCGCCGTTGCGGGCGCCGATTACATCCGGCGGGCGCTGGAGCTGGCGCGCCGCTACGACTTCATGCTGTTCTTCGACGAGTGCTACTCGGAGATCTATGGCGGCGAGCCGCCGACGGGCGGGCTCGAGGTGGCGGCGGCCACGCCCGAAGGATACCGCAACCTCGTCGTCTTCAACTCGCTCTCGAAGCGCTCCAACCTGCCGGGCCTGCGCTCCGGCTTCGCGGCGGGAGACGGCGATTTCCTCGAGACCTTTGCCGAGATCCGCAATCTCACCGCGCCGCAGATGGCGGGCATCGTTCAGCACGCCTCGGCGGCGGTGTGGGCCGAGGAGCAGCACGTGGCAGTCATCCGCCGGGCCTACCGGACCAAGTTCGATATCTGCGACGAGCTGCTCACGGGCCGCTACGGATACCGCAGACCGGCCGGCGGCTTCTTCCTGTGGCTCGATATGGGTCAGTTCGGCGGCGGCGTAGAGGCTGCGGTAACCCTTTGGAAACGCTGCGGTGTCAAGGTCGTACCCGGTGTTTTCCTGGCCCAGCCGGACCCGGACGGGGGCAACCCCGGGGACGATCGCGTGCGCGTCGCCCTCGTTCACGACCCGGCCACGATCAGGGAGGCGCTGCAGCGTATCGTTTCAGTTCTGTGCTAGGTCCGTTCAGCGTCCATGTCGCAAGAGAGTTACTGCGTCGAGCATCAGCGCCTGCTTCCGATCTCGATCGAGGACAGGCTGGCGAGCTGGATCGCCCGTAGCGCGGGCGTGGGGCTGTGTCTTGCCGGCCTCGCCGGCTGGCTGAGCCTGGTAACCTGGTCGGTGAGCGACCCCAGCCTCTCGCATGCCTCCTTCGGCCCGATGCGCAACCTGCTCGGGCCGGCCGGCGCCGTCGTTTCGGATTTGATGCTGCAGATGCTGGGGCTGGCCGCCGTCTTCGTGGTGCTGGCGCCCGCGGTCTGGGGCGTGGAGCTGCTTTCGCAGGGCCGGATCGCAGCGTACCGGATGAGGGGCGCGCTGTTGCTGGCCGCAGTCCTGGCGCTGGCCGCCGGGTGCTCCGCGCTGCCGACGGCCGCCGCATGGCCGCTGCACAGCGGCTTCGGCGGCGTCATCGGCGACCTGCTCTACAACCTCGTCGCTGGACTGCTTGCCGCCGCGATCCCCGGCCGGTCCGGGGCGGTGGCCGGGCTGGCCCTGTTCTCCGGGGGGTTGGCGGCGTTCATCTGCTGCCTCGGGATCGAAGGCCGCTGGTCATCCGGCTTCTGGCAGCCCGAGCTGACTTCCCGGCACAAGCCAGTCCTCTCCGGCTGGCGTCGTGCTCTCAGGGTGCCGGTCTTCCTCCGCCGGCGCTCGCGACGCGAGCCGTCTCTCGATCCGGCCTCGAAGCCATTCCGGCTCCGGCAGCCTGGATTCGCTGTCTCCTGGCCGGATCTCGGGCACGAGCAGGCAGCGCAACCGCCACGCCCCGCATTCACGAGCAACGCCGCCGGCGCCCGGCCCGCTGCCGGGGACGGCGACCCGGGGCCGCGCGACACTGATTTCGACGTCTCGACCGATCTCGACAGCCGCCGCATCGCCGAGCGCTTCGCGCCTGCCAACGCCCAGTTGCCGCCGGGCGCGCCGCCGCCGGCCGCTGGCGGCCTGCTCGGCGGCCTGTCGCTGCGCAGGAGCGAGGCGGGGTTCCAGCGGCCCGGCGTCAACATGCTGAAGCGGCCCGCGGCCGGCAAGCCGGGACCGGAATTCACGCAAGCCGTGCTGCGCGGAACGGCGCGGCTGCTCGAGGATGTGCTGGCCGATTTCGGAGTCAAGGGCGAGATCAAGGAGATCAAGCCCGGCCCGGTGGTGACACTGTTCGAGCTGGAGCCGGCGCGCGGCACCAAGTCGGCGCGCGTCGTGGGGCTGGCCGAGGACATCGCCCGCTCGATGAGCGCCACCGCCGTGCGCGTCGCCGTAGTGCCGGGCCGTAACGTGATCGGAATCGAGTTGCCGAACACGCGGCGCGAGACCGTTCTGCTGCGCGAGATGTTCGAGGCGGAGGCGTTCCGGACGAGCGACGCCCGCCTGCCGCTCGCACTCGGCAAGTCGATCGGTGGCGATCCGGTGGTCGTCGATCTGGCCCGCATGCCGCATCTGCTCGTCGCAGGCACCACGGGCTCCGGCAAGTCGGTCGGCGTCAACGCGATGGTGCTGTCGCTGCTCTACAAGCTGGCGCCCGAGGACTGCAGGCTGCTCATGATCGACCCGAAGATGCTGGAGCTGTCGGTCTACAACGGCATCCCGCATCTGCTGACGCCCGTCGTGACCGACCCGCAGAAGGCGGTCGCCGCGCTCAATTGGGTCGTGCGCGAGATGGAGGAGCGCTACAAGCGCATGGCCCGGCTCGGCGTGCGCAGCATCGATGTGTTCAACAACCGCGTGCGGCATGCGAAGACCCGCGGCGACCATCTGCGGCGGACGGTGCAGACAGGCTTCGACCGGCGCACCGGCCAGGCGGTGTTCGAGACGGAGGAGCTGGATCTCGAGCCGATGCCTTGCATCGTCGTCGTGGTCGACGAGTTCGCGGACCTGATGATCGTGGCAGGCAAGGAGATCGAGTCGGCCGTGCAGCGGCTGGCGCAGATGGCGCGGGCGGCCGGCATCCATCTCATCATGGCGACGCAGCGGCCCTCGGTCGACATCATCACCGGTACGATCAAGGCGAACTTCCCGACGCGGATCAGCTTCAAGGTGACGTCCAAGATCGACAGCCGCACCATCCTCAACGAGCAGGGCGCCGAGCAGCTCCTGGGGCAGGGCGACATGCTGTTCTCGGCCGGATCGGGGCAGGTGCAGCGCGTGCACGGGCCGTTCGTATCCGACGAGGAGGTCGAGAGCATCGCGCAGTTCCTGCGGGAGCAGGGCCAGCCGGAATACGTCGAGGGCATCACGGACGGCGCGGCCGGGGCGGACGAGCTGCAGGCGGCCGCCGGCGGCAAAAGCGAGGATGGCGATCTCTACGACAAGGCCGTCGCCATCGTGCTCAGGGATCGCAAGGCGTCGACCAGCTATCTGCAGCGGCGGCTGCAGATCGGTTATAACCGCGCCGCCGACCTCATCGAGCGCATGGAGCGTGACGGCATCATCAGCCCCGCCAACGCCATGGGAAAACGGGAGATTCTGCTCGGCGGCGCCTCGGCGGCGGCGCCTACGGCGGCCTGATCGCGGCCCGTGCCGGGTCGCTGGTCCACCGAGCCGCCGCAGGATGCATGACGGCGGACAAGCCGTCATAGCGCCAACATCTCGTCTCAATGTTGCGACAATCGATCACCACGGATCTCTCGGCCGGACCAGACAGGGGGCAGGATGGGCGCGATATCGGCGGTAGCTGCGGCGGTGGCCGCCGGTCTGCTCGCTTTGGCCGTTGCCGCTGGCAGCCCGGCACTGTCGCAGGATGAAAAGAAGCCGGCGCCGGCCGCGAATCCAGGCTGGACGGGCACGGTGACGCCGGGACAGGACCCGAACGCAGCCAGCTTCACCGCGGAGCAGACCGCGGCCGTGCAGAAGGTCAGCGGATACTTCATGGACCTGACGAACCTGAAGGGCGTCTTCCTGCAGACCGATCCCGACCGCAAGCAGATGCGGGGCCGCTTCTATTTGAAGCGGCCGGGCCGGTTCCGGTTCGACTACGGCGCGCCGAGCAAGAAGGTGGTCATTTCGGATGGCCGGTGGCTCGCCATCCAGGACCACGACCTCAACACCGAGGACGTGTACGAGCTCGACAACACTCCGTTCAGGCTGCTGCTGCGCAGCGAGGTCGACCTGCTGCGGGACGCACGCATCATCGAGGCGCAGGAAGCCGAGGATCTGATCATGGTCACGCTGCAGGACAAGAGCCCGGACGTCCCGGGCCGGATCACCCTGTTCTTGACGAAGCAGCCGGCGCTCGAGCTCAAGGAGTGGGTGACCTTCGATGCTCAGGGCCTCGAGACGCGGGTCGAGCTATCCAGTCTCGTCAGGACGGAGGAGATCGACCCCGCCCTGTTCAAGCGGGAGAACCTGACGCTGAAGAGGTTCCAGCAGTGAATCGGCGGATCTGTTGATTGTTCGCCGCGCGCAACGGGAAGTTGCTACAAAGCGTGTGCGCCTCAATCACGTTTTCGTGAGGAAGTGCGACTCCCACTATTGAAGTCGCGCCTATTAAGCTTAAGTAGGTACCGACAGGCGGCGTCACCCTGTATCGGTAGTGCCCCCCGTCTAGCCGAAGACGCTGCCTGCGGCGTCGGAGTCCCTCCCGACGCCAGGCGCTGATAGCGCTCCTGCGCCCAACTCCTCCCCCCGGAGTTGGGCGCTTTTCGTTACATGGGGGCACCCGGACAAGACCGTTCGCGCGACCCGCGGCTCAGTGGGTCGCCTCGCATGCCCGGGGCTGCAAGGCGAACGTCGCTTCGGAAGCGGCAGCACTCGGAGAGAATTGCGTGCCGGCAGCAAGGGTTTCGTCGATTTTCCTCAAGTCATCTGCAAGCAATCTCAGCCTGCTCGAAAGCTTGTCGAGCAGATGGTCGGTCAAGGCCAGGTCCGAGCGCATCTGCTCATGCAGGCTGTCGCGCGTGATCTTCAGGGCTTTGATCGGCTCCTCGCAGACGACGGTAGAGGAGTACCTGGTCTCGACCAGCATGGCCATCTCGCCGACGACCGTCCCGGTGCTCAGCGGCTCGGAGGTGGGCTCGGCTCCAGGCCCGGCGGTGCGCACGGCCTTGCCCGACACGATCAGGTAGGCGGCCCCGCCCGCCCGTCCCTCGCTGATGATGGCCTCGCCCGGCCGGAACACGACCCGCTCGGCACGCTTGGCGATCTCGCTGAGCTGGATCGGCTCGAGGCCCTGGAACAGCGCAACCTGTCGCAAAGGCTCGACGAGCGACGCGAATGACATCTCCTGGCCTCCCCCATACGACGGCACGCGCCGGCAGCGGGGATCTCCCCTCGCTGACGCGTGCAGACATACCCCTGGCTGCAGGACAGACGATTCGCACGTCCAGGTAAAGCCCGCTGTTGGCGGCCGTTGGACAAGCTGGGGACCGGCTTGCCGGCGAGACCCGCTCCGGTTTTGAGTTTTCACAACGAGAACAGGGGCTTGCGTGGGCCAAGCCGCGGCGCTCACGGGATGAGCTTATAGCCGCCGGTCTCGGTGATCAGCAGCTCGGCGTTGGAGGGGTCCTTCTCGATCTTTTGCCGCAGCCGGTAAATGTGGGTTTCGAGTGTATGTGTCGTCACCCCGGCGTTGTAGCCCCAGACTTCCAGCAGCAGGACATCGCGGGTCACCACCTTCTCGCCGGCCCTGTAGAGATACTTGAGGATGGAAGTCTCTTTCTCCGTCAGGCGGACCTTCGAGCCCTTGGCGTCGATGAGCAGCTTGGAGGCCGGCTTGAACGTGTAGGCGCCGATGGCGAAGACGGCGTCGTCGCTCTGCTCGTGCTGGCGAAGCTGAGCGCGGATGCGGGCCAGCAGCACGGCGAATTTGAAAGGCTTGGTGATGTAGTCGTTGGCGCCGGCGTCGAGGCCCAGGATCGTGTCCGCATCGGAGTCGTTGCCCGTCAGCATGATGATCGGCGCCTTGAAGCCGGATTTGCGCAGCCGTTTGCAGGCTTCGCGGCCGTCCATGTCCGGCAGGCCGACATCGAGGATCAGCAGGTCGTGGTGACCGGTCCTGGCGGCATCGATGCCCCTGGTGGCCGTGGCCGCCGTGGCCACCTGGAACTCGTCGTGCAGGGCGAGCTGCTCGCGAAGGGACTCACGAAGGTCCTCGTCGTCATCGACGATGAGAATCTTGCGTGCGGTGCTCATTCGATCATGCTCCCGGCGGCCATGGTGTGCTGCACAATCTAACATTGCGGAGGCAATCGAAACAGTGTCTAGGGTCAAAGGCTCCCCATGTCGCGAATTCGGAGCCGACGATGTCAGCCGGGGCGGCGAGCTGCAGGTCCGGGCGATTTCGATGCGCGCCGACAGGGGCTGGGCGACGCTCGGCGCCTTGCGGTTCCCCTGTGCTCTGGGCCGGTCCGGCCGACGGGCCATCAAGCGGGAAGGCGACGGGGCGACGCCGGTCGGCGCGTTCGCCGTCCGCCACGGCTTCTACCGGCCGGACCGCCTGCTGCGGCCCGCCACCCGGGTGCCGCTCACGCCGCTCGGGCCGAGCGACGGCTGGTGCGATGCTGTCGGCGACCGTAATTACAACCGCAGGGTCAAGCACCCCTATCCCGCCAGCGCCGAGCGCATGTGGCGGGAGGACCATCTCTACGACGTCGTCATCGTGCTCGATCACAACGAGCGGCCGCGCGTGCAGGGCGGGGGCAGCGCAGTCTTCATCCACGTCGCACGGCGGGGCTATGCGCCGACAGCGGGTTGCATCGCTTTCGAGCGCAATCACCTGCTGCGCCTGCTGAAGCTGCTTCGGCGCGGCACGGCGGTGCGCATCGCGCCATGGGCCCGCCGGCTCGGCCCTGCACCTGCGCGGCAGAGCGGCGGCTTCTGAAAAAAGAGAGGCCCGGAAGGCGTTCCGGGCCCAGTCTAGGGAAGAAATCGTGATCGGGTACCGGGACCTGGCGGTCTGACCGGCGCGAAACCCGCGTCAACTCAGTGCACGACCTCTCCGTGCAGCCCGAGGTCCAGCCCCTCGATCTCCGTCGTTTTATCGACCCTGAGCCCCATGAGCGCCTTGACCACGGTCAAGATCGCGAACGTCGCCAGCGCGCTCCAGGCGATGGTGGCGAGGATGCCGTAGATCTGCGTCAGCACCTGCGCCGCGTTGCCTTCGATGAGCCCGGGCTTGCCGCCGATCGCCTCGACGGCGAGGACGCCGGTCAGGATCGCACCGACGATGCCGCCGACGCCATGGATGCCGAACACGTCGAGGCTGTCGTCATAGCCGAGCCTGCGCTTCAGTGTCGTGGCGGCCAGGAAACAGAGCGCACCCGCTGCGAGGCCGATGAGCAGCGCGCCCATCGGCGCCACGAACCCGGCTGCCGGCGTGATCGCGACGAGTCCCGCGACGGCGCCGGACGCGATGCCGAGCACGCTCGGCTTCTTGTGCACCATCCATTCGATGAACATCCAGGCGAGCGCGGCGGAGGCGGCGGCGATCTGGGTCGCCGCCATCGCCATGCCGGCGGCGCCGTTGGCTGCGGCAGCCGAGCCGGCATTGAAGCCGAACCAGCCGACCCACAGCAGCGAGGCCCCGATCACCGTCAGGACCAGGTTGTGCGGCGCCATGTTCTCCTGTCCGTAGCCCTCGCGCCGGCCCAGCACCAGCGCGCAGACGAGGCCGGCGACGCCCGAATTGATGTGCACGACAGTGCCGCCGGCAAAATCCAGCACGCCGTCCGAGCCGAGGAATCCGCCGCCCCAGACCCAGTGACAGATTGGGGCGTAGACGATGACCAGCCAGAGCGCCAGGAAGGCGAGCAGGCTCGAGAACTTCATCCGGTCCGCGACGGCGCCGCAGATCAGCGCCGGGGTGATGATCGCGAAGGTCATCTGGAATGTCATGAACACGGATTCGGGGATCGTGCCCTGCAGCCCGTCCTTGGTCAGGTGCGCCAGGAACATCTTCTCGGGCCCGCCGACGAGGGCGTTGAGCGCGCCGCCGTCGCCGAACGCCAACGAATATCCGACGGCCATCCACATCACCGTCATCAGGCAGCAGGTCGCAAAGCTCTGCATGGTCGTGGCGAGCACGTTCTTCTTGCGCACCATGCCGCCGTAGAAGAGAGCCAGCCCCGGGATCGTCATCATCAGGACGAGGACGGTCGACGTGAGCATCCAGGCGGTATCGCCCGTGTCGAGGCTCGATGCCGCTGTCGCCTGCGCGAATGCCGGCACGTTGGGGAGCGCCGTCGCAACGGCGGCGCCGGCGCCCATGCGCACTAGGTTCTTGAGCGTCATTGTGTGAATTCCCTGCTTGGTTTGGGGGGCGAGCGATTGCCGGCGCTAGAGGGCGCTGTCGTCGGTTTCGCCGGTCCTTATGCGGACAGCGTGCTCGACGGGGGTGACGAAGATCTTGCCGTCCCCGATCTGGCCGGTCCTGGCGGCGCGCATGACGGCCTCGATCGTGCGATCGACGTCGGCGGAGGGAATGACCACCTCGATCTTCAGCTTGGGCAGAAAGCTCACTGCGTATTCGGCGCCGCGATAGACCTCGGTATGGCCTTTCTGGCGACCGTATCCCTTCACCTCGATCACGGTCATGCCCTGACAGCCGAGGTCGCTGAGCGCGGCGCGGACCTCCTCCAGCTTGAAGGGCTTGATGACGGCTGAGACGAGCTTCATGTCGGTGACCCTCTCGGTTGCTTTCACCGGAACCCGGGAGCCGGGTCGCGAGAGCCCTCCGCCCGTGGGCAGGGGCTGGTCACGAAGGGAGTCAAGATGCGTGCCAGTTGCTTAACGGGTAGCTAGCCGATTGGAATCGCAGCAGAATCGCGCAACAGCAGCATTCGCGGGCCGCCATCGCCCGCGATGCGTCCGCCTAAGAAATAGGCAATATTCAGATTCTGCCGTCTAACTAACCAGGAATGCTGTGTCGCGCCTGCGGACCAACCCTTCCTGCGCGACCGATGCCACCAGCACGCCGGCTCGCGTGTAGAAGCTGCCGAGGCAGAAGCCGCGCGCGCCATGAGCAGTTGGGCTGTTCTGGGCGTAGAGCAGCCATTCGTCGGCCCGGAACGGCCGGTGCAGCCACAGCGCGTGGTCGAGGCTGGCGAGCTGGATATCCTTGTCGAACATAAGCTTGCCGTGCGCGATCAGCGCCGTGTCGAGGAGCGTGAAATCGGAGGCGTAGGCGAGGACGCACTGGTGCAGCTTGGGATCGTCCGGCAGGGCGCCGTTGGCGCGCATCCAGGTGTACTGCATGGGGGGCGCCTTCTCCCGCTTGAGGTAGCGCGCGATATCGGCCGGCCGCATCTCGATGGGGCGCTCTCGCTCCCAGTAGAAGCGCATGTTCTCCGGCAGCCGGGCGACGAGATGCTCCCTGAGCTCCTGCTCGCTCGGCAGGTCCTCGGGCGCGGGGACGTCCGGCATCGGGCTGTAGTGCTCGAAGCCTTCCTCCGCCTTGTGGAAGGAGACGCTCATCGTGAAAATGGCGCGGCCGTGCTGGATCGCTTTGACGTGCCGCGTGGTGAAGCTGCCGCCGTCGCGGGTCCGCTCCACCTCGTAGATGATCGGGTGGGCCGGGTCCCCGCCGAGGACGAAGTAGCCGTGCATCGAATGCACCGTGCGCGGCTCCGAGACGGTGCGGACGGCCGCGACAAGCGCCTGGCCGAGCACCTGGCCGCCATAGACGCGCTGCCATCCCTGCCGGGGGCTCTGGCCGCGAAACAGGTTCTGTTCAAGCTGCTCGAGGTCCAGTATGGACAGGAGCGCGGCTAGCGCCGAGGTCGGCTCGGCTTTTCCGGAGGGCATGGGGACCTCGAGCTCTCAACGGCATGGGCATCGATTGCGGGCGCCAGGGGAGGTCAGCCGGCGACCGCTGTCAAGGCGCAGCATCGCGCATGGGATCGCACCCGAGGCCCCCGCCATGGAAGCCCTGAAGTCCGATGTTGTGATCTCCGGCGGCGGCTTCGCGGGCCTGGCGCTCGCCCTGGCGCTGACACGGTGCATCGGACCCGGCATTTCCATCACCGTCATCGAGCGCCAGGCCGCGCCGGCGGCTCGGCGCGACCCCAGAGCCTCCGCTGTCTCTGCAGGGCCGCGGCGCATGCTGGAGGCGCTCGGCGTCTGGCCAATGGTCCAGGACGAGGCCCAGGACATCCGGGAAATCCTGCTGACGGACAGCCCGCTGGAGGCCGGTGTCCGGCCTGTCCTGCTGGCCTATGACAATAGGCTGGCGAGCGGCGAGCCGGCGTCGACGATCGTGCCCAACGACGTGCTCGCCGCGGCGCTGGAGACGGCGGCGGGCGCCGAGCCTGCGATCCAGAGGCTCAGGTCCGCCGAAGCGATCGGCTTCACCGCCGGCGATCCCTACCTGCGCGTCCAGCTCGCCGACGGGCGGAGCATCGACACCGCCCTGCTCGTCGCTGCCGACGGCCGCCGCTCGCGGCTGCGCGAGGCGGCCGGCATCAAGTGCGTCGGCTGGAGCTACGATCAGGTCGGCATCGTCACGCGCGTGGAGCACGAGCTGCCGCATCATGGCCGCGCCATTCAGCACTTCCTGCCGGGCGGGCCGTTCGCGATCCTGCCGCTCAAGGGCGACGCCTCCTGCATCACCTGGTCGGAGGAGGCCGGGCGTGCGCGCGAGATCCTGGCGTTCGACGACGACGCCTTCCTCGCCGAGGTCGAAAAGCGGCTCGCGGGCCGGTACGGCCGCCTGCAGCTCGCCGGCCAGCGTGCGTCATGGCCGCTGGAGATGCACCTCGCCAGGCGCTATGTCGGGCACCGCTTCGCGTTGATCGGCGACGCCGCCCACGGCGTGCACCCGATCGCCGGGCAGGGTCTCAATCTGGCCTTCCGCGATATCGCAGCGCTGACGGATGTCGTCGCCGAGGCGGTGTGGATCGGTCTGACCCCGGGGGACGCCAGCGCACTCGAGCGCTACGAGCGGTGGCGGCGCTTCGATTCGGGCCTGTCCGCGGCGGCCTTCGATGCCCTCAACCGGCTGTTCTCGAGCGACGTGGCGCTGATGCGCTCCGTGCGCGAGGCAGGTCTCGGTCTCGTGGACCGAGTGCCGGAGCTGAAGCGGCTGCTGGTGGCGGAAGCCGCCGGCGTCTCCGGCGACGTGCCCCGCCTGCTCCGGGGTGAGCTCTGAATCCAGGCAACGCCGCCTGATCATACTCCTTCGTTCCGCAACGCGATCGGGGGGATCGCAGAGGTCGTGCCGGCGTGAGCCGACAGCAAGCGTGACTCCGGTTTCCTAACCGCTGCGTCAAAAAATGTGGCTTTCCTTGGCGAGAGCGGCCCCGTAACATGCTCTCGCGGTTTCACACCGGGACGTGAACGGGGACAGGGACATGGCATCGTTGCTTCGCGTGGGACTAGGACTCGCCTTTGTCGCTGCCTTGGCATGCTTTGGAAGCCCTGCATCCGCGCAGGGCAAGGGCACGGTCTATTTTCTGAGCTGGGGCGGCACGATCCAGACCATGCTCGAGAAGGAAGGCTGGGCCGAGAAGTTCAAGGAAGACACTGGCTATACGCTCACTCTCGTTCCCAAGGCCACGTCCGCCGAGATCATCGCCACCGCGATCGCTCAGAAGGATAAGCCGCAGGTCGACGTCGTGATGTGCGATCTTGCAGCCTTCCAGCAGGGAATGGCGCAGCAGATCTTCGCCGATCTCACTGAGCAAGAGGTGCCCAATCTTGCAAAAATGGTTGCGTCCGCCAGGCTCGGCAAAGGCGGCGTAGCGACCTACGCAGACATTCTGGCGATCGCCTATCACACCGAAATCTTCAAGCGAAATGGCTGGGCGCCGCCCACGACCTGGAAGGATCTGTTCCGGCCGGAGCTCGCCGGCAAGGTCATCGTGCCGCCTGCATCCAACACCTACGGCATGTATCTGCTGGTCGAGCTGGCCCGCGAGAACGGCGGTGGTGAGCGAAACATCGAGCCTGGCTTCGAGGCGCTGAAGAAGCTCGCTCCCAGCGTCGTCGATTGGACCACGACCTTTGCCAAGATCGCCGATCTGATGCAGCAGGAGACCGCCGCCATCGCCGTGTTCGGTAACGCGTCGGGGTGGGAAATCGCCAAGCGCGGCGCTCCTGTCAACGTCATCGTCCCCGAGGTCTCCTATGTCAGCCCGACGGTCGCCGGCGTGATGAAGAATTCGCCCAACGCCGAGGGGGCCCGCGTGTTCCTGAACTGGCTGATCAGCGAGAAGGTGCTCACCTATCGCGCGGAGCGCTTCGGCCAGTCGCCGATGAACATGGACGTGAAGCTGGCCGGAGAGGCAGCGAAACGTGTGGTCGCCGGCAAGGCGCTCGAGACGATGCGGACCGTGGACTACGATTACATCAGCACCGTGCGCGCGCAATGGAACGAGAAGTTCCAGCGTGAGGTCGCCCCTATCCGATAGCCTGGCGCCGGCTCCGCTCCGGATAGCGATCCACCACGGGCAATGCGGTGCTTCTGATGTTCCTGCATGATCGGCACCGAAGGGAAGATGCTCGAGCTTGATGGTATCCGCAAGTTCTTCGGCCCTGTCGCCGCGGTTTCGGACATATCCTTCACTGTCGAGGCGGGCGAGTTCTTTTCCCTGCTGGGCCCCTCCGGATGCGGTAAGACGACACTGCTGAGGCTCATTGCGGGCATCTACCGGGCGGATGCCGGCAGCATCATGCTCAACGGCATGCCCTTGGGCGACAAGCCGATGAGCGCCCGGGATACGGCCCTCGTCTTTCAGAGCTATGCGCTTTTTCCGCACCTCTCGGCTTTCGACAACATCGCCTTCGGGCTGCGGATGCGCCGCCTGCCGCGCGCGGAGATCGCCCGCCGCGTGCACGAGGCCATGGAGCTGGTGCGTATGTCGGCCTATGCCGCGCGCATGCCGAACGAGCTCTCCGGCGGCCAGCAGCAGCGGGTTGCCTTGGCTCGGGCGGTCGTGGTCCGCCCGAGCCTGCTTCTTCTGGACGAGCCTCTCAGCAACCTCGACGCCAAGCTGCGCGACGAGATGCGCGGCGAGATCAGAGACCTGCAGCGGCGTCTGGGCATCACGACGATCCTCGTCACGCACGATCTGCAGGAGGCCTTCGCCGTCTCCGACCGCATCGCCGTCCTGCGCAGCGGCCGGCTCATGCAGGTTGGTACGGCGAGCGAGCTTTACGACCGGCCCGCGAGCCGCTTCGTGGCGGGTTTCGTCGGCCACGTGAACCTCGTTTCCGGCAAGGTGACTGAGATCCGCAACGGCGCCGTGACGATTAGCTGTCGCGACAATCTCGACCTCGAGGTTCCATCCCGCGGTCTTCCCTGGACGGTCGGAGCTCCGGCCTGGGCGAGCCTGCGGCCGGAAAGGCTTCGCCTGGGCTCCGCCGCAGCGGCCGTGGACGCAAAGGTCGTCGGGGTCACTTATCTGGGCAGCCAGGTTACGCTGCGCCTGGACATCGGCGGACTGCCATTGCGGGCCGACATTCAGAATGTCGGCCAGACGCTGCCGGCTTCGGGTGATGCGATCCGCGTGAGCTGGGCGCCCGAGGACGTCATCGCCCGTCCGGGGAGCCCCGACGACGATGAATGACGCTCAGAGCAGACGCGTCGGTCCCCTGGTGCTGCTGCTGCCGTTGCTGGCGCTCATGCTGGCCTTCTATCTCTGGCCGCTGTTGCAGACGGTGATCAACAGCTTCCATCCCTTCGAGCTGTCGGGGATCGATTTCTCGCGTTGGACATTCGACAACTATGCGAGGCTCTTCGATCCCTATTATGCCAGCGTCTTTCTGCGCACCGCCAGGATCAGCCTGATCATCACCTTGATCACGTGCGCCCTGGCCTATCCCGTGGCCCTCTACATCGTCGGTCTGCGGAGCCGGCTGCAGGCGATCATCCTGCTCGTCTACATGGCGCCGTGGCTGGTGAATGTCGTTGTCAAGGCGTTCGGCTGGAGCCTCATTCTCAGCGGCAACGGCGTGATCAATCGGAGCCTCCGCGGGCTGGGCGTCATCGATGCGCCGCTGCAATTGATGTTCAACGAAACCGGCATCATCATCGGTCTGGTGCACGGCCATTTCGTTTTTGCTCTGCTGCCGCTCTGGGCGGCTCTCGGCGAGCTCGATCCGCGGCTCAAATGGGCGGCGGCCAACCTGGGCGCCTCCCGCGCGCAAGTGTTCCTGAAGGTCGTCCTGCCGCTCACCCTGCCGGCGCTTCTGGCCGGAGCATTCATCAACTTCACCATGAACATGGCGGCGTTCGCCACGCCGGCGCTGTTGGGCGGCTCGCGGGCGCGGGTCATCTCCTTCGTCGCCTATGAGGTCAACCTGGTCGAGCTCAACTGGCCGTTCGGCGGCGCGCTGGCCATGGCGCTGCTGGTCCTGACGCTGGTGCCGATCTGGCTCTCGCTCCGGATCGCGTCCGGGCGCAAGACAGCGCCGGTGGAGGCGTAGCCGTGCTGCTGATCGTCAACATCGCCATGCTGATCTTCATGTTGGCGCCCCTGCTGGTGGTGGTCTGGATGTCGACGACCCCGACCCAGCTCTTCATCCTCCCCTTCACCGACTTCTCGCTGCGCTGGTATTCGGCGGCCTTTGCCCATCCGGGCTTCCTCGAGGCCTTCTGGCTGAGTGTACGGCTCGCGTTCGTCTCGAGCCTGATCTCGGTCGTGCTGTCGCTGCTCGCCTCCTATGCATTGTTGCGCGGCCGGCGTGTGCGCGGGCTGGAGCTGGCGGATGGCTTGTTCATGTCGCCCCTGATCGTGCCCGCCGTCGTCTTCGGCATCGCGATGCTGCAGTTCATCAACCTGATCGGGCTCTACAACACCTTCGCAAGTCTCGTGCTGGCCCATGTCATCATCGTCACCCCCTTCTCGATCCGAACGCTACAGTCGAGCCTGCGGGCATTGCCGGTCGAGCTCGAATGGGCCGCCGAGAATCTGGGGGCGTCGCGTCTGACCGTGCTTCTCAGGATCGTGCTGCCGGTCTGTGCCAGGGGCATCATGGCGGCCTTCCTCCTGGCCTTCCTGATCTCCTTCTCCGAGGTGACCGTAACGATCTTCATCACCGGCCCCGGCTACCAGACGCTGCCGGTGCGCATCTACAATTACCTCACCGATCAGGTGGACCCGACGGTCGCCGCCATCTCGACCATGCTGATCGTTCTGTCGATCGTGCTGGCGCTGTTGCTCGACCGCCTGGGCGGTCTCGTCAATCTCAAGAAATAGCCCTCCAGGAAAGGCAACGGACATGTATGAGCAGATCGCGGTCGGGAATGCCGAAGGCATCGCGACTGTCACCTTGAACAAGCCTCCCTTCAATCTCGCGAGCTTCACCATGCTCAGCGAGTTGCGCGCGGCCTTCGATGGGATCGAGAAGGATCCGGGCGCGCGCGTCGTCGTGCTCAGGGGGGCCGGCGAGCGGGCTTTCTCCGCGGGCGCGGATCTCGGTGACGAGAGCCGGCATACGGCCGAGGCCGGGCGCTCCTTCCGCGAGCTCGGCCGCTTTCTGGTGGACCGGATCGAGACGTTCCCGAAGCCGGTGATCGCCGCCGTCCGCGGCTGGTGCATCGGCGGCGGCACCGGGCTCGCCTGGGCAGCCGATATCCGCATCGCGTCGGAGACGGCCAAGTTCCGGGCGGGCGATGTCTATCTCGGCATCATTCCCACCTGGAGCATCGGCATGGTCCGCCTCGTGCACCATATCGGACGCAACCGCACGCTCGATCTCCTGCTGCTCGGCGAGGACGTGACCGCAGCCAAGGCCTACGAGCTGGGCCTCGTCAGCAAGGTCGTGCCGGATGCCGAGTTCGATGCCACGGTGGATGCGACCGCCAGGCGCCTGGCCAGCGGCGCACCCCTGCCCATTCAGGCGATCAAGCAGGCGGTGCGCGCTCAGTATTACGACGGGCCGGATCGGGCGGCGGTTCTGGAGGAAGCGTGGGCGCAGCAGATCCTCCAGTCCAAGGATGCCAAGGAAGGTATGGCGGCCTTTCACGAGAAGCGCCAGGCGAAGTTCACCGGACAATAGCGGGACCAAATCCGATGGACTTTGCACTGACCGAACAGCAGCAGCACTTGCGCGCCCAAGCCCGCGAGGCGATCGATCGCGTGGTCCGGCCTTTGGCCGCCAGGCTGCCGAAGGGCGGCAGGCTCGATGCCGAGGGGATGCGCGCGCTCTATCGCGGGCTTGCGCCTCTCGGCTATGTCGGCAGCACGATCCCGAAGGATGCCGGCGGGGCCGGTCTCTCTTTTGTCGACTACGGCTTGATGCTCGAGGTCCTGGGGGCCTCGCCGGTGCTCCTGGCCGAGGTCGTGCCGCCGCGCTCGATCTATTATCTGGGCAACGCCGAGCAGAAGGCCCGCTGGCTTTCCAAGCTGCTCGCCGGCGACATGGTCGGCACGGCGGCGATCACCGAGCCTCAGGCAGGTTCCGACATCCGGAACCTGCAGACGACGGCCATTCGGGAAGGAGGCGTTTTCCGTCTGCGGGGGCGCAAGAAATGGATCAAGCTCGGCGGCATCGCCGATGCCATGACGGTGCTGGTTGTCTCCGATGCGGCCAAGGGCGCGGCCGGCGGAACCAGCCGCCTCTTCGTCGAGCGGGAGCGCTCGCCCTGGACGCATGAGGAGATCGACTGCGTCGGCATCCGCAACCTGTCTTTCGTCGAGGTGCACTTCGACACGACCGTGCCGGCGGAGAACCTGCTCGGAGATCCCGGTGCCGCATCGGAAGCCTTCCTCAAGGCCGTCGAGGCCTCACGTGCGTTGGTCGCGCTCCAGGCCGCGGGTATCGCCCGCCATGCCTTGGATCTTGCGGCGAAATACGTTGGGACCCGGCACGCGTTCGGTCGTCCGTTGGCCAGGTTCCAATCGATCCAGTCGACCCTCGCGGATGCGGAGGCAGAAGTCGAGGCCGGAAGGCTGCTCGCACTCTCCGCCTTGTGGCGCCTGGATCAGGGCCAGCGCTGTCCGCGCGAAGCCTCCCTGGCGAAGGTCTACGTGACCGAGGCCGCGGTGCGCGCCTGCCATGCGGCCATGGACTGCATGGGCGCCCAGGGTCTTGCGGAAGAATCCGAGGTCGAGCGCTGCTGGCGGGACGCGCGCATGCTCACCGTCATCGACGGGACGTCGGGCATCCAGAGACTTGTCGCGGGACGCGAAATCACCGGCGTGTCCGCTTTCGTTTGATCAGGAGCACGATCGAAATGCAGAGCGGCACGGCCCGGGAGGCGATCGGGCGGATCCTCAAGCCACGCTCGGTGGCCGTCTTCGGCGCCTCGGAGGACAAAGGCAAGTTCGGCGGCCGCATCCTTCACTACCTGATGAAGCATGGCTTCGAGGGGCGCATCCTGCCGATCAACCCCAACCGCTCCGCCGTCAACGGCATCCCCTGCTTTGCCGATATCAAGGATGTGCCCGGCCCCATCGACGTGGCGATCCTCGCCGTTCCGCAGGATCGCGTCGTGACGTCGCTGCAAGGCTGTGCGGCCAGCGGCGTGGGAGCGGCGATCATCGTCACCACCGGTTTCGCCGAGGCCAACGAGGAAGGCGCCCGCGTCCAGGACGAGTTCGTCGCCCTGTCGCGCGCGTCCGGCATGCGTCTCGTGGGGCCGAACTGCATGGGCCTCATCAACCCCAACCACAACCTGGCGCTGAGCTCGTCCTTGGTGCTGGACGTGCCGAAGCTGCAGCGCGGCCGGATCGGGCTGATCAGCCAGAGCGGAGCGCTCATGGTAGCCATGTACAACCGAGCCGAAGATGCCGGCCTCGGCTTCAGCGCCTGTGTCTCGCTCGGCAATCAGTGCGATCTCGAGATCTGCGACTTCTTCGATTATCTGATCGGCGATCCTGAGACCTCGGTCATTTGCATGTATATCGAGGGTCTCAAGGACGGTCGTCGCTTCCGCTCCCTCGCCGAGCAGGCGCGCACGGCCGGCAAACCGGTCCTGGTCGTGAAGACCGGGCGGACAGAAGCCGGCGTGAAGGCCGCACGCTCCCACACCGCGAGCCTCGCGGGGGCCTACGAAGCCTTCGAGGCCGTCTGCCGCGACTGTGGCGTCGTCAGCCTGGACGATCCGGACGGCATGCTGCTGCTCGCGGACATGCTGGTCCGTTTCGGTCCGCCCAGGGGCGACGGCATCGGCGTGTTCTCTCCCTCCGGTGGCGGTGCGGGGATCGGCGTCGACCGCGTTTCGGAAGCCGGCCTGCGGCTGGCCGAGCTATCACCTTCAACAAGGGCAAAGCTGGCGACCCTGCTTCTCCCGCCCCAGGCTGACAACCCCATCGATCTCGGTGGCCGTCTCGCCCCCGATGTGCCCGGCACCGCGGCGAAAATCATCGACGTGCTCGCGGGTGACCCCGATGTCGGCGCGTCCCTGATCATGCTCACAACCACGCCACGCTACGAGGCCGCCAGCGCCGAGATCGCCGACGCCTTCGTCGCGGCGGGCAAGCCCTTCGTCCTGGCGGTCATGCCGGGAAGCGCGGCGGACGGAGTGAGACGTGTCCTTTGGGACGCCCGATGCCCCTTCGTCGACCGAGTGGACGACGCGGTCCGCGTGCTCGAGGGCTACATGAGCCTCACGTCCGGAAGCGGAGCGGCCCGGCCACCCGCTCGTCCCGCCGGTCTGCCTGGCGCGGCCGCCGAGCTCCGGGGGCCGCTCCTCGAGCATGAGGTGAAAGACCTGCTTCGCGCTTACGGCGTGCCTGTCGCGAGGGAGGAGCTGTGCGCCAGTGCCGATGCGGCCGTCGCCGCTGCCGAGGCGATCGGCTATCCGGTGGCCATGAAGGTCGTGGCCCGCGACCTGATTCATAAGAGCGACATTGGCGGTGTGCGGCTCGATCTTGTGTCGGCGCAAGATGTGAGAGCGGCGTGGGAAGGAATTGTCGCGTCGGTTGGGCAGAAGGCGCCCGGCTGCGCTTTTCAGGGCTGCCTCGTTTCCGAGATGGTGAAATGGCAGGACGAGCTGATCGTCGGCGTCAAGCGCGACGACCAGTTCGGGCCGATGGTCCTCGTCGGCTTCGGAGGTGTGACGGTGGAGCTCGACCCGGATACGGCAATTATGCCCGCCCCGGTCGATCCGGCCGGCGCCGAGCGGCTGCTGCGGAGATTGCGCCGCTTTTCCCTGCTCGACGGCTACCGCGGCCGGCGGAAGGCCGACCTGGGCTCGCTGGCGGACGCGGTCGCGCGGGTCTCCTGGCTGGCGTGCGATCATGGCGAGCGTATCGTCGAGCTCGACATCAATCCGCTGGTGATCCGCGCGGACAACGGCCGGCCGGTCGCGGTGGACGCTCGCGCGGCGGTTGTCGATCCGTAACGTGGAGTTGACCCACTGGTGCCAACTCGCAACACTGCCACCCCAACCTTGCGCGAGGCTGGACAGTCAGTGGACCCGTGCAAATGCTTGTGCTCTGATCGCCGCCACCGGTCGGGGGCCGCAGGGCAGGGGCTGTGTTCACGTTTTGGTGCAAGACTGCAGACGCGTTCTGGAGAAGGTGGCGTTCGAAAATCGGGCCCCAATGTAGATTCGTATTCTTCTTCAGTGCTCTAGTTCTTGCAGGGTCGATTCTGACTCCCACCCTGGCAGCGCCGCCTGCCGTATGTCAGACCGGAAACTCGCCGGTATCGTCGTCGCCGTATGTCGTCTGTCGCGCCGACAGCAACTCGGCCTGGATCAGCGCAAACAGTGGCGGCACCTATTACCCGCTTAGTGTGTGCCAATCGCTGGGGTACACCAGCGTTTCCGCTTATGGCGGCACTTGCGGAAACGTGTGCGGCCGTTGTCAAAGTGCAACCTCCTGTTCGTCACCCGGCAGTGAGACGTACGACAGCGGCGGAGCACCTTCGCTTGCCTCGTTGAATGCCGGGGGAACGCTCGCCATCACCGTCCAGTGGCGATGCGCGGGTCCCCTCACGTCGCCCACCATGGAACTGACGCCTCCCGCCAATTTCGCGGCCTCCGGTCCCCACGGTGGTCCCTTCCCGCCGACGCCAACCAGCTACGTCGTGCGAAACACGGGCGGCGGCACGCTCAACTGGTCCGCCAGCGGCCCGTCCTGGCTGACGCTCTCGCCGTCAAGCGGCAGCCTCGCCGCCGGCGCTTCCCAGACCGTCACGGCAACGGTGAACGCCAGCGCCAACGCCCTTTCGCCCAACACATACGCGGGTGCCATCAGCTTTTCCAGCAACGGCGGCCCGGCCACGCGCACCGCCACGCTGGCCGTAACCAAAGCGCAGACGACCACAACGATCACATCCGATGCGCCCGACCCGAGCGTGTTCGGCGAGCACTATCCCGTCTCGGTCAACGTATTGCCCGTGGCTCCGGCCGCCGGCACGCCGACGGGCACGGTGACGGTCAGCGACGATCTCGGCAACAGCTGCCCGGTGACACTCAGCGGTGGCGCGGGCTCATGCAGCTTGCCCAGCACTCAGGTCGGCACCCGCACGCTGACCGCGAGCTATCCGGGCGACGTGAACTTCACGGCCAGCTCCGATACCGAGAGCCATGCCATCGGCCAGGGGGCGACCACCACCACCATCACCTCCGATGGGCCCGACCCGAGCGTGTTCGGCGAGCCCTATCCCGTCTCGGTCAACGTATTGCCCGTGGCTCCGGCCGCCGGCACTCCGACGGGCACGGTGACGATCGCGGACGATGTCGGCAATAGCTGCCCGGTGACGCTTAGCGGTGGCGCGGGCTCGTGCAGCCTGCCTAGTACGCACGTCGGCACCCGCACGCTGACCGCGAGCTATGTCGGTGACGTGAGCTTCACGGGCAGCTCCGGAACCGCGGATCATATCGTCGGCAAGGGCGCTACGACGACCACGATTACCGGGATCTCGCCCAACCCGAGCGTGTTCGGTGAGCCCTATACTGTCGCAGTCGATGTCGCGCCCGTAGCTCCCGCCGCCGGCACACCCGGCGGCGCTGTGACCATCAGCGACGATCTCGGTAACAACTGCACCGCCACCCTCGCCGCCGGTTCGGCCTCGTGCGCCCTGCCGAGCGCCCAGGTCGGCCCGCGCACGATTACTGCCAGCTACGGCGGCGATACGAGCTTTGCCGGCAGCACGGGGACGGCTGTGCACGGCATAGATCAGGGCACGACCACGACGACGATCACGGACGACAGTCCAGATCCGAGCGTGTTCGGCGAGGCCTACACCGTGTCGGTGATGGTCGCGCCGAGCGGCAGTGCCGTTGGCACGCCGACGGGCACGGTGACGATCGAGGACGATGTCGGCAATAGCTGCCCGGTGACGCTCAGCGGTGGCGCTGGCTCGTGCAACTTGCCCAGCACGCACGTCGGCAGCCGCACGCTCACTGCGAGCTATATCGGCGATGCGAACTTCACAGCCAGCGCAGATACCGAGAGCCACGCCATCGGCCAGGGTGCGACCACCACAACCATCACCTCCGATGCGCCCGATCCAAGCGTGTTCGGCCAGCCCTACAA
Source organism: Hyphomicrobiaceae bacterium (assembly GCA_023384095.1). Classification (GTDB taxonomy): domain Bacteria; phylum Pseudomonadota; class Alphaproteobacteria; order Rhizobiales; family Hyphomicrobiaceae; genus ZC4RG25. The sequence continues at coordinate 75,922 of JAHDXT010000010.1, forward strand.
CGTTTCCGTCCAGGTCACGCCGGATGGCGCAGCCGCCGGCACGCCGACGGGCAGCATCACGGTGAGCGATGGCTCGAATACGTGCACGACGCCGGCGCTGTCGGGCGCTGGCATCGCGTCGTGCGCCATTAACGGTACGCCTGTTGGGGCCGCGATGCTGACGGCCACCTACGCCGGCGACGCCAACTTCACTGGCAGCTCCGGTACTGAGCCGCACACCGTCGACCAGATTACCACGACCGTCTCTGTGACCGCTTCGGTCAATCCCAGCCTCGAGGGCCAGTCGGTCACCTTCACGGCGAGCGTTTCGCCCGCGGCCGCAAGCGGCACCGTGACGTTCAAGGACGGCGCAGCCGTGATCGGCACGGGGACCCTCGCCGGAGGCGCCGCGAGCATCTCCGTCTCGACGCTCTCGGCCGGTCCTCACTCCATCACGGCCGTCTACAACGGCGACACCAACCACGCCACATCGGCCTCTCCCGTGCTCGTGCACACCGTCACCCCTAACGGAAGCATCATCCTGGCGGTTGCCGCATCCGAGGGTGACGGTACCTTCTCGTTCACCTCTCCGACGCCTGCCCTCACGACATCCTTGATGACCAGCGGCGGCAGCGGGCAGGCATCCGCGGCATCGCTCAATCCGGGCACTTACACGGTGATGGTCGGGCTCCCGACAGGCTTCGGTCTGACCTCCGTGACATGCTCCGACGGGGACAGCACCGGCAGCACGGCGACCAGGTCGGCGACCATCGTGCTGGCGCCGGCAGAGACGGTGACGTGCACCTTCAGCTCGGTCAACTCGCGCAAAAAGACGGTCGAGGTGATCAGCCACTTCATGAGCCGGCGGGCGGACATGCTGCTGAGCAACGGCCCCGATCCCAACCGGCAGGTCGACCGGCTGCTCGAGGCCGGCGGCGGCAGCGGTGCGTCAGGGGCGGGCTTCGCCGAGGGCGGCGGGCTGGGCTCGCCCAGTGCTCTGGGCGGTCCGTCCCGGTTCGCCAACTCGGCGGCGGGCACGGCGGGGTCGCCGTTCGGCGGTTTCTCGGGCACGAACCAGTTCACCGGCAACGGCCGCCGCAGCATCGAGGAGCGCATCGGCGAGCTGGGACTTGGCAGCAGCTTGCCGGACGAGACGCCACCGGGACTTTCGCCTGTAACCGTTACGGGCAGCAATGACGGGCCGATGCGGATGTCGTTCGCAACGAGCCTCGCGCAGGTCATGCGCTACAACGCTGAGATCGAGAAGCGCAGGTCGACAGGCGAGCTCGGGAGCGGGGCAAACCTTGCCCCGGACGCGCTCGCCAGGCCGCGAGCCGTTGCTTCGCCTTTCGACATCTGGGCCGAAGGCCACTATCGCGTGTTCTCCGACGACCGTGACCGGCAGGATGCGGATGGCCACTTCGGCGTCGTCTACCTGGGGGCAGACTATGTCGTCACGCCGTGGCTGCTCATCGGGGCGCTCGTCCAGTACGACTCGATGGAGGAGAGCTCGCGCAAGGACAATTACCGCATCGAGGGGCACGGCTGGATGGCGGGGCCATACGCAACGGTGCGCCTGTCCGACGAGATTTTCCTGCAGGGCCGGGCGGCCTGGGGCACGTCTTCGAACACGGTGAGCCCCTTCCTCACGTATAGCGACGACTTCGACAGCGAGCGCTGGCTTGTCAGCAGCACCCTCGTCGGGCGCTGGGAGTTTGGACGCTGGCAGCTCCGCCCGAACGCCACGCTGGCCTACATCGAGGATGTTTCGAGCGCCTATACCGACAGCCTCGGCGTGCCGATCCCCGGGGTCAAGGTGTCGCTCGGGCAGCTCAAAGCCGGCCCCGAGGTCTCCTATCGCTTCAGCTTCGCCGACGGGACCGAGATCGAGCCGCACCTCGGGTTGCACGCGATCTGGAACTTCGCGAGCTCCGATGAGGCGGCCGATTTCGGCGGCACGCTCACCGGACCGGAGGAGCTGCGCGGCCGGATCGAGCTCGGGCTGCGCGCCGCATTCCAGGGCGGCGTCGCCGTGGACTTCTCCGGCAGCTACGACGGCATCGGCTCGGAGACGTTCCATTCGACGGGCGGGCGCATAACGGTGCGCGTGCCGCTCAACTGAGGGGCCACCCGGTCGGCCGGGCGGGGTGCTGCGGCGACCTGTGAGCGAATGGATCGGCGTGCGTTAATCCGCGCCGATGACCAGCCGGCGCCGGCGGTCGCCCTCAGACCGGCACGGGCTCGACGACCAGGACGGTGCCGTGTGCCGCCATGACCTTGGCGCGGGCGCCCTTCGGCAGGTCGGGCCCCTCGGCGACCCAGACGGTGTCGCCCACCCGCACTCTGCCGCGGCCGCCGGAGATCGGCTCATCGACGGTGACGACCCGGCCGACGTACTGCTGGCCGCGCACGTTGAGGTCCGGCTGGTCGCTCACGACCACGTCCGGGCGTGCGTAGCGGCGCACCCAGAACACCGACAGCATGGAGACGACGCCGAATGCGATCACCTGCCATTGCCAGGCGATGTCGGTGCCGAGAGCCAGCAGCCCGACGAGGACCGCCGCCAGCCCGAACCAGAGCAGGTGAACCCCCGGGAGCACCGTTTCCAGGACGAACAGGATGATGGCCAGGAAGAACCAGTGCCAGACCCCGAGGCTCCAGAGATAGTCGACGATCGCCTGCATGCTGCCTCGCCTGCTCCTGCGCTTCCCGCGGCGTGCGCTCACTCGTGGCCGGCCCGCGCAAGCGGGCCAGGTTTCGATCAGACCTGGGGAACGGCGCCTCGCGGCGTGCCGGGCTTGGGCGGCGGTTGCGTCGCGCCGTTAGCCCCGAACGCCTCGCCCGTGATCTGCGCCAGCCCGGCCAGCGAGCCGATGACGGAGGAGGCCTCGAGCGGCATCATGATGACCTTCTGGTTCGGCGCCTTGGCAAGCGACTCGAGCGCCTTCACGTAGTTGTTGGCGACGAAATAGTTGATGGCTTGAACGTTGCCGCCGGCGATCGCCGCGCTCACCATGCGGGTCGCCTCGGCTTCGGCCTGGGCCGAGCGCTCGCGGGCCTCCGCGTCGCGGAACGCCGCCTCCTTGCGCCCCTCGGCCGCCAGCATCACCGCCTGCTTCTCGCCCTCGGCCTTGAGGATTGCCGCCTGGCGCAGCCCTTCGGCCTCGAGCACCTGGGCGCGCTTGTCGCGCTCGGCCTTCATCTGGCGGGCCATGCTGTCGACGAGGTCGGTGGGCGGCGCGATGTCCTTGATCTCGATGCGGGTGACCTTGACGCCCCAGGACTCCGTAGCCGAATCGACGACCATCAGCAGCTTGGAGTTGATCGTGTCGCGGTTCGACAGCAGCTCGTCGAGGTCCATGGAGCCCATGACCGTGCGGATGTTGGTCATGGTCAGGTTGATGATCGAGTGCTCGAGCTGATCGACCTCATAGGCGGCCTTGGCGGCATTGAGCACTTGGAAGAAGGTGACGCCATCCACCCGCACCATGGCGTTGTCGCGGGTGATGATGTCCTGGCTCGGGATGTCGATCACCAGCTCCTTCATGTTCATGCGGGCGCCGATCCGCTCCATGAAGGGGATCAGGATGTGAAGCCCCGGGCCGAGGGTGCGCGTATACCGGCCGAAGATCTCGACCGTGTAGTTCATGCCCTGCGGCACCGTCGTGACGGTCGACCAGAGCGCCGCGAAGGCAAGCAGAATGACGAGAAGGCCGAAGATCTCGAGACCGCCCACGACAGTATCTCCCCGAAAACGGAAAAAGGAACGAGCCGACTGCAGCCCAGCATACTGCCGCTTTTAGGGCGCAGACGCCAAGTTTTGGTTAACGGACGATTGAGGAAGTGTGACTTTCGGGACGGTCCGGCGTCCGGCAGCCTCACACCCAGCCCATCAGCTCGCGGCGGACGACGTGCTCGATGACGCGCATGCCCTCCGTGCTGTCGTTGAGCGCCGGGATGTAGGCGAACTGCTCGCCGCCGCCTTGCAGGAAGTAGCCCCGGTTCTCGACGTCCAGCTCCTCGAGCGTCTCCAGGCAGTCGGCTGTGAATCCGGGCGCCACCACGGCGAGCCGTCTGATGCCGGACCGGGCGAGCTGCTTCACCGTCTCGTCCGTGTAGGGCTGCAGCCAGACGTCGGTTCCGAAACGCGACTGGAAGGTCGTGCGCCAGTCCTCCTGCGGCCAGCCGAGCCTCTCGCGCAGCAGGCGCGAGGTCTTCTGGCATTGGCAATGATAAGGGTCGCCCTGGCGGAGATACTTCTCCGGCATGCCGTGGAACGTGGCGATGATGGCGTCGGGCCGGAACCCGATCCGGCTCAGGCCGGTCTCGACCGAGCGCGCCAGCGCATCGATATAGACCGGGTCGTCGTACCAGGCCGGGGCAACCCGGGCGTACGGCTGCCAGCGCCGCTTCATCAAGGCCCGGAAGGCCTGGTCGCAAGCAGTCGCGGTGGTCGCGGCGGCATACTGCGGATAGAGCGGCACGAGCAGAATGCGGTCGCAACCCTGCTGCTGCAGCCATTCGATGCGGCTCTCGGTCGTGGGATTGGCGTAGCGCATCGCCCAATCGACCACGATGCGCGGATCGGACTCGAGAGCAGCGGCGAGCTGCTCCGCCTGATTGCGCGTGATCGTCTTCAGCGGTCCCTCGTCCTGCTCCTTGTTCCAGATCCTGTCGTAGTCCCGCCCCTTGGGCCCGGGGCGCCTGGTCAGGATGACGAGGTTCAGCAGCGGCCACCAGACGAGCCGCGGGGTCTCGATGACCCTGCGGTCCGACAGGAACTCCTTGAGATAGCGCCGCATAGACCGATAGTCGGTCGCGTCGGGCGTCCCGAGGTTGAGCAGCAGGACGCCAATGCGGCCGTGCCGGGCCGGCGGATGCTGCGCAGGCCGGGCGGGGCGGTCCGTCTCCAACGTGGCGGTCTTGGGCACTTCATCCACCGGGGCAAAGGATCTCGATCGGCTGCCATGGGCGGCACGACAATCTCTCTGCCACAATCGGCGTTCCGCGCCAGCCCGCCTCGTGACGCAGGTGGCCCCTTACGAGTCGGCCGCTCGGAGTTAGCGCTTTTTTCGAGCAAACGCGATCAAGAGTTGCAATACGTGGCCCCTGGGTCCCGGCTCTCCGCGCTCATGCGCGGCTGCGAAGAGCCGGGACCCAGGGCAGAAGATACTTGTCGTGTGCCGTGTCCGACGCCATTCGGTTGGAAAACGGTCTGACCTGGACGCGACCAGGATCAAATTCCGGCGTGCTCGAGCTTCTCGGCGCGCTGGCCGGACTGCGAGAGCACAGCGGCAAGCGCGTCCAGCATCTGCCTCGATGTGAACGGCTTGGGGATCAGGACGCGGCCCCGGAACGCCGCAGGAAGGCTTTCCCGGCCATAGCCGCTCATGAAAGCGAACGGCACATCGCGCTGCGCCAGGGCCGCGGCGAGCTCATCGACCATCTGGCCGCCGAGGTTGGCATCCAGCATCACGGCGGAATAGGTCAGGGCACTCATCGCCCGCTGGGCCTGGGCGACCGACCGCGCGATCCCGGCAACCTCCATGCCGGCATCGACGAGCATCTGCGACAGCTCGAGTGCGATCAGCGCCTCATCCTCGACGATGAGGATCCGCTTGCCTTGCAGCACCGTTCGGTCGGCGTCTCCGCGATGGCTGGACCCCGCATGGCCGTGCGAGGAGGCCGGCCCGTCGCCGATCGTGTCGGCGGGGACGCTCAGCCTGATGTCCCACCTGATGCCGCTGGCGCCGCAGGTCATGCGGGCTTCACCGCCGTCGGCCTTGGCGATCTGGTCGATCAGGGTCGTGCCGAACCCGCGGCTCGCTGGAGGCCCCGCGGACGGGCTGCCGGTCTCCGACCAGGCGATGCGCAGCGCGCGCCCGCCGTTGGTCTCGAGCGACCAGTCGATGCTGAGTGCGCCGTCGGGGGCCGACAATGCCCCGAATTTGCGTGCATTGCTTCCGAGCTCGTGGAGAACCAGAGCCACGTACGTGGCCATCTGCGGCTCGAGCCTGATTGCCGGCCCGGACCAGGAGATCCGGGAATCCTCCGACGCTCCGAGCAGGAGCTGATCCGCGATCAGGGCGGACAGCTCCGCGCCGCTCCATCCGGTCGCGGACAAGAGGGTATGGGCCTTGGCCAGCGCCTGAATGCGGCCGGTGAAGCTCGCAACGAACTCCTCGGGGCTTCTGGCGAGACGCAGCGTCTGCTGGGCAATGGCTTGAACGGTGGTCAGCGTGTTCTTGACGCGGTGGTTCAACTCCCCGATCAGCAGCTCGCGGGTCTTCTCGTCCCGCTTGCGCTCGCTGATGTCGATCAGCATGTTGACCGCACCGACGAGGCTGCCGTCCGCATTTCTGAGCGGCGTCGGGTACGGGATCAGCGGCACGCGCGTGCCGTCGGGCCGCTCGGCTACGACTTCCTGGCCGCGGATCGGGCGGTTCTCCTGGATGGCGACCGCCATCGGGCATTCGTCGTGCGGCAGATGCGTGCCGTCAGGGCGATAGAGCCGCCAGCCTATGAACCACTTGTCCTTGTTTATCTCAGGATGACGTCCGGCGAGCTCGGCCGCGGCCTGATTGTAGTAGGTGATCCTGCCGTCGGCGTCGGTGGTGTAGATCGCGGCCGGGAGCGCGTCGAGAAGCTGTTGAGAGTGGCGCTCGCGCTCTTGCAGCCGCTGTTCGGCGAGCGTGGCCTGGGTGACGTCGGCCGTGAGGCATCGGGTGCTTACGAACTGTCCGTCCTGGAACTGGGCATTGGACGTGATCTCGACGTACCTGATCGAGCCGTCCTTGGCGCGCAGCCGCGCCGGGTGCCGGTCGAGCCTGTCGCCGCGAGCCAGAAGCCGGAGGATCTTCCCGATGGCCGCCTCGTCGGCGTGGAACTCGGCGACGTGGCGGCCGACGTATTCCTCCGGCGTGTAGCCCAATAGATCGAGCTCGGCCCTGCTCGCCCGCAGGATGGTCCCGTCGCTCGCTACGATGTGCAGGCAGACCGCGCAGCTCTCGAAGAAGTCCTCGAGCTGGTCGCGGCAGTCCCGCCGCTCACCCCCGGTCTCGCTCCTGCTCATGATCTGTGCTGAACCCGTCATGACCCGCATCTCACCCACTACGCGGAACTCGCTCGCACCGCGCCGGGTTCCGCGCCGCGGCGATGCAACTCGGGACCGTTATTCGCCGAGGTTCGTATTCGGCTAATCGAGAGCGCGAGGCGTCCCCGGATGATCCTGCGGTCGGATCGGCTGCGAAATCCGGGGTGGACGGGCGAGATCAAGTGCTCCGATCAGGCGCGGCCGCGCACCGCCTCGGCCCAGTCCAGCCACGATCGCACGCGGCCTTCCGGGCTCGGATGGGTGAAGAAGTCCGTGATCACGGCGACGGACTGCGCGCCCGCTTCGATCACGCTCGGCGCCCGCTCCGGCGTGATGCCGCCGATGGCGACGAGCGGCAGCGACCCGATGCGCGATTTCCATTCCCGGATACGGTCGAGCCCCTGGGGCGGCCACTTCATGGCCTTGAGCCTGGTTTCCCAGACAGGGCCGAGCGCGACGTAATCGGGCTCGGCGGCGAGCGCGATGCTCAGCTCCTCCGGGCTGTGCGTCGAGATGCCGACCCGCATGCCGCGCGCCTTGAGGGTCGGCAGATCGGCTTTGGCCAGATCCTCCTGGCCGAGATGGACGTAGTCGGCGCCGGCCGCCAGCGCCTCGCGCCAGTAATCGTTGACGATGAGCTGGCAGTCATGGCGGATGCAGACCTCCAGACTGCCGAGGATCTGCCGCCTGACCTCCTCTGGGCTCGCGTCCTTGAGGCGGAGCTGGACGGTCCGCACGCCGAGCGGCACGAGGCGCTCGAGCCAGGCGAGGTCCGGCACGATCGGGTAGAACACGTCGAGCCCGTCGGCCGGAATGGTCATGGCTTCGCTCCCAGGTCGAAGAACGGCGTGCCGGCCACCGGCGTCGACGGCTCGGCCATGTCGCGCATCTCCATCAGCCCGGCCTCGAATGCGGTGCGGCCGGCCTCGATGGCCGCGGCGAAGGCCTTCGCCATGCGCACCGGCTCGCCCGCCTTCGCCACCGCCGTGTTGATGAGCACCGCGTCGTAGCCCATCTCCATGGCCTCGCTGGCGTGCGAGGGCGCGCCGATACCGGCATCGATGATCAGCGGCACACCGGGGAAATAGCTGCGCAGCGACCTCAGCGCGTAGCGGTTGTTGAGCCCGCGGCCCGTGCCGATCGGCGACCCCCACGGCATCAGGACCTCGCAGCCGGCCCCGACCAGCCGCTCGGCGGCGCCGAGGTCCTCGGTCGTGTACGGGAAGACTTTGAACCCGTCGTCGGCGAGCACGCGCGCGGCCTCGACCAGCCCGAACAGGTCCGGCTGCAGCGTGTCGTCGTTGGCGATCACCTCGAGCTTGACCCAGTCGGTGCCGAACAGCTCGCGCGCCATCCGCGCGGTGGTGATCGCCTCTTTCGGGGTGCGGCAGCCGGCGGTGTTGGGCAGGACGCGCACGCCGAGGTCGCGGATCAGCGTCCAGAACCGCTCGCCCGACCTGGCCCCCGCGGACTCGCGCCTGACCGAGACCGTCACGATCTCCGTGCGCGAGACCCGCACCGCGTCGGCCAGCACCTGCGGGGAGGGGTACTGTGCGGTGCCCAGCAGAAGGCGCGATCCGACCGCCGAACCGTAGAGCGTCAGCGGCGCCTTGCCCGGCATGATGTCGACAGCGTTCATGGTCTAGCCGCCCTGGCGCGGCGATACGATTTCGATCCGGTCACCCTCCGCGAGGTGCAGCGCGGCACGCGCGCGCTCAGGCACGAATTCGCCATTGACGGCGGTCGCGATGCGGGCCCCGGCAAGACCGGTCTCGTCGACCAGCTCCGCCAGGGTGCGCGCTTCGGTGGTGCGGGGCTCGCCGTTGACCGAGACTGCCAAGCGTGAGCCCACGTTGGATTGCAATTCCATCGTCGCCACGAAGATGTTCCGATGCGCGAGACATCGCCCCGCCGCGCCCCGAATGCAAGGGCGTCCATTGCATAGAAGATCGGCGGTCGGGAAAGTGCAAGCGGCGCAAGGTCGCCTGCGGGGACGGGCTCGTCCCGACCTCCTAGACCGAGCCCGACAATATTAGACGCATCTGGTTCACGCCTATCCTCTCGCATCTGTTGAATTGGGACTAGTTGAGGGGGCGTCGGCCGGTCCGATGCCCTGCCCTTGACGGGGAGACCGGCGCGGCGAAAGCCGCGCGGGTGGGGTGGGGCCACGATCGAAACGTCGCGCCCGACGCACCCCCACCCCCACCCCCACCCACTCCCCGCAAGGGGGAGGGGAGAATGCGCGCTCCTCGGGTCGCGAGGCAGGCCGGTCAGCCCGCCTGTGCCAGCGGCAGCTCGGTCTCGGCCGGCGATGCGGTGGCGGCAGGGAACGCGATCACGTTCGAGCTCGCCTCGAGCTCGAGGGCCGTACGGCGCTGGCGGAACCAGCGCAGCGAGGTGTTGACCAGCAGGGCCTCCTCGCTCACCGCCTGCACGATCAGCCCGTCGTCCGTGTCGAGCATCCCGGAGAGCCGCGCCTGGATGGCGTCTTCAGAGGTTTCGGCGCGGACATACCACGTCGTCTCGAGCGGCCGTGCCCAGGCCTGGCCGAGCCCCATGATGGCCGTTGCCATGGCGTGCTTGTTGCCGTTCGACTTGGCAAGATCGTAGGTGATGAGGAAGAGGCGCATAGTGGTCTCCTGGCGAGGACGGCGCGGTACGCGAGACCTGAGACCGCGGAGCGGGGATCGGTTAACGGAACGTAAAGAGAACATGCCACGACTCGCTCGCGGTGTCCAGACGAAGTTCGAGTTTTGTTCTCGCATCGCCAACGGGCGTGCAAGCGCGGCGGCCTCAGTCGAACAGGGCGAGCTGATCTGGATGGGAAGTGCGTGGAATGCGCCGGTGCGGACCAGCGTCGATGCGGTCGATGAGCGCCGGATAGCGGGACTGGAAGACAGCCCACGCCTTGTCGCGGGCCGCGGGGAACCTCGCGCCCTCCCAGATCTCGTAGAGCCGGCGCGGGTCGCACCGGTAGCGCCGGCACAGGTCCGTGCGGCGCACGCGCAGCCAGCGGGCGATCCAGACCTCGACGGCATCCGCCTCGGTCAGCGGGCGGCGGCCGGTCTCGGCGCGGACGGTATCGTGTTCGACTCGCAGGAGTGAGCTCATTGCCGGTGGGTGCTTGACGCAGCTACGACCTTCTCCCTTATCGCGGTCAATCGCAGCGAAGATATGACTGGCGAGCGAGTTGCGGCGCCGGTAAGGCTGGCAGCGTCTCCGCATCAGACCGAGTGCAAGTCTTGATCCTGTTCCCTGCCATCGACCTCAAGGACGGCCAGTGCGTCCGCCTCAGACTGGGCGAGATGAACGCGGCGACCGTCTTCAACGACGATCCTGCGGCCCAGGCGCTCGCCTTCGAGGCTCAGGGCTTCCGCTGGCTGCACGTCGTCGATCTCAACGGCGCCTTCGCGGGCCGGCCGGTGAATGCGGCTGCTGTCGAGGCCATCCTCGCCGCCGTCTCGATCCCCGTGCAGCTCGGCGGCGGCATCCGCGCCGTCGCGACCATCGCGGCCTGGCTCGGCAAGGGCGTGCGGCGGGTGATCCTCGGCACTGCGGCGGTGCGCGACCCGGGCCTCGTCCGGGAAGCCTGTCGGCAATTTCCGGGGCGGATCGCCGTCGGCATCGACGCGAAGGGCGGCAAGGTCGCAGTTGCAGGCTGGGCGGAGGTCAGCGAGCTCACGGCCATCGAGCTGGCGCGGCGGTTCGAGGACGCGGGCGTCGCCGCCATCGTCTATACGGACATCGAGCGCGACGGGGTCCTCAGGGGGCTCAATCTGTCGGCCACGGCGGAATTGGCGCGGGCGACCCGCATTCCCGTCATCGCCTCGGGCGGGCTCGCCTCGCTCGCCGACGTCGAAGCGCTGCTGCGGCCCGAGCACGCCATGCTGGAAGGCGCCATCACCGGGCGCGCGCTCTACGATGGCCGGCTCGATGCCAGCGCGGCGCTGGCGCTCATTTCGAGCCGGGCCGGATCGGCAGCGTGAGCACGGCGCGCAAGAGGCAGACCACCATCGCGAGCTGGCACCACACGGCCGGCAGGCGCGCCTCGCGCCGGCAGGTGTCGTAATCCTGCAGGCAACGGAACGCCGGGTCGCTGTACTCCGCCCGCTTCGCCTCCTTCGAGAGGCCCGCCATGCGCTTTGCGATGTTGTCGAGTCGCGCCAGGATGCGCTTGCGCAAGTGCGCGGGTAGCTGCTCGAAAGCCGCCTCGTCGAACGGCTCGCCGGGATTGCGCTCCTGGATGTCCTTGAGCTGTGTGCCCGCGACCTTGAGGCTGCGCAGGGCGGCCTTGACGAAGCGATGCTCGGTCCCGGCCTCGTCGAGAGCGGCGATCTTCTGGCGCAGCAGCTCGATGTCCTCCGCCGCCAGCCGCTGGCGGCTGACCGCCTTGGCCACGTCCTGAAGATCGTGGCTCGTGTCCTTGGCCATCGCCCCCGCCCCTCGGTGATCTGCCTCGCGCGCGCCCCGCGTCAACGACGACGCAAGATGACATTGCATCGAAGCCGCGGACGGGCCAAGAAGCATCCATGCTCAAGACCCGCCTCATCCCCTGCCTCGACGTCAAGGACGGCCGCGTCGTCAAAGGCGTGCGGTTCGTCGACTTGAAAGACGCCGGCGATCCGGTCGAGGCGGCCGCCGCCTACGATGCTGCAGGCGCCGACGAGCTGTGCTTCCTCGACATCACGGCGAGCAACGAGAACCGCGGCACGCTGCTCGGCATCGTGCGGCGGACGGCGGAGCGCTGCTTCATGCCTCTCACCGTCGGTGGCGGCGTGCGCACGGTGGACGACATCCGCAGCCTGCTCGAGGCCGGGGCCGACAAGGTCTCGATCAACACGGCGGCCGTCAGGAATCGCGATTTCGTGCGCGCCGCATCGGAGAAGTTCGGCGCGCAATGCATCGTAGTCGCGATCGATGCGAAGAAGGTATCGAAGCCGGGCGAGTCCGAGCGCTGGGAGATCTTCACTCACGGTGGCCGCCATCCGACAGGCATCGATGCGGTCGATTACGCGCGCGAGGTGGTGGCGCTCGGCGCCGGCGAGATCCTGCTGACCTCGATGGATCGCGACGGCACCAGGCTCGGCTTCGACGTCGAGCTGACGCGCGCCATTTCGGATGCGGTCAGCGTGCCGGTGATCGCCTCGGGCGGCGTCGGCACGCTCGATCACCTGGTCGATGGCGTGCGTTGCGGGCACGCGAGCGCGGTGCTCGCGGCCTCCATCTTCCATTTCGGGACGTTCACCATCGGCCAGGCCAAGCGGCACATGGCGGCTGCCGGGATCCCGATGCGGCTCGACGCAGCCTGAGCCCCGCGGGCGTGCCCGTCGCGATCCCGCGTCAAACCGGCCTCGGCTCCGTTCGAGGCGTGCGCGCCAGCAGGGCGAGCGGGATCACGGTCGCCGAGACGATGGTGTAGAGCACGAACGCGTTGACGTAGCCGATCATCGCGGCCTGGCGCGTGATCTCGTTGGCGACCCTCGCCAGCCCCGGCAGAGTATCGATCGACCACGCACCCATGACCCAAGGCAGCTCCAGCGCGCGATTGTGCAGCGAGATGAACTCGGTCATGCGAGCGTAATTCGCCGCCGTCGAGCGCACGATCTCGGCGACCGCGACCGAGATGAACAGGCTCGAGCCGAAATTGCGCAGCAGGTGGAACATGGCCATGGCCTCGGCGCGCCTGGCCGGCGCGAGCGTCGCGAAGGTGATGACGGTCAGCGGCACCCAGGACACGCCGATGGCGATACCCTGCAGGCAGCTGTTGGCGTTGAGGGCGAACAGGCTGACGTTGAGGTCGAACGCCATCAGCCAGGCGCCGGTGGCCACCTGCAGCAGCGAGCCGGCGATGAGGCTCGCGCGCGCGTCGAGCCGCCCCATGAAGATGGCGAGAAAGAAGCCGATGGCGGCGCCGATGCCGCGCCATCCGATCATGGTGCCGATGGCCGACTCAGGGATCCCGGCGTGCTGCTTCAGCAGCGGCGGCAGCAGCACGATCGGGGCGAAGTTCAACATGCCGTAGAGCGTCACCAGGACCAGCCCGAGACCGTAGTTGCGGTCCGCCACCATCAGTCGGACGCTGACGAACGGCGTCTCGGCGGTCAGGCTGTGGGCCACGAACATGTAGAACGCCAGACCCGCGAGGAACGTGACCAGGATGATCTCGCCGCTGTCGAACCAGTCGAGACGCTGCCCGCGCGAGAACACGAGCTGGGCCGCCGCGATCGCCACCGACAGCGTCAGGAAGCCCGTCCAGTCGAGCCTCACCTGTGCATCCTGCGAGCCGGCGGGTACCACGAGGCGGAAGCCGACGACGGTGATGACGGCGAGCGGCAGCACCATCCAGAACCCCCATTGCCAGCCGTAGGCCTCGGCGATCTCGCCGGCGAACATCGGCCCGACCGCCGGGCCGATCATGTTCGCCATGCCGTAGATGGAGATGACGGGTCCATGCTGGTAGCGGGGGAAGCTGTCGAGCAGCAGCGTCTGGCCGAGCGGCACCAGCGGCGCCCCGAACGCGCCCTGCACGATGCGCCAGAAGATGAGCTCGTCGAGCGAGCCCGCCGCTCCGCACATGAAGGTCGCGCCCGCAAAGAACAGCGAGCACCAGAACATCGTCGCGCGGCGGCCGAAGCGCCCCGCGAGCCAGCCGGTCATCGGCGTCGCAACGGCGGTTGCCACGATGTTGAACGTCATCACCCAGGAGATCTCGTCCTGGGTAGCGCTGAGCGCACCCTGGAGCTGCGGCAGCAGCGCCGACGAGATGAGGATGGTGGCCGAGTAGGTGGTGGTGCCGAGGACCACCATGATCAACACCAGGATGCGCTGGGTGAACGTCAGGCGGTAGACCGTATCGTCCGTCATCGGGGCCGCCGTCGATCATACGGGATCAGAATGTCCGCCGCGCAGAGGTTCACCGGAGCGTGCATGGCGTGTTATCAGTAGGTAGCTTACGATACCGCCGCTGCCGGGAACACAGCCATGCCGTCGGACGACGAGAAGTACATCGGCTACCTGATCGCCGACGTGGCGCGGCTGCTGCGCACCGTTTTCGATCGCCGCGTGCGCAGGCTCGGCCTCACGCGCGCGCAGTGGCTGGCGCTGACGCGGCTCAACCGCCGGCCGGGGCTGAGCCAGTCGGAGGTCGCCGACATGCTCGAGATCGAGAAGGCGACGGCCTGCCGGCTGATCGACCGGCTCGAGAGCAAGCGATGGATCGAGCGGCGGCCCGACAAGAAGGACCGGCGCATCAAGCGCATCCACCTGACCGCGCGCGCGATCCGCGTACACGCCTCGATCTGGCCGGTGGCGGAGAAGACGGTCGATGACGCCCTGAGCGACCTTTCGCCAGACGAACGGCGGCAATTCACGGACTTGATGGCGCGCGTCAAAGGCAAGCTGCAGGCGCTAGCCGAGAGCGATCTGGCGGCCGCCACGCCAGAGGCGCAGAGCGAAAACGAGGCAAGGGTGCTTTGAGCGCCACCACCGGCAACCGGCGGTTGAGAGCGGTTCTGCTCGTCGTGGCACCGTGCCTCGCCGCGGCGGCCGGGCTGCTGGTCTGGCTGATGGGCGGGCGCTACATCGCGACGGAGAACGCCTATGTCAAGGCGGACATCGTGCAGATCTCGGCCGAGATCGCGGGACGCGTGCTGGAGGTCGAGGTCGAGGATCACGAGACGGTGCGGCCCGGCGACGTTCTCGTCCGCCTCGATCCCGAGCCGTTCTCGATGGCGCTGGCCCAGGCCGAGGCGGAGCTCGACGCGAGCCGCGCCGAGGTCGCGACGCTGATCGCGAGCTGGCAGGAGGCCCGCAGCGAGCTCAACGAGGCGGAAAGCAAGGTCTCCTTCTGGGAGACCCAGCTCGCCCGGCAGCAGCAGCTCGCCACGCGCGGCATCGTCTCCTCGACGCGGCTGGAGGAGGTGGAGATCAACGCCATCGCTGCCCGCGACCGCGTCGCCGTCATGCGCCAGAAGGTGCGGCGCGTGGCGGCCCAGCTCGGCGGCCAGCCGGAGCGTCCGGTGGATCAGCACCCTCTCGTGCGCGAGAAACAGGCGGCCCGCGACAGGGCGGCGCTGGAGCTGTCGCGCACCACCGTCCGCGCACCGGTCGGCGGCACCGCGGTCAACGTCAGGCTGCAGGCCGGCGAGCAAATCCGGGCCGCGACGCCGCTGTTCGCGCTGGTCAGCGACAGCCGGCCCTGGGTCGAGGCGAACTTCAAGGAGACGGAGCTGACGCACGTGCGCCCCGGCCATCGCGCGACCGTAGTGCTCGACATCTATCCGGCGGTCGAGTGGCAGGCCGAGGTCGAAAGCATCAGCCCGGCCACCGGGGCCGAGTTCGCGCTGTTGCCGCCCCAGAACGCCTCGGGCAATTGGGTGAAGGTGGTGCAGCGGCTGCCGGTGCGGCTGCGGCTGCTGCCTCATGCCGGCGAGCCGCCGCTCAGGGCGGGCATGACCGCGACGGTCCGTGTCGATACCGAGCGCGAGCGCCGCCTCAGCCAGCTTCTCGGCAGTTGGAGCGCCTTCGCCACATCGAAGCGGTGAAGCCCCATCTTATCCGTTGTCGATGGCGTCGCCCCGCGCCCGGATACGGTCTAGAATGCTGTCGTAAAGCGAAGCAGGGGACGAACGGGGCGCGCGATGACACTTTCCGAGCGTGAGGCGCAGATCACGTCGTGGCTGGCCAGTCAGAAGGAGGCCATGATCGAGCTCTTGCGCGATGTGGTGGACATCGACTCCGGCAGCTACGACAAGGCGGGCGTCGACGCCGTCGGGGCCCGCTTCGAGCGCTTCTTCGCCGAGCAGGGCCTGCCCACCCGTCGCGAGCCGATGCAGCGCTTCGGCGACGCCATCCATGTCCGGCTCGACGATCGGCCGAGCAACGAGAAGCCGATCGTGCTGATGGGCCATCGCGACACCGTGTTCGCGAAGGGCGAGGCCCAGCGGCGTCCGTTCCGCATCGAGAACGGCCGCGCCTACGGCCCGGGCGTTGCGGACATGAAGGCCGGGCTCGTCATGAACGCCTTCGTGCTGGCAGCCTTCCGCAGGCTCGGCGGCGCGCCGGCGCCGCTCGCGGGCCTCATCACCGGCGACGAGGAGATCGGCTCTCCCGCCTGCCGGCCCGTCATCGAGGCCGTGGCGCGAGGGGCACGCGCGGTGCTCAACGCGGAGCCGGGGCGGCCCAACGGCAACGTCGTGACGGGCCGCAAGGGCGGCGTCTTCATGCGCATGACGATCGAGGGCCGGGCGGCGCATTCGGGCGGCAACTTCGAGAAAGGGATCAGCGCCATCGGCGAGCTGGCGCACAAGATCGTCGCCATCCACAAGCTCACGGACCTGGCCAAGGGCACGACGCTGAACGTCGGTCTCGTGCGCGGCGGCGAGGCGGTCAACATGGTGGCGCCTTCGGCCGAGGCCGAGATCGACCTGCGCTACGTCGACCCGGCTGAGCGCAGCAGAAGCATGGCGGCGATCCGGGAGATCGCGGCCACGAGCTTCGTTGCCGGCACCAGCGCGAAGCTCGAGATCAAGGGCGAGTTCCTGCCATTGAACCCCACCGCGTCGTCGGAGGCGCTGTTCGCGCACTACCAGGCGGCGGCCAGGGATGCGGGCCTCGCCGTCGAGGGCGAGTTCTCGGGCGGCTGCGCCGACTCCGGCTTCACCGCCGCGGCCGGCTGCCCGACCATCTGCGCCGTCGGCCCCGTCGGCGGCGCCGCACACACGCCCGAGGAGTACCTGGAGGTCGACTCGATCGTCCCTCGTGCCCAGGCCATGGCGCTGGCGATCCTGCGGATGGAGCGGGTGCCCCAATGAACCCGCGCCTCCCCCGTTCCTCTTGCCGTGGTGCGGACGGCTGCGGTGTCACGCCTCGGCCGGCCGCGCTGCGGAGCCCCAGCAGGACAGGCCGATGGCCCGCGTCACGCTGATCGGCACGTTACGCCAGCTCACCGGCGGCGTGACCGAGCTCGACATCGAGGCTCAAAGCGTGCGCCAGCTCTTCGCCCAGCTCGGGGAGAGGTTCCCGGACCTCGCGCCGCATCTGGAGCAGGGCCTCGCGGTCGCCATCGACGGCCAGATCTACCAGGACGCCCTGCTCCACCCGATCCACCCGGATTCAGATGTGCACATCCTGCCGCAGATCGCGGGGGGCTGATCCCAGATGCGGCAACGGCTTTCCGCAGCGCCGCGGCTGTCGTTTCACGCCGCCTTTCGCTGCCCCATCGCCTCGCGGCGGTAGCTTAGCGCCTCGGCGACATGGATGCGGGCGACCGTCTCCGCGCCGTCGAGGTCGGCGAGGGTGCGGGCGACGCGCAAGGTGCGGTGGAAGCCGCGGGCGGAAAGCTGCAGCGCCTCGGCCGCCTGCCTGAGCAGCGCGATGCCGTCAGGCTCGGGCCGCGCGATCTCTTCCAGGACCCGCCCCGAGGCCTGGGCGTTGGTGCGCGTGCCCGCCGCGCCGTGCCGGTCGAACCGCTGGCGCTGCCGGTCGCGGGCGGCACTCACACGCGCCCGCACCGCGGCGCTTCCTTCGGCCGGAGCCGGGAGGACGAGGTCGGCGGCCGTGACGGCGGGCACCTCGATCTGCAGGTCGATGCGGTCGAGCAGCGGCCCCGAGATTCGCGCCTGGTAGTCGGCCGCGCAGCGCGGCCCGCGCTTGCAGGCCTGGCCCGGCCCGCCGCCGCAGCGGCACGGGTTCATGGCAGCCACGAGCTGGATGCGCGAGGGATAGGCGATGCGGTGGTTGGCGCGGGCGATGACCGTCTCCCCCGTCTCCAGCGGCTGGCGAAGCGAATCGAGCGCCTGCGGCGAGAACTCCGGCAGCTCGTCGAGGAACAGCACGCCGAGGTGCGCCAGCGAAACCTCTCCCGGCCGCGGCCGCGTACCGCCGCCGACGAGGGCGGCCATGCTCGCCGAGTGGTGCGGCGCGCGGAACGGCCGCTCGATCCTGAGCCTGCCGCCCATCAGCTCGCCGGCGAGCGAGTGCACCATGCTGACCTCGAGCATCTCCTGCGGGTCGAGGGGCGGCAGGATCGAAGGCAGCCGCGCCGCCAGCATGGACTTGCCGGACCCCGGCGGCCCGATCATCAGGATGTTGTGGCCGCCCGCGGCCGCCACCTCCAGCGCGCGCCTGGCCGTCTCCTGGCCTCTGACATCGATCAGGTCCGGGAGCGGATGGTCGTCGTGCGCGAGGTTGGGCTCGGGCCGGCGCAGGGTCTGCAGCCCCTTGAAGTGATTGACGAGCGAGAGCAGGTGCGGGGCCGATACGATGTCCATGTCGGCGGCGGCCCACGCCGCTTCCGGACCGCTGCCGGCGGCGCAGATCAGGCCCTTGCCCATCGCGTTGGCGCCGATGGCGGCGGGCAGGGCGCCCGGCGTCGCCCGGATGGCGCCGTCGAGCGCCAGCTCGCCGATGGCGGCGAATCCCTCGACGGCCTCGGGCGAGATCGCCTCCATCGCCACCATCAGGGCGAGCGCGATCGGCAGGTCGAAGTGGCTGCCCTCCTTGGGCAGATCGGCGGGAGCGAGGTTCACCGTGATGTGCGTCCACGGCAGACCGAGCCCGATGGCGTGCAGCGCGTTGCGCACGCGCTCGCGGCTCTCCGCGACGGCCTTGTCCGGCAGCCCGACGATGGCGAACACGTGCTGGCCGGGGCTGACCCTGACCTCCACCTGCACCGGCCGCGCTTCGATGCCGACGAACGCCAACGTGGAAATCCGCCCGTACATGCCTGCCCCCCGGCGTCCCGATAAGCTCTCACCCCGGGAAAAGGCTAATCCTCGATGCCCGACGACGTCAAGAACAATAAGAGAACATCTGGCCGACTCTAAGGCGCCGCATCGGAGCGCTCAGCGCATCACCCGCGCCTCCACCGCATCCCAGAACAGCGCCGACACGTCGGGGCCGCCGAAGTCCTCGATCTGGCGGATGCCGGTGGGGGAGGTGACGTTGATCTCGGTGAGATAGGGGCCGATCACGTCGATGCCGGTGAATATCAGGCCGCGGCGCTTCAGCTCCGGCTTGAGGCGCTCGCAAATCTCGATGTCGCGCGCCGTGAGCTCCGTCGGCTGGGCCACGCCGCCGACGTGCATGTTCGAGCGCGTCTCGTCGGGCGCCGGCACGCGGTTGACGGCGCCGACCACCTCGCCGTCGATCAGGATGATGCGCTTGTCGCCGCCGCGCACCTCCGGCCGGTACTGCTGCACCATGAACGGCTCGCGGAACACGGTCTGGAACAGCTCGATCAGCGAGTTGAGGTTGGTGTCGACGGGCGCGATGCGGAAGACGGCGGCGCCGCCGTTGCCGTAGAGCGGCTTGAGGATGATATCCCCGTAGCGCTGCCGGAAGTCCTTGACGTCCTCCGGGTTGCGGGTGACGAGCGTCGGCGGCATCAGGTCCTGGAACTCGAGCACCCACACCTTCTCCGGCGCGTTCCTGACCGAGGCCGGATCGTTGACGACGAGCGTTCCAGGGTGGATGCGCTCGAGCAGGTGCGTGGTGGTGATGTAGGCCATGTCGAAAGGCGGATCCTGCCGCAGCAGTACGACGTCCTGCTCCGACAGGTCGACGAGCCGGCCGTCCGACAGCCGGTAATGGTCGCCGACCCGGTCCTCGACCGCGAGCGAGGAGCCGCGGGCGATCAGCCGCGATCCGTCCAGCGCCAGGTTCGGCGGGGTGTAATAGAAGAGGTCGTGGCCGCGGCGCTGCGCCTCGAGCAACAGCGCGAACGTCGAGTCGCCGCGGATGTCGATGCGGTCGATGGGGTCCATCTGACAGGCGATCTCGAGCGGCATGCATTCACGTCCAGGTCAGGTGCGGATGGGCCGGTCCATTGCTGCGGCAGTGCTGGACGAGGCCGGTTCAGAAGGCATGCGCCCGCTGCAGGGCATCGGGCTGATGGCGGGGCATGTGCCGCGGGACGACGAGCAGGGCGTCGAGGCCGATCTCGTGGTCCCGGTACGCCGGGTGGCGCCACAGCCACTGCTCTGCGGCGCGAGCCATGCGCTGCGCCTGGCCGCGCGTCTTGGCAGCCTCGGCCGCCTCGAGGGTCGGCCGGCGCTTGACCTCGACGAAGGCGATGCGCCGGCCGCGGACGGCGATCAGGTCGATCTCGCCCGCTCGCGAGCGGTAGCGCCGGGCGAGGATCCTGTAACCCTTGAGACACAGCAGGGCGGCCGCCAGCAACTCCGACAGGCGGCCGCGGCGCTCGCGTCGCCTCCTGGTGCTGCTTGCCTGATGCTCCCTGCGGTCGAGCCGGGTCACGGGCCACCTCGCCTGATCCGAACCGCGAGATCGTACACGCGGCTTCTCGACACGCCAAGCGCCTCCGCGACCTCCCTGCTGGCGTCGCGCACGGTGCTGTGGGCAAGGGCCTGCCGGAGCTTCTCGGCGATCTCCTGGTCGCTGGCCTGAGTCTTGGCCGGCGGCCCGACCAGCACGACGATCTCGCCGCGCGGCTCGATTGCGGCCGCCGAGCGGGCGAGCTCGCCCAGCGACCCGCGCCTGACCTCCTCGTGCAGCTTCGTCAACTCGCGGGCGACGACGGCCTCGCGCCCGGCGCCGAGGCCGTCGGCCATGTCGGCCAGTGCATCGGCGAGGCGGGAGGGCGCCTCGAAGAAAACGAGCGTCGCGGGCACCGCCGCCAGCTCTGCGAGCCGGGTGCGCCGGGCGGCCTGCTTCGCCGGCAAGAAGCCCGCGAACAGGAAGCGGTCCGTCGGCAGCCCGGACGAGGCGAGCGCCGCGATCGGCGCCGACGGGCCGGGGATGCTGATGACCCGATGCCCGGCGGCCAGCGCCTCCCGCACCAGCTTGAAGCCGGGATCGGAGACGAGCGGCGTGCCCGCGTCGCTGACGAGCGCGATGGAGCGCCCGGCGGCGAGCTCCTCCAGCACCGCCGGCAGCTCGCGTTCCTCGTTGTGCTCGTGATAGGGCTCGAGGCCGCGCGAGATGCCGTATTGGCCGAGGAGCTGACGGGTGTGGCGGGTGTCCTCGCAATAGACCGTGTCCGCCCGCGCCAGGATGCTCAGGCCGCGTAGCGTGAGGTCCGCCAGATGGCCGATGGGCGTGGCGACGACGTAGAGCGCCGGGACCATCGGCTGCCCCAGCGCTTCGTCGAGCCGGGCCAGCACGCGCTCGCGCAGCGATCCTGCGTCGAAGTTTCCCGGCTCCCCATTGCGCGGCCGTCGATTTTTCGCCAAGCCGTTGCTCCATTGGTGCAGTCGCCGCCTGAGCGGCGCTGCGCTCGGCGGCCGCTCCGGCGGAAGCCCCGGGGCCGGACGCCAGCGTAGCCGAATCCCCGGCGTTGTTGCAGACTGACGCCGGTCCTTCAAGCTGCGGCGTTCGGGGCGCGGGCAGGCGATCGGGGGCGAGCGACAGATGGTGCTTCATGCAGCCTGGTTCCGGTGCGCCTCCGCGCTTGCGCTCGTCGTCCTCGGCGCGGTGCTGGCGGGCTGCGCCATCCAGGGCGGCGCCAGCCTGACGCCGCCCGACCCCGGAGCGGGCGAAGGCCCTCGCTCCGGCAGCCGCGGCAATGCGGTCAAGGTGGCGCTGTTGCTGCCGCTGACGGCCACGGGCCATACCGCGGCCGTGGCCAAGGCCATGAAGCAGGCCGGCGAGCTGGCGCTGTTCGAGATCGACAACCCGGCATTCCAGCTCATCGTCAAGGACGACAAGAGCACTCCGGAGGGTGCGCGGGCGGCGGCCGAGGAGGCCATCAGTGAAGGTGCGGAGCTGATCCTGGGTCCGCTCTTCGCCGGCTCCGTGCAGGCCATCGCCCCGCTGGCGCGGCAGGCCCGCGTCCCCGTGCTCGCCTTCTCCAACGACCGGCAGGTGGCGGGCGATGGCGTCTACCTGCTCGGCTTCCTGCCGCAGCAGGAGGTCGGCCGCGTCGTCACCTACGCGATCGCGCAGGGCCATCGCCGGTTCGCGGCGCTGCTGCCGGAAGATGCCTACGGCAAGGTGGTCGAGCCCGCATTCCGCAACGCCGTGACCCAGGGCGGCGGCGTCATAGCGGCGCTCGAGACCTACCCGCCCGCGTCGAACGGCATGGTCGAGCCGGCGGAACGGATCGTCGCCGCGATCACCCAGGCCGAGGAGGCCCAGCATCCGATCGACGTGCTGTTCGTCCCCGGCGGGCCGGAGATCCTGCCGAGCCTCGGTCCCCTGCTCGCCTATGCGGGGATCGACTCCCAGCGCATCAGGCTGCTCGGGACGGGAGGTTGGGACTATCCCAACATCGGGCGCGAGGACGCGTTCCTGGGCGGCTGGTACGCCTCGGCCGACCCGCGCGGCTGGCGCCAGTTCTCGGAGCGCTTCGCAAAGACCTTCGGCAGCTCGCCGCCGCGGCTCGCCAGCATGGCCTACGATGCGGTCAGCATCGCCATCAAGCTGTCGAGCCAGCCCGCGGGGGCGCGGTTCACCGCGGCCAACCTGACCCGCCCGACGGGGTTCTCCGGCATCGATGGTCCGCTGCGGCTGCTGGAGAGCGGCATTGCCGAGCGCGGCCTCGCCGTCCTCCAGGTGCAGAGCATCGGCGCCAAGGTGGTCGATGCTCCGAGCGGGTTCGGCGGCTCGATGCTGTCTTCACCGGCGAGCCGCGTGAACTGACGGGCTGGCGGAGCGCCGGCGCACTTGCGGAGCCGGGGAGCGCGTCGGGGCCAGGAGCCAGGACGGTTTGCGACCCGGCTCGGCTCTGCTAAGCCACGCGCTGCCGATCACCCGATCACCGCGTCCTGCCCTCTCGGCAATCCGCGCCTCAGAGCCTCGAACCTCATGCTCGCAATCCTGACGATCGTCACGCCCGTGTTCGGCATCATGCTCGCCGGCTGGCTCACCGAGCGCTGGCGCTACCTGCCGGAGGGCAGCGCCAAGGTCATCGCGCAGTTCTGCTTCAACGTCTCCATGCCTGCGTTCCTGTTCCGGGCGATGCAGGGGATCGGCGACGTGCCGGCCGCGCCCTGGCGGTTCGTCGCCGCGTTCTTCGGCGGCATCGCGCTGGTCTGGATCGCGTCGGCTCTCCTCGCCCGGTTTGTCCTGCGCCGCAGCGCCGCCGACGGCGCCGCCATCTCGATGGGCTCCTGCTTCGGCAACGGCGTGATGCTGGGAGTGCCGCTGGCGCTCAGCGCCTTCGGGCCGGACGCCGCGGCGCCGATCGGCATCCTCGTCTCGCTCGATTCCCTGATCCTGTGGATCATCGCCACGCTGCACATCGAGTGGGCGAGCCGGCGCGAGCGCACCGTGCCGTTCTTGGCCGCGCTTGGCGGGGTCGTCGCGGACCTGCTGCGCAATCCCGTGGTGATGGGGGTCGTGGTGGGCACCCTGTGGCGGGTCGGCGGGCTGGGCGTGCCCGAGCTCCTCGACCGGTTTCTCGCACTGCTCGGGCAGGCGGCCGTTCCTTCCGGATTGTTCGCGCTCGGCATGTCGCTGGCGACGTACCGGATCGCGGGCCAGCTCCCGACCCTGACGGTGATCTTCGCGATGAAGATGCTGCTGCTGCCGGCCGTAGTGTACGTCCTGTCGGGGCCGGTGCTCGGGCTGCCGCCCGTCTGGGTGGCGGTGGCCGTGCTGTTTGCGGCGATGCCGGTCGGGGCCAATGCCTTCCTGTTCGCCGCCAAATACGATCGCGCGGTCGGCTCCGTGTCGGCGGCCATTGCGGTCAGCACGGTCGCCGCCGTTGGGACGGCCTCCGCGGTGCTCTATCTGATGAGACCCGCCTGAGCCGGCCGCCGCCGGCGTCCCCTGCCCGGCCGATCGGCGGGAACCACGTCGAGACTCGCGTGGTTTGCCCTGGGAAGCCGGCTCTCCTGACGTTTCCAGGATTCTGTCGGCTTCCTCAGAGAAAGGGAGATGACTGATGCGAATCCCGTTCATCACCGGTGCTGGCGTGCTCGCGGCTGCTCTGCTCCTGGCGCCTGCGCTGGCGACAGCGCAGCAGCTCGGCGGCCAGGCCGGGCAGCAGTTCTCCGGCCCTCAGCAGCAGATGGGCTCCACCCGGCAGCAGACGCTCGGGGAAGGCGCACCGCTCTACGTCAGCCCGGGCGAGGTGCGGCAGATCCAGCGCCGGCTGGCGCGGATCGGTCTCGATCCGGGCCCGATCGACGGGCGGTGGGACCCGCAGACCCAGCAGGCGCTGGCGCGGTTCCAGCAGCACGTCGGCCTTCCGCCCACGGGTAACGTCGATCTCACGACCTTCAACGCGCTGCGCAACGCACGCCGCTCCAGCGGCCAGTTCCTCGGCCTCGGCGAGCAGGGCTCGGGGACGGGGATGCGGCAGGGCATGATGGGAATGCAGCGCGGCATGCCCATGCATCAGCCGGGAATGGGAATGCCGGGCATGCAGGGAATGCCGATGCATCAGCCCGGCATGGGCATGATGGGCATGGAGCAGCCCGGCAAGGGCCGGCAGCAGGGAATCCAGCGATAACGGCTGATGTCTGAGGTCAGAGGGCGCGGCCGGCGAAACCCGCTCGGCCTGCGAAGAGAGCCCGTGGGCAGTCTCTCCCGCGCGTGCCGTTCGCGCTCGCTCCGGCACGTGCGGGCTGCGGCCTTCGCGGAGGGCGCGGCGGAACGCGCTTTCCCTGCCTTCTGAGAGGACCGGGCCTCAGGCAATAATCCGCTCGACAGGTCGAGCAAGTAACGCGTCGGAGAGAACGAAAGCGGGACTTTCTCTGCAGGCGGTGGCCTGACCAGCCGGTGGGTTGGTCGAGCCGCGCCGCTTCAGCCAGGGCAGAACGAATTGCCGTCACGCCCGAACGCAATGGCGTCATGGCGCAGAATTCAAGCGCCCCGGATCATTCTATGATGTGATAAACGGGCGCCTTCTCCATTTCCCACTTCCCGGAGTCCCGGTCGTAGCGGGACAATGTGAAGCAATGCCAATCGGCATCGTCCAGCTTCGGGTAATCGCCGCGATAATAATAACCCGGCCACCGCGTTTCCGTTCTGAACATCGTGTGGTGTGTCACGGCCTCCGAGGCCAGGACACGGTGGTGCAGCTCCCACGCCCGCTGAAGCTGGTGCAGGTCCTCGGCGCCGAGGTGATCGAGGTCCTCCTTGAGCATGGTCAGCAATTCCAGCCCGCGCGTGAGCAGAGGCTCGTTGGTCGTGTAATGCGCGCTGATGCCGCCGACGTACTCGTCCATGATCTTCTCGAGCCGCTGAAGACCATGGATAGGCAGAATGTAGCTCGGAGAAACGGTGCCCGCGACGATCTCGTTGCGGCCGACGGAGTAGTTCTCCAGCGGCTGGAATATGACCCGCTTCAGGTCCTCGTATTCCTGCTCGCTGACCTGGGGCTCCTCGTTACGCAGGTCTTTCACGTAATTGACCGCCGCCTTGGCAGCGATCCGTCCTTCCGTGAACGATCCCGACGAGAACTTGTGGGCGGTGCCCCCGATCGTGTCGCCGGCGCCGAAAAGCCCGTCGACGGTCATCATTCGATTGTAGCCCCACTGGTATTCGGAAGGGGCATAGTCCGCCGGTCCGCTGGCCCATGCGCCGGAGCATGTCGCGTGGGAGCCCATGACGTAAGGCTCCGACGTGGTCAGCTCGGGGTTGGTATGCTTGGGATCGATGTTCTGCGATGCCCACACGACGGCCTGCCCGATCGTCATGCCGAGAAAGTTCTCCCAGCCGACGGTTTCCTTGTGCGGATCCTGGAAGGCCTCCTTCGTCACCATGCGGATGGGGCCTCGGCCAGCCTTGAGCTCCTCCAGAAGTGCGTGGTTGCGCAGGCAGGTGGGCACCGGGTGCCGGTCAACGTAATCCCCGACCAGCTCCTTGGTGTGATTGTACCATCTGGACTCGTATTCCTCTCCGTACGCGTTTTGCGTGTACGTCTTGAGGTGCAGGAAGTAGGCGCCGACCGGGCCGTAGCCGTCCTTGAACCGGGTGAGGACGATCCGGTTCTCCATCTGGGTCATCTTGGCGCCGGCGAGGATCGGCAGCGCATAGGCCGAGGCGCTGCTCCATGGGGCGTACCAGGTTCGCCCCATGCCCTCGCCTACCGCGCGGGGCTTGAAGATGTGCGACGCACCGCCGGCGGATACGATAACGGCCTTCGAGCGGAAGACGTAGAAATCCCCGCTTCGGACGTTGAAGCCGACGGCCCCCGCGACACGGTTGGCCTTCGTCTTGTCCATCAGCAGGTGGGTCACCATGATCCGGTTGTAGACTTCGGTGGCTGCCTTGCGGGCGGCCTCGGCGACGATGGGCTTATAGCTCTCGCCGTGAATCATGATCTGCCATTTGCCCTCGCGCTGATACCGCCCGGTGGCAGGGTCCCTCATCATGGGAAGGCCCCATTCCTCGAACTTGTGCACGGTGGAGTCGACATGGCGGGCGATGTCGTAGCCCAGGTCCTCCCGTACCAGACCCATGAGGTCGTTCCGCGCGTAGCGGACATGGTCCTCGGGCTGGTTCTCGTTCCACTGCATGCCCATGTAGCAGTTGATCGCATAAAGGCCCTGCGCAACGGCGCCGCTGCGCTCGATGTTCGCCTTCTCGACGCACACGACCTTGAGGTCGCGCCCCCAGTACCTGGACTCGTACGTGGCCCCGCAGCCGGCCATGCCGCCCCCGATGACGAGGATGTCCGAATCCACGAAAACCGTCTTCCTGCGACTGAACAGACCCACTAGACGACCCCCACCTTGAGTTGATCGGGCGACAGCGCGGGCAGCCTATCGACGTTCAGCGCGTCCGGCTCGTGCGCGAGCTCCTGCGATTGAAAGGCGTCGTTGCTGGGCGCCTCGTAGTCGGCCGGTGATTTGATCGATCCCCATGGCGTGGTTCGGATCGGGGAAACGAAATTCTTCTCGCGGCCGTCCCGGAACTTGATCTTCCACGAAATGGTGCCCTTCTCCTCCTCGCGGAGCGCCCGCACGCTGTGGCCCAGGGGTGCGAAGTCCGCGTAACCGCGTGCGTCGATCGCGTTCTGCGGACACGCCTTCACACAGGAGTAGCACTCCCAGCACATATTGGGCTCGATGTTATAGGCGCGCCGGTACGTGGTATCGATGTGCATGATGTCGGACGGGCAGATATCGACGCAATACCCGCAGCCGTCGCACCGCGTCATGTAAACGAATGTCGGCATGGTATTTCGCTGTCTCCTCGGGGGGCGGATGGCGGGCTGGTCAGTAATTTCGGGCGTGCCGGCCGGGGCTGCCGAATATGGCGGGCTTGTCGGCCGGGCCGGGCAGGTTGCTCCTCGTGCCGTTCGCCTCGGCCACGCGCTTCTGGAAGGCCGCCGCTGGCTTGAAGAACATGTGCGAGAACTTGGACCATGGAATGGATCCGAACAGCACCGTGGTGGCGATCAGATACATGCCGAGGAATACGCTCGCCAGAGTGCTGCCGGTCGATTGCAGGTAGGCCCAGATCAGGCCAAGCGTCACGCTCGCGAGAAGGGAGAGGATGAACAGGTCGGCGCGCACGATGCGGAAGGGCGAATTGCCCTCGGCGGCGACGTCGACCCGGATGAAGAACCAGAACCAGTAGCCGCCGACGCAAACCATCAGGGCCCCCAGGTGCCAAAGCAGCGGCAGGATGGCGGGCGTCGGCGTCGCGGGCGACAGATACCAGAACACCATGATGGCGCTGGTGATCACGTAGGCCAGGAAGCCATACATCGTCAGGAGGTGGGCAACTCTGCGCTGCTGATTGCAGAATTCAGCGGATGTCAGGCCCTCGACCAGGGCCGTCTGGACCGCAAGCGACGCCAGCTCCCCGCCGCTGAGCTGCCGCGCCCCCATTTTTCTGGATTTCCGCCAATTGTCGAAAAAGTACTTGGCGCTCCTCTTATGCGCGATGTCGAACAGAGTGCCACCCGCGACCAGGACTATCATCACCGCGACATACGTCTGGATGACGGCCGGTGGAATGGACGCCGAAAGCTCGGCGAACGGATTGCTGGCGAGCACTAACTTACCCCCACTCCTAGATGCTGCCCCGTCCCGAATCACCGGAGCCGACGACGACGTGCGCGGCTCGGGCACCGGTCACTGACGCCAACGCCCATGTCCCGGTGGAATCGGCATTCGTGAGCCCCCCACACCGGCTGAAGCTAGCCTGTCGGGCCTGCTGCTGCAACTGCTTTGAATGGAGGAGGCGCGGCGCCATGACTGCAAGGTCGATTCCATGGTCTCGAGGACCGCCATGCCGATCTCGATCGGGGTGCGGCTGGCGTGTGAACGGAACCCGCCCGGCTGTCGGCCTGTCAGCTCGCGACTGTCGTAAGTCTCTGCAATTGCAAGTGAATCGTGCTTGCATCCTGATGGGTAGCGTCCATAGGCTCGAAATGGAGATGCCGTTCTGGACGGCGGCGGGACCGAGTCGACGAGAGCTCCCGGCGTCCACCCTCGTCGGCGGTCGCGGTCGTGTCGTCGGCTCGAGAGGTGGAGACCTGAGCGATGCCGATCCTACCTCGGCCAGCGGCATCACCGAATGGCTTCGAGAGACGCGCAGTCCGAGTGTCGGCGGACGTCGGTTGATGGGGTTATCCGGTCGCCAACAGTTCCAAATTCTGCTTCGCGCGGTTGGACCCACATGGTATCCCTATCGGGAATATCTCGGCTTGGGGCGAGCTGCAATGACGCCGATGCAGGAGATCCGATCGGTCAGCGTCGGCTTGGATACGCCAGAACTGCTGCGCTACCTGGTCAAAGAAAGATTTGCGGGCAAGACGGTCGTCACCGCCTCGCTGATGGCGTCCAGCATCGTCGTTCTGAAAATGATATCGGAAATCGATCCCGCAACGCCGATTATCTTCTGTCATAGACCGCCAGTCTTTGAAGAAAGCGCCGAGTACAGAGCCAAGATCGTCGAAATCCTGGGGCTGCGGAATTTCTCCATCAACGCGGGCCACGAGACCGAGGTCAGAGCGGGCGACAACGATCATTGTGAGCGTATGTGGGTTCACTGCCGCAATATGCCGGGCCGCTCGTTCGAGCTGCTCCACCTCAATGATTGCCTTGCCCCCTACGACTGCTGGATAAATGCGGTGTATCACGTGGCCCGGCCGAGCTTCGTTCGCAACCGTGTCGATGTCGACGGGCGACTTATAAAAGTCGATCCGCTGATCCGCTGGACGAAGGATGATGTCCGCAATTTCATGCGCGCACATAATCTCCCCTATCATAGAATGGCGATGCGAACGTACAAGTATGGGGAGACTGACAATGGAGAGGGCACTGTTTATCCAACATACCATTTTTGACATTCGCAGGTCGGAGCGCACTCATAGGATTCAACGGGCAAGCACTGCAGGTGTCGTCCGGGACGAAGGTGCATGAGGACTGCAAGCCTGTAACTCTGGAGACGACACACCTATGGCAACTCTCATTGCGCCACATGGCGCAGCCGAGCTCAGACCCCTCTATATCGATGACGCAGACGAACGTGCGAACCTCGAGCGGGAAGCAGGATCGTTACCTTCGATCGTGCTGAGCTCGGCGGCGGCAGGCAACGCAGTCATGCTCGGGGGCGGCTATTTCACCCCGCTCGCCGGGTACATGAGCAAGGCGGATGCATTGGCAGTGGGACGGTCGATGCATACGGCGAGCGGGCTCTTCTGGCCGACGCCGGTGCTCAATCTGGTGCGCGAGGCCGGGAGGATTGAGCCGGGCGATCGCATCGCGCTGAGGGACCCGAATGTCGACGGAACGCCAATCCTGGCCATTCAGCGCGTCGAGGCGATCGACACATTCTCGCCCGGTGAAATCGAAGAGCTGACGTCGCAGGTTTACGGCACGACCGACCGCGCGCACCCAGGTGTGGCCGAATTTCTATCGCAGGGCAGGATGGCGATCTCCGGGCCGCTGCAGGTTCTGAATTACAGCTATTTCGAAACCGAGTTCCCGGACACGTTCCGCACGGCCGTGGACATCCGCAATGAGATGTCCAGAAGGGGCTGGCGCCGCGTCGTAGCCTTCCAGACCCGCAATCCGATGCATCGCGCGCACGAGGAGCTGTGCCGCATGGCCATGGAGCGGCTCGAGGCGGACGGTCTCGTCATCCACATGCTTCTCGGCAGGCTGAAGCCCGGCGACATCCCTGCGCCGGTCCGCGATGCGGCGATTCGCAAGATGGTCGAGCTTTATTTCCGGCCAGGCTCGGCCATGATTACCGGCTACGGCTTCGACATGCTCTATGCAGGACCGCGGGAGGCGCTGCTGCATGCAATATTTCGCCAGAACATGGGAGCCTCTCACCTGATCGTCGGACGCGATCACGCCGGAGTGGGCAATTACTATGAGCCGTTCGAAGCCCAGGAAATTTTCGACCGGATACCGAAGCAAGCGCTTGCGATCCAGCTATTCAAGGCCGACCATACCGCCTACTCGAAGAAGCTGAACAAAGTGGTCATGATGCGTGAAGCACCAGACCACACCAAGGAGGATTTCGTTCTACTCTCTGGTACGGCGGTGCGTGAGATGCTCGGCAAGGGGATTGCGCCGCCAGTTGAATTCTCCCGTCCGGAAGTGGCGCGTATATTGATGGAGTACTATCGCGAACGCCCATGACCCGTGGTCCGGTGCCGCTATGACAAAGGAGTCCTGCCAGCCCTGGGGTGCTGAAACCGTCCCGCGGGCGACCGGGATACGGGCTGATGTTCTGTCTTCCGGCTAGCCACCCACACCGTCATTCCCGCGGAGGCGTGAATCCACGACACGCCGCAAGTGCGGGTGTGGAAAGTTTCGTGGATGGCCGCCGGAGCCTGCGCCCCGGACCCCGATCCGGGGCGCCAATGACGGGAGGAGTGGGAGGGGGCACCAATTGGTTGGCGATGGAACGCTAGCAGGCCGCTGAAAAACCCGCCATCCGGGGCTGACTTTGCCTCGCGAACAT
>JAHDXT010000081.1 GCA_023384095.1 Hyphomicrobiaceae bacterium
ACCCCTCAGTTCCCCCAGACGCCGCGAAGTCGACCATTTTTCAGCGACCTGCTAGGCGTGGCCGATCTTCCGGCCTGCCCTCCGTGCGAGCACCCAACCGGTCAGAAGCACCGCCAGGGCGCCTATGATCTCGAAGCCGCGCGCGATGCTCTTCGGCGTCGCCTGCAACGACTGCGCCAGGCCCTGCATGGCGGGAGCGAGGACAGGCTCGGTCGCGATCAGCTCTCCGGCGATCCAGCCGAGAAGCGCCGCGCCGCCCCAGATGAGGATAGGGAATCGGGTGAGAAGGGTCATGATCAGCGTCGAGCCGGCCACGACGAGCGGGATGCTGAGCGCGAGACCGAAGACGATCAGATAGGTGTTGCCGCCGGCTGCGGCGGCGATCGCCAGCATGTTGTCGAGGCTCATGACGAGGTCGGCGATGGCGACGATCCGGATCGCCTCGAAAAGGCTGCTGCCGCTCTTGACGCCCTCGTCCTTGCCCTCCTCGGCCGTGAGCAGCTTGACCGCGATCCAGAACAGCAGAACCCCGCCGATCAGCTTCAGGTACTGGAGCTCGAGCAGGTACTGGAGGATCACCGTGAAGAAGATGCGGAGGAGGACGGCGACGCCGGCGCCGATGATGATGCCTGCCATGCGCTGGCGCGGCGGCAGCGACCGGCATGCGAGGGCGATGACGACGGCATTGTCGCCGGCGAGGACGATGTCGATGCCGATGATGCGCAGCACGTTGACGATGAGCGTGGTGTCGAAACCGAAAAGCCCCTGCAGGTACCCGGCAAGCTGATCGCTGATCGCGGCAGCGGCAACAAGCAATTCCATGCCATTCTCCAGTTCGCGCAATCAGGGCCTTGCGCCAGCTAGCTTTGAAACGCGCTGGCTGCGATGCTTCGCCTGCGATCGGGGAGCGCAATCTGCTCTC
Source organism: Hyphomicrobiaceae bacterium (assembly GCA_023384095.1). Lineage (GTDB taxonomy): Bacteria > Pseudomonadota > Alphaproteobacteria > Rhizobiales > Hyphomicrobiaceae > ZC4RG25. The sequence goes on from JAHDXT010000081.1 coordinate 923, forward strand.
GACACGATCCCTATCCTGTAGTCGAGCGGAATGCGCAAGCGGCAGTGTTGCCTCAGATGCCGTCGGCTGGACGGCGATGCATGGCTCGCTCCGTTCACGGGGCGCGGAGCGCGAAAAGAGCGTCGCACGCTCGACAGGCATACGCAATTGGCATATTGTATTTGGTATGCCAATCGAGCCGGCTGGTGTGAATAAGCAGGCGCGATCACGCGGTTCGCGGCATGGGAGCGCCAGGAGTGGTGCGGCAAGCCGGATGCCGCAACTTCCCCGGGTTTCGAGCGAATTGCGATAAGGCGGTGCGCTTGGTCGTCCGACGATCGGATAGAGGAGGCCGGGACGGCAGGAGGAAGGCGATGAACCTGCACGAGTTCCAGGCCAAGGAGCTCCTGGCCCAGTTCGGCCTCCCGATTCCCCGCGGCCGCATCGGAGGCAGCGCCGGGGAGGCGGAGGCGGTGGCGCGCCGGCTCGGTTTCGACCGGTGCGTGGTGAAGGCGCAGGTCCACGCTGGCGGCCGGGCCGCAAACGGCGGGGTCCGCCTCGCCGCGTCCCCGACCCAGGCCGGCAGGATCGCTGCCGAGCTTATCGGCCGCCCGCTGGTCACAAATCAGACGGGTCCCGCCGGCCAGCAGGTCCGCTGGGTCTATATCGAGGAGGCCGTCGAGTTTTCGCGCAGCCTCTACAGCGCCGTCGTCGTCGACAGGTCCGCCGGCGAGGTCCTGCTCATCACTGGCGATCACGGCGATGCCGGCGTGATGCCGCGCCCGGGCGGGGCGGCGAGTCCTGCCGCTTGCGTCAAGCTCCGGCTTTCGGGGGACCGGGTCACGGGTGATTTCGATGGCGCGGCAAGCACGTACGGCCTCGAGCCCGACGTTGCCGCGCTTCTGGCGAAGCGGCTGGCGCAGCTCGCGGACGCGGCCGTGGCGCTCGACGCGACGATGATCGAGGTCAGCCCGCTCGTGCTGACGCAAGCGGGCGAGCTCGTCGTCCTCGACGCCAAGGTGACGGTGGACGACAATGCATTGTTCCGCCAATCGGACCTCGCCGCGCTGCGGGAGGCGAGCGGCTTTGAGGACGGCGACCCGGTCGAGCTTGCGGCTGACCGCCACCAGATCAACTACCTGAAGCTCAACGGCGACATCGGCGTCGTCGTCAACGGCGCGGGGCTGGCGCTGGCGACCCTCGACCTCCTGCACGAGGCCGGCGGCCGGCCGGCCAATTTCATGGACATCCGCACCACCGCGACGAGCCTCGACATCGCCTATGCCTTCGAGCTGATTGCCGCCAACCCGCGCGTGCGCGCCGTGCTCGTCAACGTGCACGGCGGCGGCATGCAGCGCTGCGACACCATCGCCGACGGCATCGGCATCGCCGTGCACAGATCGGGATGCGCGGCTCCAGTCGTGGTGCGGCTGGCCGGCAACAATGCGGAGTTCGGGGCGGCTCGGCTCAAGAGCTATGGCGTTCCCGTCATCGAGGCCGCGGACATGTGGGAGGCGGCCAAAAGGGCCGCGCAGCTCGCCACCCGGAAGGCAGCGTGATGGCCGTCCTCGCGGGCAAGGACACACGCGTCATCTGCCAGGGCCTGACCGGCCGAGCCGCGACCTACCATGTCGCCCGCATGGTCGCCTACGGCACCCGTCTGGTGGCTGGCGTGACCCCGGGCAGGGGCGGCCGGCGGCACCTCGACCTGCCCGTGTTCGACACCGTGGCGGACGCCGTCGCCGCCACCGGCGCTAGTGCCAGCCTCGTGTTCGTGCCGCCGGCCAACGCCGCCGCTGCCATGATCGAGGCCATCGACGCCGGGATCGGGCTCGTCGTCTGCGTCACCGAGCGGGTTCCCGTGCTGGACATGATCCGGGTGCGCCAGAAGCTCGCCGGCTCGCTGACCCGGCTGGTCGGCCCCAACTCGCAAGGCGTCCTGGTGCCCGGCGCGACCCAGCTCGGCGTGATGACGACCGTCAACGCGCGGCGCGGCACGATCGGAATTGCCTCGCGCTCGGCCTCGCTGACGAGCGAGGTCGTGGCGCAGACGACGGCCGCCGGGCTTGGCCAGTCGACGACCATCGGAGTCGGCGGTGATCCGGTGCACGGGATCGGTCTTGCGCAATGCGTCAGTCTTTTCCTCGACGATCCCGCTACCGAGGGTATCATCATGATCGGGGAGATCGGGGGAAGCGACGAGGAGGAGGCCGCCGCGCTGATCGAGGAGATGAGACCTGGCAAGCCAATCGTTGCTCTCGTCGTCGGCCGGAACGCGCCGCCGGAGCGGCGGATGGGTCATGCCGGCGCACTCGCCGCCGGCAAGTCGGGCAGCGCAGCGGCGAAGATCGAGGTATTGCGGGAGGCCGGCGTGCGGATTGCGCCGCGGGCCGACCTGGTGGGCGTGACCATGCGGCAGGCTTTGGTGAGCTGAACAGATGAATGATGTGAAGAAGGCAGGCTCCGGCAGGAGCCGCGGCAACGGCCGCGCCATGCACCCCGGCTCCGGCCGGCGCAAGGCGCCGCTTTATCCGAAAGGCCGCGTGCTGCGCCAGGAGGAGGTCGAGGCGGTGCGCCGCCTGATTGGCCCCGGGCCCTACGAGCGCGCGCTGCTGATCGAGTACCTGCACAGGATCCAGGACGCGAAGCACTGCCTGCCCGCCGGACACCTGCACGGGCTCGCCGAGCTGATGCGGCTGCCGATGGCGGAGGTCTACGAGGTGGCCACGTTCTACGCGCATTTCGACGTTGTCGCCGATGGCGAGCCGCGGCCGCCGGCGGTGACGGTGCGGGTCTGCGACAGCCTGTCGTGCATGCTGGCAGGGGCCGAGACCCTGCTGGCGGCTCTGCAGAAGGAGGCTTCGGCGGATGTCCGCGTCGTGCGCGCGCCGTGCATCGGCTCGTGCCACACGGCGCCGGCGCTCGAGGTCGGCCACAGGCACGTCGATCACGCGTCCGCCGACAAGGTTCGCGCGGTGCTTGCCTCCGGCGAGACGCATCCGGAGATCCCCGCCTATCAGGAGCTCGACTCCTACCGCCGCGAGGGCGGCTACGAGGTGCTCGCCTCCTGCCTGTCGGGGGCGCGCAAGGTGGAGGACGTCATCGCGACGTTGTCGGACGGCGGCCTGCGCGGGCTCGGCGGCGCCGGCTTCCCGACGGGGCGGAAATGGGCGCTGGTGCGCGCAGAGAAGGCGCCGCGGCTGATGGCCGTCAACGGCGACGAGGGCGAGCCCGGCACGTTCAAGGACCGTCACTACCTCGAGCGCCGGCCGCACCGGTTCCTCGAGGGGATGCTGATCGGGGCCTGGGCGGTAGAGGCAGCCGAGGTCTTCGTCTACATGCGCGACGAGTATCCGGCGGCGCTCGAGATCCTGCGCCGCGAGGTGGCGAAGCTCGAAGCCGCGGGCCTCACGCGTCACACGAAGGTGCACATCCGGCGCGGCGCCGGCGCCTACATCTGCGGCGAAGAGAGCGCCATGATCGAGTCGATCGAGGGCAAGCGGGGATATCCGCGCCACAGGCCGCCCTACGTCGCCCAGGTCGGCGTGTTCGGCCGCCCGACGCTCGTCAACAATATCGAGACGCTGTACTGGGTGCCGGAAATTATCGCCAAGGGAGCGGAGTGGTTCGCGTCGCAGGGCAAGAACGGCGCCAAGGGGCTGCGGTCCTATTCCGTTTCCGGACGGGTTCGCAATCCGGGCGTCGTGCTCGCGCCGGCCGGCTCGACCGCGCGCGACTTGATCGAGCTCTGCGGCGGCATGGCGGAGGGTCATGCGTTCAAGGGCTATCTGCCGGGCGGCGCGTCGGGCGGCATCCTGCCCGCGTCCATGGCCGGCATCCCGCTCGATTTCGGACAGCTCGAGAAGCACGGCTCGTTCGTCGGCAGCCACGCGGTCGTCATCCTGTCGGACAGGGACGACATGAAGGCGGTGGCGCTCAATCTGATGAAGTTCTTCGAGGACGAGAGCTGCGGCCAGTGCACCCCATGCCGCAACGGCACAGAGAAGGCGGTCAAGCTGATGTCGGAGCCGCGTTGGGACGAGAGGCTGCTCGGCGACCTCGCACAGGTGATGCGCGACGCGTCGATCTGCGGCCTCGGCCAGGCGGCGCCCAATCCTCTGGCCTCGGTCTTCAAGCACTTTCCGGAGGATCTCGCATGAGAGTGAGCAGGATGCGGAAAGCGATCGCGATGCCTGTTGCGGCGAGTCTGCTCCTCGCCGGGCTCGCAGCCGGCGCGCTGGCCGCCGAGCCTGTGCACGGCGATGGCAGTGAGGCGGGCCACGCGCAACCCTACGCCGGCCAGCAGCACCGGGCCATCGCCAGCGTCTCGGACGCGGAAATCGCCGAGTATCGCGAAGGCCGCGGCATGGGACTGGCGCGGCCGGCAGAGCTCAACGGCTATCCAGGCCCGATGCACGTGCTCGAGTTGGCGCGTGAGCTGGACCTGACGCGGGAGCAGCAGAAGGCGGTCGAAGCGATCCATGCCCGCATGAAGGCGGCGGCCCGGAGCGCCGGCGCCCGCTATCTCGAGGCCGAAAAGGCCGTCGACGCGGCGTTCCGCTCCGGCGAGGCCACCGCCGATCGGATCAGCGGGCTCGTCAGGCAGGCCGACAACATCCGGGCCGAGGTGCGGCTCGCCCATCTCGCGGCGCACCTGGAGACCGCCCCGCTGCTCAGCGCCGAGCAGCGCCGGCGCTACTCCGAGCTGCGCGGCTATGCGGGCGGTTCAGGCGATCACAGGCATCAGCACAGGCGTTGAGCACGAGCCGTGATTTCAGCTCAGGCAGTCTCAGAGCGCTCGATCCCGGAAGGTGCGGGCCGACACCGGCCACAGCTTTTTGATATCGTCGGGGAGCTGGCCGATCACGTCGGATATCTCACCGGGATCGCAATAATGCGCCAGCAGTGCGAATACGTCGCGCACCGCGGGCTCCGGCGGGATCTGGTGCGGCAGCAGCCGCATCGTCACCTGGTCGAGAAATTTCTGCTTGCTGCGGATCTTTTCCGGCGCATGGGAAGGACGCCAGCCCTCGAAGTAGATCCCGCGCACGATGAGCGGGAGCTGCTGCCCGAGGTCGACGGCCTCGCCCAGCGTCAGGCGGTCGCGAAGCTGGTGGAGGACGGCGCGCAGGACGCTGTAGGCCTCCGCCTCGCTCGCCAGCCCACCGTTGTCCCGCAGGTCCTTCAGCCATTCCTGCGTCTGCTGCACGGCGTGGGCTATGGTCGGGGGAACTGTCATGTTCATCACTCCCTGGGGAACGTCCCGGGCGATATCGTGAGCTGCGCGGGGCCGATCGGGTATGCGCTCGATCAAGCCCGCGCCAGACCGAAACGCGCAAGGAGCGCCCCAGGTTGGGCCAGAGGTTCGGAATGACCGGAAAAATCACGTTCGAGCTCGACGGCAGCACAGTCGAGGCAGGCGAGGGCGAAAGCATCTGGCAGGTTGCCCAGCGGCATGGCACGACGATCCCGCATCTGTGCTGGCTCCCGGAGCCCGGCTACCGCGCCGACGGCAACTGCCGCGCGTGCATGGTCGAGATCGAGGGCGAGCGCGTGCTGGCGGCATCCTGCATTCGCAAGCCCGCGGCCGGCATGAAGGTGAGGACCGCCACCGAGCGCGCCCGCAAGAGCCGCGAGATGGTGTTCGAGCTGCTCGTCGCCGACCAGCCGCAAAAGGAGGAGAGCCACGATCCGGCTTCCAAGCTCTGGAGCTGGGTCGATGCGATGGGCATCGAGACGACAAGCCGCTTCCCGCGCGGCGATCGCCCGGCGCCGGACAGCACGCATGCGGCGATCGCCGTCAACCTCGACGCCTGCATCAAATGCGGCCTGTGCGTGCGCGCCTGCCGCGAGGTGCAGTCGAACGACGTCATCGGCATGGCCTACCGCGGCCACGGCGCCCTGCCGGTGTTCGACTTCGACGTCGGCATGGGCGAGTCCACCTGCGTCGGCTGCGGCGAATGCGTGCAGGCCTGCCCGACAGGCGCGCTGATGGAGGCGAACCTGCTCGACGCGTCCGGCCGGCGTACCGAATTCGAGGACAGGTCGGTCGACACCGTGTGCCCCTACTGCGGCGTCGGCTGCCAGACCAAGGTGCATGTCAAGGACGACAAGGTCCTCTACGTGGACGGCCGCGACGGCCCCGCTAACAACAACCGGCTCTGCGTCAAGGGTCGCTTCGGCTTCGACTACATCCATCACGCGGACCGCCTGACCAAGCCGCTGATCCGTTGGGAGAACGTGCCGAAGCGCGGCGACATCGCCGTCGACCCCCGGAACCCATGGCCGGTGTTCCGCGAGGCAACCTGGGAGGAGGCGCTGGAGAAGGCGGCGGCCGGGTTCCGGCGCATCCGCGGCCGCGACGGCAGCAACGCGCTCGCCGGCTTCGGCTCGGCCAAGGGCTCGAACGAGGAGGCCTACCTTTTCCAGAAGCTCGTGCGGCAGGGCTTCGGCACCAACAACGTCGATCACTGCACCAGGCTCTGCCACGCCTCGTCGGTGGCGGCGCTGATGGAGGGGTTGAACTCAGGCGCCGTCTCGGCCCCGTTCACGGCGGCCAAGGACGCCGACTGCATCATCATCATCGGTGCCCGGCCGGCGGAGAACCATCCGGTCGCTGCGACCTACCTCAAGAACGCGGCCAAGCGCGGCGCCAGGCTGATCGTCATGGACCCGCGCGGCCAGTCGCAGGGAATCGCCCGCTACGCCAGCCACGTCCTGCAGTTCAAGCCGGGCCGCGACGTGGCGCTGCTCAACGCGATGTTGAACGTCATCGTCGCGGAGGGGCTGGCCGACATCCAGTACGTGCAGGCGCACGCCGACGGCTTCGACGATCTGAAAGCCAAGGTGGCGGGGTTCACGCCGGAGGAGATGGAGCCGGTGTGCGGGATCCCCGCCGAAACCATCCGCAAGGTGGCGCGGCTCTATGCCCGTTCCGAGCGCTCCATCATCTTCTGGGGCATGGGCGTCTCGCAGCACACCCACGGCACGGACAACGCCCGCTGCCTGATCGCGCTGGCGCTCGTCACCGGCCAGATCGGCCGGCCGGGCACCGGCCTGCATCCACTGCGCGGCCAGAACAACGTGCAGGGCGCCTCCGACGCGGGCCTCATCCCGATGGTGTTCCCGGACTACAAGTCCGTCAAGGACCCCAAGATTCGCGGCATGTATGAGGAACTCTGGGGCCGTACGCTCGATCCGCAGCCCGGCCTCACCGTGGTCGAGATCATGCACGCGATTCATGCCGACGAGATCAAGGGCATGTACATCATGGGCGAGAACCCCGCGATGTCCGATCCCGACGTCTCTCATGCCCGCGAGGCGCTGGCGCATCTGGAGCACCTCGTCGTGCAGGACATCTTCCTGACCGAGACCGCCTGGCATGCGGACGTGGTGCTGCCGGCCTCCGCGCACGCGGAGAAGTGGGGCACGTACACGAACACGAACCGCCAGGTGCAGATCGGCCGGCCGGTCCTGAGCCCGCCGGGCGAGGCGCGCCAGGACTGGGAGCTGATCCAGGAGCTGGCGCGGCGCATCGGGCTCGAGTGGACGTACCGCGACGTGTCCGAGGTCTTCGCGGAGATGACGAAGGTCATGCCGTCGCTCGCGAACATCACGTGGCAGCGGCTGCTGGCCGAGGATGCCGTCACCTATCCCTGCGATGCGCCGGACAAGCCGGGCAACGAGATCATCTTCGTTTCGTCGTTCCCGACCGCGTCCGGCCGCGCGAGGATCGTGCCGGCCGGCCTGGAGCCTCCCGACGAGCTGCCGGACGAGACCTACCCGATGGTGCTCACCACGGGCCGGCTGCTCGAGCACTGGCACACCGGCGCCATGACGCGCCGGGCCAGCAATCTCGACGCGCTGGAGCCGGAGGCCATCGCGGGCCTCAATCCGAAGGAAGCGGACCGGCTCGGCATCCGGCCGGGCGAGCTGATCCGCGTCGCGACCCGGCGCGGCGAGGTGGTGCTGAAGGCCCGCACCGACCGCGACGTCGCCGAGGGGATGGTGTTCATCCCGTTCTGCTTCGCGGAGGCCGCCGCCAACCTGCTCACGAACCCGCAACTCGACCCGATGGGCAAGATTCCGGAGTTCAAGTTCTGCGCCGCGCGGGTCGAGCCGGTGAAGGACACGGCCAAGGCGGCGGAGTAGGGGGCAACCTGCGGGGTCCCGCCTAGCGCTGCCGCGTGATCCGGCCCGGGTAGCTCAGGTCGCCGGAGGCGGTCTTGCGCACGCCGACGACGCAGAGGAACGGGGTCCCACCTTTCTTCGGATGAACCTGCAGCTCGGCAGTGACGGCGTCGAATGCGACCCCCTCGGCGCCCCTGACTGGCACCGTGATGCGAACCGTGCTGCCGTTCAGAATAGGGCTCATTCCGGGACTGTCGAGCGCGACCGGCAGCATCGGCGCCGTGGCCGGGAGCACATCCTGTCCCGGCGCGATGTCGCGGACCTTGAGCCCGCCGGCGCAGGCGCTGTCCTCGCCCAGGACCACCCAGTGCGAGTGCCAGCGGGCTCCGTCATTATCCAGAACGCCGTCCGCGTTCTCGTCGAACAGGGGAGTATCGTCGAAGTCCGGATGCGCGGTGACGGCCAACGCCAGGATGCCCGATCCGGGTGCGAAGCCGACCGCGCCGGGGTCGAGCCGGGTCGGCCAGACATAGGCGTCCACCTTGGCCCCCTGAAGCTTGCCCGTCGGTGCCGGCTTGACCGACCCTGCGGCCCCGCGGACCTCCATGATGAACGTGGCGAGGCGGCCGTCGGTGGTCGCGTCCGCCCGGGTGATGTCGAAGGCCGCCGGCTTGCCCGGATCGTCCCGGGCGGTGATCTCGTGCGCCGTCGCGGCCCCCGTCACGTAGCAGAAGGCGAGTGTGCCGAGCGCGGCTTCTGTCAGCCTCATTCTACTCTCCGAAACGGTGGCGTCGGCGATGCCCGGTTGGACATCGCCGATTCAGGTATTCCACACCTCACACTCCAGCCGGAATGAACACGCAGCGCGGCGCGTAGCTCCCGTCGCCGTTCTCGCGCACGCAGACATGCGTGTCGTTATCGCGGGAAGGCCGCTGCGTGAATCCCTTCGGCACCTGGACCTGAACGGCGCCGGCGAACATACGCATGCCGCCGTCCGTCGTCCGCTCGACGCGATCGACCTTCATGCAGTCCCGGCCACTGCAGCACTCGACCGGATACCAGCTGTGGGCGGTGGCCGCGGTCGCTGCAACGGCGCCAATTGCCAGAGCGAGGGCCCCCGACCGCAGTGCATTGGTTACCAGCATCCGTCATGTCTCCGTTGGCCATGGATACGCACGGGGCCATAACGGCCTGACATTGCAACGGTTCCGGGGATGCACTTGGGACCGAGCCAGTACAGCGCGATCAGCAGGCACCGGGGTCGTCGGCCGGCCACGGCGTGGGCTCATGGGATGAAGGTGTCGCGGCCAGACGCCGCACCTGCTCGGCCGGCGGATGTCGGGCGCCCTCAGGCTTCTCACGAGAGCAGCGATTGCCATGTGGCCGATCCGATACACCGGCATGGGGCGGCTGGCATTTATGGCATGTGGAAAAGATGTCGATGCTTTCCCAGCGCAGCCGATTGCGGCGAGAAGGTGTCAGGGGGAGAGGCGGCTCGGGGCTGTCGATCAATGGATTTTCGCGTCGAAGCCATCGAGTGTGGCGCGATTGAGGCCATCGGGCGGGCCTGTCCACCGGACTTCCGCCGTAATGGTCCCGGCACCCGAGTGGTGCGGAAAATGCTGGCCGGTCAACGTCGCCCTCTTGCTCCGATGACGGACACGCGGCATGGTCCGCGCCGCCTGCTCTGACAAGGAGATTGGCGGCTTCGGCGCCTGTCGCCGGGGCGAGGGCGAGAGCAACAGGGGCGGAGCGGGGCCGGTCCTGTTGCTCGTTCATCCGGTCAAACAGGATTTGTAGTCATGACCTCGATCGGCCTGCGGGTGTTGCAACTCGGCAACTTCCGATTGCTGGCATACCATGCTACCTGTGTCGTGATTTTTGAGACCCTTTGACCAGGAAATCGCGATTCGATCGAGATTGCACTCTGTCCCAGGTGCTCGACCGCGCATGAAGCCTGCCGCTACCGATCTGGAGCAGCTCATCCAGTCCGAGCTGGGCCCGCAGCTAAGGCCGGGCGCGCTCGTGGTCGCGGGACCTGCCGTTGCGATCGAAGCGCGCGCCTCTGCCGTCATGGCGACCGCTCTCCGCGAGCTCGTCGCCGAGGCCCAATCCGCAGGTGCGCCGTTGGCGCGGTGCTCAGACGTGGCGATCGCCTGGTCGCGTGACGATCAGGGCCGCTGTGTGATCGAGCTGGAAGGCGTCGGCGGGCCGCTCACCGGTCATTTGAATGGCGGCCCGGTTCCTGGCCCTGAGCAGTGCAGCGCACTACCAAGGGCGGGAGAAGGGATGATCCGGTTCGATGTCTCCGAGCGGGGCGTCCGGATCGTCGTCCCGGCGCGGTACGTTGCCGGGTGGTCCCCGATCGACGGGCGGGAGATCATCGCCCCCGCTGCGGCGCCGCCCGATCCGCTGATCGGCCGGCGGGTTCTCGTCCTCGAGGATCAGCTCATCATCGCCCTCGACCTGGAAGCGTTGTTGCGGGAGCAAGGGGCCGCCGAGGTGCACCTGCTGGGGTCCGCCGCGGAAGGGCTGAGGTTCGTCGCGTCGGAGCGGCCCGACGTCGCCATTCTCGACGTCAATCTCGGCAGCACCACGTCGTTTCCGGTGGCAAGGCAACTGCTGAGGCTCGGAGTCCCGTTCATTTTCGCCACCGGGTATGGCAACGAGGTGGAGTTCCCGCCTGAGCTTCGCGCCGTGCCTCTCGTCGGCAAGCCCTATTGCATCGAGACCATGAGAAAGGCCCTGCTCGCCTCGTGCATGGCGCTCGCCTGACCCGCCGCAGGAGCCACCCTGCAGGCGTGCGGGTGGGGCGGGGCCGCCGACATTCAAGGGGTCAGCCGCTCACCGGCCTTGCCGACCCTCGATGACGAAACGATTGCCACTG
>JAHDXT010000082.1 GCA_023384095.1 Hyphomicrobiaceae bacterium
ATGTTCGCGAGGCAAAGTCAGCCCCGGATGGCGGGTTTTTCAGCGGCCTGCTAGGGTTGTTCCTGTTCAGATGGAAGCGTCCAAGTTTCTCTCCCAATCGCAATTGGGAAGGATGGCGGGCGGGGCTCGAGGGTTCAGACCCGGCTGCGTTTCGATTCGACCGGAATGGCCATAGCCGAAAGGGGCGGGACCCCCACGTCCTGGTGCGGCGGGACGGGCGGCAGGTCCGGCGCCGCATCGTCCGCGGGTACTTGGACGACGAGAGCGCCGGTCGTCCTCTTCTCCGTCCATTCCTGCGCGGCGCAAGGCCAGGCACTCGCACAGCATTCGGCCATCAGGCCGACAATCAGTATCCGAGGAAATTCTCCACCGGACCCTTGGGCAGCGGCACCAGGAACCAGATCTCGAACAGGACGAACAAGGCGAGCGGAATCGTGACGCCGACGGCCACGGACCTGATGATCGACTCGCGGCCCAGCGTCAGCATGAATGCGATGATGAACAGGGCGGACGCGATGTAGAGGCCGAGCAACTGGATGACGGCCACGAAGATGAAGGCCGGGATGAGCACCGCGAGAACCCGCATGAACGCCGGTCTCGAAACGAACGATTCGCTGTCCACCCCATGACGTGCAAACAGCGCCCTGAGCAGGTTCACGAGGCTCGAGGATGCCAGGATGAGCGCGATGTAGAACGGGAAGTAGCCGGAAGCCGGCCCTTCGTTCTCCCGCCAGTCGAAGCCGAGCCGTGCGCTGTCGTAGATGACGACCGCGCTGACGAGCAGCAGCAGCAGCGCGACGGCGATGTCCATCGTTCGATTCGTGACGAGGCTCATCTCGTCGCCGGAGCTGTCGTTGCCGTGCATTGGCCCAGGCCCTTCGAGCAGAATAGGATGCCGCGGTTCCGCACAAAATCTCGGGGAGGGGCAGGCCGGCCACTCGAGCCGGCCTGCCGGACGGTCTACTTGCCGGCGGCGAGGAATCCCGCCTCCTTCATGAGATCGTAGTGCGTCTTCTCGGCCTGCTCGACCCACTTCGCGTAGGCATCGCCGGCCATCGTGGTCTGGTTGAACGCGCCGTTCTCCATGAAGGTCTTCCAGTCGTCAGTGGCTCTGACCTTCGCGAAAAGATCGACGTAGAACTTCACCTGCTCGGGGCTGACGCCCTTCGGCATGAAGATGCCGCGCAGCATCTGGTACTCGACCGGCAGGCCGACCTCCTTACAGGTCGGGATATCGCTCCAGGCCTGGGTCGCCGTCACCTTCTTGGTATAGGTCGAGCGCTTGCCATCGAAGATGCAGAGCGGCTTCAGTGCGCCCGACTTCCAGTGCTGGACGCCCTCGATCGGGTTGTTGACCGAGGAGTTGACGTGCTTGCCGACGAGCTGCACGGCGACGGTTCCGCCGCCCTGGAACGGCACGTAGGTGAACTTCTTGCCGCCGGTCTGCCGCTCGAGGGCGACCGTGATGATCTGGTCCTCCTGCTTGGACCCGGTGCCGCCCATCTTGAACTCCCTGTCGGCACCCGCCTTCACGGCCGCGATATATTCCTTGGCCGTGCTGTAAGCAGCATCCGCGGGCACCCAGAGGATGAACTGGTCGAGCGCCAGCATCGCGACCGGGGTCAGGTCCTTCCAATTGAAAGGCGTCCCGGTGCTCAGCGGGGTCGTGAACAGGTTCGACAGCGTGATGATGATCTTGTGCGGGTCGTTGGCGCTGTTCTTGACCTCGAGGAAACCTTCCGCTCCGGCGCCGCCCGACTTGTTGATGACGACGATGGGCTGCTCCATGAGCTTGTGCTTCGTGACGACGCCCTGGATGAACCGCGCCATCTGATCGGCGCCGCCGCCGGTGCCGGCAGGGATCACGAACGTCACCGCCTTGGTCGGCTCCCACGCAGCGGCGGGTGGCGCGGTCAAGGCGACTGCGGCGGCAAATCCGCTGGCGAGGGTTGCCAGCGTCGTGTTGAGCTTGGGCATTTCGCTACTCCTTTTTTGCTTCATCGTGTCGTTTCTCGTTCTTGGAATCTCGAGACCGAGATTCGTTCGGCGTGAAGCCTGCGGGAGTTCCGCCAGCCCGATGCTCAAGCGTGCTGCGGCTTGGACCTCCGCAATGTGATCAGCCACCTCAATGCGGGCCAGAACAGCAGTATGAGACCGAGCGTCATGATGCTGCCGACGAGCCAGTTCGAGAAGAACACGCTCAGATCGCCCTGGCTGATGAGCATCGACTGCCGGAACGAGCCTTCGGCCATGTCGCCGAGCACCAGCGCCAGCACCAGGGGCGGCAACGGATAGCTGAGCTTGACGAAAACGTAGCCGATCACGCCGAACACAACCATCATCCATACGTCGAAAATGGAGTTGTTCACCGTGTAGGCGCCGACGGCGCAGATCACCAGGATGATCGGCGCGATGATCGAGAACGGGATGCGCAGGATCGCTGCGAACAGCGGCACGCAGGTCAGGATGAGTATCAGCCCGACCACGTTGCCGAGGTACATCGACGCTATCAAACCCCACACGAAGTCCGGCTGCTCGACGAACAGCATCGGCCCGGGCTGCAGCCCCCAGATCAGCAGCCCGCCGAGAAGCACCGCGGCGGTGGGGGAGCCCGGAATGCCGAGCGTCAGCATGGGAAGCAACGCGCTCGTACCAGCGGCATGGGCCGCCGTCTCCGGCGCCACGACGCCCTCGATCTCGCCCTTTCCGAAATTCTTGCCGTTCTTGGAGAACTGCTTGGCGAGGCCATAGCTCATGAACGACGCAGGCGTTGCGCCGCCCGGCGTGATGCCCATCCAGCAGCCGATGATGCAGCTCCGCAAGAACGTGAACCAGAGCCGCGGCATCTGCTTCCAGGTCTGCAGGACCGCATCGAGCCGGATCTTGGCGTGCGCGCCGGAGAAGTTGAGGCCGCTCTCCATCGACGAGAGGATCTCGCCGATGCCGAACAAGCCGATCACCGCGACCAGGAATTTGAAGCCGTTGAGAAGCATCTCCTGATCGAACGTCATCCGCAACTGGCCGGTGACGTTGTCCAATCCGACGGCAGCCAGCGCGAAGCCCAGGCACATCGCAGCAAGCGTCTTGAAGGGCGAGCCCTTCCCCATGCCGATGAAGCTGGCAAAGGTCAGGAACTGGACTGCGAAGAACTCGGGCGGACCGAATTTCAGCGCAAAGCGCGCGACGAGCGGCGCCAGGAACGTGATCACGATCACCGCGACGATGGCGCCGACGAACGACGAGGTGAACGCCGCCGTCAATGCCTCGTCGGCCTTGCCTTTCTGCGCCATCGGATGGCCGTCGAACGTCGTGGCCACGGACCACGGCTCGCCGGGAATGTTGAACAGGATGGACGTGATCGCGCCGCCGAACAGCGCCCCCCAGTAGATGCAGCTCAGCATGATGATGGCCGAGGTCGGCGGCATCGAGAACGTGAGCGGGAGGAGGATCGCCACACCGTTGGCGCCGCCGAGGCCCGGCAATACGCCGATGATCACGCCGAGCAGGATTCCGACCAGCATCAGAAGCAGGTTGAACGGGGTCAAGGCGACCGCGAACCCCTGCATGAGCGAGGCGATCTCTTCCAACGGACGCTTCCTCTGTAGACTTTGCTGATCAGGGTTCTTTCAGCCCTTCTCGCCTCGCTCCGGACATGTATCGCCCGCCGCCAGACTGGTATACCATATACCCGCGTTCATGAGCTGCGCAATCCCGGTTTTCTCCCAGTGCAACCTCTCGATTCCGTGCGGCTCGGCGGGAAAATCGCGCTGGGCGCCCTCCAGCAGGGCTCCGGCGCGGGACAGACCCGAATTCACCTCCTTGCTCGGCGCACTCTCGCTGGTGTATGGTATACCAGCCTTGCAGTAGGGCACCCAGGTCCCGCTCGCAAGTCAGACGTTCCATTCGAACCAGGCGTCCGGATGACCGGCACTCAGCTCAGAATCACGCCGCTCGGCGAGGCCCAGAGCCTCAAGTCGAAGGCATACGAGGCGCTGCGGGCGGCCATCATCGGCATGAACATCTATGACCGCAACGCGGAGTTGCGGCTCGACGAGCGCCAGCTCTCGGCGCAGTTCGGGGTGAGTCGCACCCCGCTCAGGGAGGCCCTGGCGCAGCTCGACCAGGAGGGCCTGGTCCGCATCGTGGCGCGGCGCGGCATCTACATCGTGCGCAAGACCAAAGCCGAGATCCTGGAGATGATCACGGTCTGGGCGGCGCTCGAGAGCATGGCGGCGAGGCTCGCCACCAAGGAAGCCTCGGACGAGGAGATGGCGCGCCTGCACGATCTCATCGACGCGTTCTCCGCCGACGAGATCGCCCGCAAGATGGGCGAATACTCCGATGCCAACATCCGGTTCCATCAGGCGATCATCGGGCTCGGCAAGTGCGGGCTGATCCGTGAGCTGACGGACAAGCTGTTCTTCCACGTCCGCGCCATCCGTCAACGGACCATCTTCGAGCAGGATCGGGCGCGGCGGTCGATCGTCGACCACCGCGAGATCGTGGCTGCGCTCGAGGCCCGCGACACGGAGCGCGCCGAGCGCCTGGTGCGCGAGCACACGCTGCGGCTCCGCGACCACGTGGAACGGTACGTGGATCTCGACTAGCGCCAGGAATTTCCGAGGAAGGGAGCGAAATGTCCGCAACAGTGCACAACGTCGAGGCACAAGCCGCCGCAGGAGAGCAGGAGCTGACGGATGGCTTCCATCTCGTGATCGATGCGCTCAAGCTCAACGGCATCGCCACCATCTACGGTGTGCCCGGCATCCCGATCACGGACCTGGGCCGCATGGCGCAGGAGGCCGGCATACGCGTCATCTCGTTGCGGCACGAGCAGAACGCGGGCAACGCGGCTGCGATCGCCGGCTTCCTGACGAAGAAGCCCGGCGTCTGCCTCACAGTTTCGGCTCCCGGGTTTCTCAACGGTCTGACGGCGCTCGCGAACGCCACGACCAATTGCTTCCCGATGATCCTGATCAGCGGCTCTTCCGAGCGGGAGGTTGTCGACCTGCAGCAGGGCGACTACGAGGAGATGGACCAGCTCGCGATCGCCAAGCCGCTGTGCAAGGCGGCTTTCCGCGTGCTGCATGCGGCGGACATCGGCATCGGCGTGGCGCGTGCGATCCGCGCGGCAGTGTCCGGCCGCCCGGGCGGCGTCTATCTCGATCTGCCGGCCAAGCTGCTATCGCAGGTCATGACTGCGGAGGCAGGCAGAAAGTCGCTCGTCAGCGTCATCGACCCGGCGCCGGCCCAGATCCCCGCACCGGCCGCCGTCAGGCGTGCGCTCGACGTGCTGAAAGGCGCCAAGCGCCCCCTGATCATCCTCGGCAAGGGTGCGGCCTACGCGCAGGCCGATGAAGAGATCCGTGCCCTTGTCGAAAGGAGCGGCATCCCGTTCCTGCCGATGAGCATGGCCAAGGGCCTCCTGCCCGATACGCATCCGCTCTGCGCGGGCGCGGCCCGCTCGACGGCGCTGAAGGATTCCGACGTCGTGATGCTGATCGGCGCCCGCCTCAACTGGCTTCTGTCGCACGGCAAGGGCAAGACCTGGGGCGAGCCCGGATCGAAGCGGTTCATCCAGATCGACATCGAGCCCAAGGAGATGGACTCGAACGTCGAGATCGCAGCCCCGGTAGTCGGCGACATCGGCTCCTGCGTGTCCGCGCTCATCGAGGGCATGGGCGGCAACTGGCCCGCCCCGCCTGCCGACTGGACCAATGCGGTCAAGACGAAGAAGGACGAGAACATCGCCAAGATGGCGCCCAGACTGATGAAGAACACGGCGCCCATGGACTTTCACGGCGCGCTCGGTGCACTGCGCGCCGTCATCAAGGAGCGCCCGGAAGCCATCCTCGTCAACGAAGGCGCCAACACGCTCGATCTCGCACGCGGCGTCATCGACATGTACAGGCCGCGCAAGCGGCTCGACGTCGGCACCTGGGGCGTCATGGGCATCGGCATGGGCTTCGCCATCGCGGCAGCCATCGAGACCGGCAAGCCCGTGCTCGCGGTCGCAGGCGACAGCGCCTTCGGCTTCTCGGGCATGGAGGTCGAAACGATCTGCCGCTACAAGCTGCCGGTCTGCGTCGTCGTCTTCAACAACAACGGCATCTATCGCGGGACCGATGTCAATCCGTCGGGCGGCACTGATCCCGCGACCACCGCCTTCGTCAAGGACGCGCGCTACGACAGGATGATGGAAGCGTTCGGCGGCGCCGGCGCCCATGTGACGACGCCCGACGAGCTGAAGCGCGCCGTAGATGCCGCCATGGACTCGGGCCGGCCGACCCTCGTCAACGCCGTGATCGATCCGGCCGCTGGCAGCGAGAGCGGCCGCATCGGCAACCTCAACCCGCAAAGCGTGGTGAAAAAGAAGCAAGGGAGCATGCAATGAGAGCCCTCGAAGGCGTCCGCATTCTCGATTTCACGCACGTGCAGTCCGGCCCGACCTGCACCCAGCTCCTGGCCTGGTTCGGCGCCGACGTCATCAAGGTGGAGCGGCCGGGCACTGGCGATATCACGCGCGGACAGCTCCAGGACATTCCCAAGGTGGACAGCCTCTATTTCACGATGCTGAACCACAACAAGCGGTCGATCACGCTCGACACGAAGCACCCCAAGGGCAATGAGGTTCTCGAGCGTCTGATCGGGGCCTGCGACGTGCTGGTCGAGAACTTCGCACCCGGCGTGCTCGACCGCATGGGCTTTCCCTGGGAGCGCATCCAGGAGCTCAACCCGCGCATGATCTATGCCTCCATCAAAGGCTTCGGGCCGGGCCCCTACGAGGATTGCAAGGTCTACGAGAACGTCGCCCAGTGCGCCGGCGGATCGGCCTCGACGACAGGGTTCGACGACGGTCCGCCGCTCGTCACCGGCGCGCAGATCGGCGACAGCGGCACCGGCCTGCATCTGGCGCTCGGCATCGTGGCCGCGCTCTACCAGCGGGGCCGCACCGGTCGCGGCCAGAAGGTGCTCGCCGCCATGCAGGACGGCGTGCTCAATCTTTGCCGCGTCAAGCTGCGCGACCAGCAGCGCCTCAAGGCCGGCCCGCTCACCGAATACAGCCAGTACGGCCAGAATATCCCGTTCGGCGACACGGTGCCGCGCGCCGGCAACGATTCGGGCGGCGGCCAGCCGGGCTGGATCCTCAAGTGCAAGGGCTGGGAGACCGATCCGAACGCCTACATCTATTTCATCACTCAGGCGCCGGTGTGGGAGAAGATCTGCGACGTGATCGGCGAGCCGGAGTGGAAGTCGCACCCCGACTATGCGACGCCCAAGGCGCGGCTGCCGCGACTCAAGGCCATCTTCGACCGTATCCAGCAGTGGACCATGACCAAGACAAAATTCGAGGCCATGGAGATCCTCAACAGGGACGACATCCCCTGTGGTCCGATCCTGTCGATGAAGGAGCTGGCCGAGGACCAGTCGCTGCGCGCCACCGGCACGGTCGTCGAGGTTGACCATCCCACCCGCGGCAAGTATTTGACCGTCGGCAACCCGATCAAGCTGTCGGCGAGCCCGGCCGATGTGAAGCGCTCGCCGCTGCTCGGCGAGCATACGGATGAAATCCTGCGCGATGTGCTCGGCTACAGCGGGGACGAAATCGCCACCATCCGGGAAGCCACGCAGCCAGCCCAAAAACGAGTCGCAGCGGAGTGATCCTGCCGACTACATCATGGACCGTCATCCCCGCGAAGGCGGGGATCCAGGTCACTTATAGACAAGAGTGTGCTTCAGAGTGCGATGATACCTCAGTCCAGTGGACCCTTGCGTTTACATACTCGCGAGCGACCGCAACGGCACACTCTATGTCGGCGTGACGAGCTCGCTATTTGCCCGCGTCGCAATCCATAAACAGGAACTAGTGGACGGCTTTACAAAGCGGTATGGGGTGCACAGGCTCGTCTATTACGAATTGCACACGACAATGGATCAAGCCATTCGACGCGAAAAGCGGCTGAAGAAATGGAATCGGGCATGGAAGCTAAGGCTCATAGAACAGATGAACCCCGAGTGGCATGATCTCTTCGACGAGTATTGGGGCGCCATATCCGCCGGACCCGCTGATATTGACCGCCAGCGGCACGGGTAGGATAGGTGACCTGGATTCCCGCCTTCGCGGGAATGACGGATGTAAACTGGATGTAGCCGTTGAGAACGGTCGGGAAGGATTAGCATGCGCATCGTAGTCCACGGCCAGGAGGCCTTCGGCAAGGCGGTCCTCGAGAGGCTCCTCGAGCGCGGCGAGAACGTCGTCGCGGTGTTCTGCGCCCCCGACAAGGAGGGCCGGACACGCGATCCCCTGGCAGCGTTCGCCACGGAGAAGGGGCTGCCGGTGCACCAGCCCAAATCCTGGAAGACGGCGGAAACGCTCGAGCTGATGCGCTCCTTCAAGCCCGATCTGTGCATCATGGCCTATGTGACGCTGTTCGTGCCGCAGCCGGTGCTCGATGCGCCCAGCCTCGGCACCATCCAGTACCACCCGTCGCTGCTGCCGCTGCACCGCGGCCCGTCCTCGATCAACTGGCCGATCGCCATGGGGCGCACCCGCACCGGGCTGTCGATCTTCTGGCCCGACGAAGGGCTCGACGAGGGCCCGATCCTGCTGCAGAAGGAGGTCGAGATCGGCGCCGACGAAACGCTGGGCGACGTCTACTTCAAGAAGCTGTTCCCGCTCGGCGTCGACGCCATGATGGAGGCGGCGGACCTGGTGCGCGCCGGCAAGGCGCCGAAGATCCCGCAGGATCACGCGAAGAAGACCTACGAGAGCTGGTTCAAGAAGGACGTGGCCGAGATCGACTGGTCGAAGCCGGCCTCCGAGGTCTACAACCTGATCCGCGCCGCGAACCCGGCCCCCGGGGCCTGGGGCACGCTCAAGGGCGCCAGGATCGACATCTTCGATGCCGCCAGACTTGACGGGCACGGCGCGCCGGGCGAGATCGTGGCCATCACCGGTGAAGGCATCCAGGTGGCCGCCAGGAACGGCCGCATCCTCGTCAAGCGGCTGCGCGCTCAGGGGGGACAGAAAGTCGCCGCCACCGAGTATGCCGTCTCCGCCGGCCTCCAGGTCGGCGACCGCTTCGATCCCGTTTCACCCAAGCCAGCGACAGCACAGAAGAAGACATCAGGAGGGAGTTCCGTGGCCGTTAGATCGGATATCGAGATCGCGCGCGATGCCAGGATGAAGCCGATCGCCGAGGTCGGCAGGAAGCTCGGCATCCCGCTCGAGGCGCTGCTGCACTACGGTCCGACCAAGGCCAAGGTCTCGTTCGACTTCATCAACTCGCTCCAGGGCCGCAAGGAGGGCAAGCTCGTCCTGGTGACGGCGATCAATCCGACGCCCGCCGGCGAAGGCAAGACGACCACCACGGTCGGCCTCGGCGACGGCCTCAACCGCATCGGCAGGAATGCCATGTGCTGCCTGCGCGAGCCCTCGCTCGGGCCCTGCTTCGGCATGAAGGGCGGCGCGGCCGGCGGCGGCTATGCCCAGGTCGTGCCGATGGAGGACATCAATCTCCACTTCACCGGCGACTTCCACGCCATCACGTCGGCGAACAACCTGCTCGCCGCGCTGACCGACAATCACATCTATTGGGGCAACAGCCTCGGCATCGACCCGCGGCGCGTCTCCTGGCGGCGCGTGATGGACATGAACGACCGCGCGCTGCGCTCGATCGTCAATTCGCTCGGCGGCGTGTCGAACGGCTTCCCGCGCGAGGACGGCTTCGACATCACGGTCGCCTCGGAGGTGATGGCGATCTTGTGCCTCTCCATGGACCTGAAGGACCTGCAGCGCCGGCTCGGCAACATCGTCGTCGGCTACACCCGCGACAAGAAGCCGATCCACGCGCGCGACCTCAAAGCCGACGGCGCCATGACCGTCCTGCTCAAGGACGCGATGATGCCGAACCTGGTGCAGACGCTGGAGAACAACCCCGTGTTCGTCCACGGCGGCCCGTTCGCCAACATCGCGCACGGCTGCAACTCCGTGCTGGCGACGCGGACAGCGCTGAAGCTCGCCGACTATGTGGTCACGGAGGCTGGCTTCGGCGCCGACCTCGGGGCGGAGAAGTTCTTCGACATCAAATGCCGCAAGGCCGGCCTCAAGCCCTCGGCGGCGGTCATCGTCGCTACGGTCCGCGCGCTCAAGATGCACGGCGGCGTGGCCAAGGACGACCTCAAGGGCGAGAACGTCGATGCGGTCCGGAGAGGGGCGGAGAACCTCAAGCGGCACATCGAGAACGTCCGCAAGTTCGGCATCCAGCCGGTCGTCGCCATCAACCGCTTCATCACCGATACAGATGCGGAAATGAAGGCGGTCATGGAGATCGCCGAAACCGCCGGCACGCGCGCATTCCCGTGCACGCACTGGGCCGACGGCGGCAAGGGCACCGAGGATCTGGCCCGCCATGTGGTCGAGCTCTGCGACGGCGGCAAGGCGGACTTCAAGCCGCTCTACCCCGAGGACATGCCGCTCTGGGACAAGATCAAGACGATCGCCACCAGCCTCTACGGCGCCTCCGACATCAGCGCCGATGCCGCCGTCCGCAACCAGCTCAAGGACTTCGAGGCGGCGGGGTACGGCAGGCTGCCGATCTGCATGGCCAAGACGCAGTACTCGTTCTCGACGAACCCCAACCTGCGCGGGGCGCCCTCGGGTCACGTCGTGCCGGTGCGCGAGGTGATCCTGTCGGCGGGCGCCGAGTTCGTCGTCGCCGTCTGTGGCGAGATCATGCGCATGCCGGGCCTGCCCCGCGTGCCCTCGGCCGAGCAGATCCACCTCAACGAGAAGGGCCAGATCGAGGGCCTCTTCTGACCCGAGGCGCCTCTCCCCCATGCCATGCAGGGAGAGGAGCATGCTGGCTGCGAATCCCTCCCACTCGACTCCCCTCCCCCTTGCGGGGAGGGGTCGGGGGTGGGGGTGCCTGTTGCACCAACGTCTCAGTTGTGGCCCCACCCCACCCGCGCGTCGCGCCTGCGGCCCGATGCGCCGCCCTCCCCGTCAAGGGGAGGGCAAGACACGGGTTCAGCGCCTGGGTAGCGCTTACATCGTCCCAGGAAACGAGCCGCCGTCGATGACGATGTTCTGGCCGGAAAGCATCGCATTAGGCATAGAACGTGATATTTTTGATCTCAACCAGAAAATCAGCCAGATTTCAGCTACTCGCTCCGTGAAAAGCTAACCGAGCTTTAGATGGAGCACGCTCAGGAACGCGGACCGGGCGAATGCGGCCCGAGGCGGTGCTGAAATGCGTCTCTTCATAGTTGCTGCTGCTGCTGTTACTTTAACTCTCCCAATCAGCGATGCAAATAGTCAATGGCTAACGTCGAAGAGCGATAATGCCTTTGGGGATGACATGCATATCGCCATGTCAGCGGCAGGCGGCAGAGCACTAGCAGGTCGCTGAAAAATGGTCGACTTCGCGGCGTCTGGGGGACTGAAGGGT
>JAHDXT010000083.1 GCA_023384095.1 Hyphomicrobiaceae bacterium
AATCGAGGAAGTCCCATTGCGGCATCATCGCGATGTAGGGATGGCGCACGGGCAGCCGCGAGAAATCGGCAAAGGTGAGCAGATCGTTGCCGAACTGCCCCCCGACCTCGGGGACTTTCTGGTGCGGCAGCCGCAACATGGCTGCGTCGAGACCGAGCTCGGCCATGACTTCGAGCGTCGAGGGATGGATGGTGTCGCCGCGGAAGTCGCGCAGGAAATCCGCATGCCGCTCGAGCACGACCACCGGAATGCCGGCCCGCGCCAGCAGGAAGCCCAGCATCAGGCCCGCCGGCCCGCCTCCGGCGATGCAACAGGTCGTTCGCAGCGTCCTATTGCTCACGGGGCCCATACCCCTATTTTCAGGTGGCGGGCGGCGGCGCAGCCGACAGACCGTCCCTGCGCAGGCGGCTTGCGAGCCGCCCTTTCTTGGCGGCCGCGATGCGCACGCGGCAGACGGTCTGCCCGCTCTCGCCCGTCTCTCGCGCCAGGACCTGGGTGTTCTCATGCAGCCAGGCGAGCAGGCCCCCGGCCGTGGCCGGGACCGTGATGGTCAGGGTCTCGTCCGCACTGCCGAGCCGCGCATCGATGGCCCGGCCCAGCTCGTCGAGCCCGATCCCGTTGGCGGCGGACACGAGGAGCGGTCGCGACGGCGCCCGGCGGGCGGCATTCCACGTCTCCTCGAGCGCCTCCGGCGGCAGCAGATCGATCTTGTTCCAGACCTCCAGGATGAGCCCGTCCGAGCGCTCGACCTCGATGCCGAGATCGGCCAGAACGCTTTCGACATCGGCCCGCTGGGCTTGGCTCTCGGGGTGGCTGATGTCGCGGACATGCAGGATGAGGTCGGCCTCCACGACCTCCTCGAGCGTGGCGCGGAAGGCCGCCACGAGCGAGGTCGGCAGGTCCGAGATGAAGCCCACGGTGTCGGACAGGATCACGCGGCGGCCGCTGTCGAGCTTGAGCTCGCGCATGGTCGGGTCGAGAGTCGCGAAAACCTGGTCCATGGCCAAGACGCCGGCGCCGGTCAGGCGGTTGAACAGCGTCGACTTGCCGGCGTTCGTGTAGCCGACGATGGCCACCAGCGGATATGGCACACGTGCGCGCCCGGACCGGTGCAGCCCCCGGGTTCGGACGACGACGTCGAGCTCCTTGCGGATCGCGTCGATGCGCTCCTGGATCAGGCGCCGGTCGGTCTCGATCTGCGTCTCGCCGGGGCCGCCGAGGAAGCCGTAGCCGCCGCGCTGGCGCTCGAGGTGGGTCCAGCTCCGCACCAGACGGCTCTTCTGATAGGTGAGATGCGCGAGCTCGACCTGCAGGCGGCCCTCCCGGGTCCGTGCCCGCCGGCCGAAGATTTCGAGGATAAGGCCGGTGCGGTCGAGGACCTTGGTGTTCCAGGCCCTCTCCAGGTTGCGCTGCTGGATGGGCGTCACCGCGTGGTCGATGACGACGAGCTCCGCTTCATGCCGGCCGACCAGCTCCTTCAGCTCCTCGACCTTGCCCGAGCCGAACAGCGTCGCCGGCTGCGGCCGGGCCAACGGGACCAGCAGCTTCGCCGCGACATCGAGATCGATGGCCCCTGCCAGCCCTGCCGCTTCGGCGAGGCGGTCGCCGGGGGAGTGCGGGCTTGCGCCGCGAGCGCCGTTTCCCGGCCGCGCAGGCTCGCTGCGAGAGGCAGAGGCCCCTCCCCCGCGGGCTGCCTGCAGCACCGGGACCAGCACGACGGCCCGGGCCGTCCCCCGCTCGCCGGGCCCGTTTGCGCCCCGGCTCCTGCGATCCCTGAGCTCGTCTGCGCGGTTGATCGAAGTCCTACCCTTGCTGCGTCTCAGCGGGGTCCTGCTCCATCAGATGGACAGGCTGGCCCGGCATGATCGTCGATATGGCGTGCTTGTAGACGAGTTGCGAGTGTCCGTCACGCCGCAGCAAGACGCAGAAATTGTCGAACCAGGTGACGATCCCCTGCAGCTTGACTCCGTTGACGAGGAAGATCGTCAGCGGCGTCTTGTTCTTGCGAACATGATTCAGGAAAGTATCCTGAAGGCTCTGTGCTCGTTCGGCCATTTCTTCTTGTCCGTTTTCGTCCGGTTTTCTTGTCGGGCGGCGCTCCGTCCACCTCGAATCAGATTACCTGAAAGCTGCGCAGGAATCAGCATCATGATGCCTGCACGGTCCCCCACGGCCCGCCTGCCGCCTCGGAGCACGCGCCGGATGTTTATCTAGCAGGTGGAACGCCGGACGGGAATGGCCACTGCCGCCCACGTCTGCTGAGGAGGTCATACCCGGCGGGTCTGACCTTCGACGGGAACGCCCGTAGCAGGGTCAGGACTCGCGCCATCGCGGGACCCGCCGTTCACACACCCCGCCTCCATCATGACCGTTCCGTCATCGAGGGTCGGCAAAGCCGGTGAGCGGCTGACCCCTTGAACCTTGCCCTCAACCTTCCCCATCGCAATGTGAGAGGGACTTGGACGTTCCCTCTCAAAAATTGGCGCACTCTCACCGCACGCCGAGCTTCTTCTGCAGGCTGGAGGAGGAGGTCGTGTACTGGAACATGAGCTTCCGGTCAGGGTAGACGTACTTGTGCGCCTGCTGCGCCATCAGCGCCGCCTCGTGGAAGCCCGACAGGATCAGCTTGAGCTTGCCCGGGTAGGTATTGATGTCGCCGATCGCGAAGATGCCCTTCTCGCTGGTCTCGAAGGTGGCGGTATCGACAGGGACGAGGTTCTCCGCGAGGTCGATGCCCCAGTCGGCGATCGGCCCGAGCTTCATCGTCAGCCCGAAGAACGGCAGCATGCGGTTGCAGGCCAGCCGCTTCTCGCCCTCCTTGGTCCGGATCGTGACTGCCTCCAGCCGGCCGCCCTCGCCGTGCAGCGCCATCACCTGGCCGATGACGAGTTGTATGGCGCCTTCGACCACGAGCGCGCGCATCCGCTCCACCGAGTGCGGCGCCCCGCGAAACTCGTCCCGGCGGTGCAGCAGCGTCACGCTGCGCGCCAGCGGCTGCAGGTTGAGCGTCCAGTCGAGCGCCGAGTCGCCGCCGCCGACGATCAGCAGGTCGGTGCCGCTGAAGTCCTGCATTCGGCGCACCGCATAGAACACCGACTTGCCTTCGAACCCCTCTATCCCCTCCAGCGGCGGGCGCTTGGGCGTGAAAGAGCCGCCCCCCGCCGCGATGACGACGACCCTGGCCAGGAACGACTTGCCGGCATCCGTCGTCAGCAGGAAACGGCCGTCAGCCGTCCGCTCCAGCGCATCGACGCGCTCGCCGAGATGGAACGTAGCCCCGAACGGTCTGATCTGCTCGATGAGCCGCTCGGTGAGCTCGTGGCCGGTGACGATCGGCAGCCCCGGGATGTCGTAGATCGGCTTGTCCGGATAGAGCTCGGCGCACTGGCCGCCGGGCTTGTCGAGGATGTCGACGACATGCGCCTTGATGTCGACCAGGCCGAGCTCGAACACGGCGAAGAGGCCCACCGGACCCGCCCCGATGATGACGGCGTCCGTCTCGACAGGGCCTGCGCCGGAGGGGTCATCGCCTGTTGTTTCGTGTTCCACGACCTCGATCCCGAAATGGCGGACTGTGCCGGCGCAGCTTCCGCTCCGGCGCAGTGTCGCGCGTCAGAACTGCTTCGCGGGCACTCGCACGACGAGCCCTTCCAGCTCGGGGCCGACCTTGATCTGGCAGCTCAAGCGGCTCTCCTCGCGCACGTCGAATGCGAAGTCGAGCATGTCCTCCTCCATCGGAGAGGGCTCGCCGGTCCTGCCCCGCCATTCCCCGTCGACGTACACGTGGCAGGTCGCGCAGGCGCAGGCGCCGCCGCATTCGGCCTCGATTCCAGGCACCAGCGCGAGCTTCGCCGCCTCCATGACCGTCATGCCCGGCGTCGCTTCCACCACCTGCTGAGACCCATCCGGCTGGACGAATGTGATCTTGACCATACCGTGCGTTAGGCTCCCTGGCAGAACATGGGCGTCGACCGAAGTTCGGCAACCGTGACGACGCACTCCCGCTCTTGCCAGCCTGGAGCCGCCTCGAGCCTTGTCTCGCGTCAGTCGCGAGCGGCGAATTGATAGACACATGCTCCCGCGAATTCAAGCGCGCACCCGCCCCAGCAGCCGCTCCCAGCGTGCGGCATGGGGCGGCAGCCGAGCCATTGCCCTTCCGACGGCTACGGCTCGCCTCTGCGTGGGGGATGACCTCGGCGACCATGCCGGCTGCGGTGACGAGCCGGCTGGCTCACACGACGCCGAGTGCGGCAAGATAGCTCCGGACGTCGGCCAATGCGGCCTCGAGCCTGGCCACGACGGCGAGGTCCTGGTGCATGCTCCCCGCTTCCGCCCGCTCGGCGACCCGCGCCACCTCCCACGCCCCGACCACCAGCGCCGACCCCTTCAGCATGTGAGCCGCCTCGCGCCAGGCCTTCTCGCTGGAGGCCGTCCTGAGCCCTTCCACGGCGACGACCGCCTGGCCGCAGAACAGGCCCAGCACCTCGCGCTCGAGATCCGCGTTTCCCGACGTGTAGCGGCGCAGGTGGGCGAAATCGATCGGTGAGGCGAAGATCGCGCTGGCGCCGCTCCGATGACCCGACGATACCGATCCGGCCTGCCGGCCCGTCCCTGTGCTGACCATTACGCTCCACCTTGGCTTGCCACCGAGCCGCCCCGCGCCGCCATTTTCCCCCGCGGAAACCGGTCCGTCCCCAGACGGACTCCGTCTCGTCTACCACCACGAGGATAAGCTCAGGTAATTTTAAAGCTCCGTCATATGCATTCTGCATCAACGACTTAAAAACCCTGGAACCGGTCTCCTCCATCGTTTCGCCCAAAAGGCAGCCTACCAACCGATCCAGGGGACGAGGCGTGGCGGTTGGGTGACGCTGCGGACGGCAATTGTTGAGAAATTGCCATATGGGCCTTGCCGTTCGGATGAATTATGAATTGCGACTGGGGGCGCCTCCGGGCGCGAGGGGACGTCGACAACTGAATGGCTCAAGACCCGAAGATCAAGCGGGACAAGACGCCTGACTTGTCTCTCGTCGGACCGTCGGCGCCTGCCGCGAGCCAGTCCGCGCCCGCCAGGACCAAGGCTGCCACAGTTCCTCCGCCGCTCCCGCCCGCGGCGGCAAGCTCGACCGGTGGCGCTGCGCAGGCCGCAGCTCGCAGCGAGCCGCAACAGGAGCGCCCCGCCGTGCCGCTGCCGGCGCCTGCTGCACAGAGCGGGCCCGAGGCTGCGTCCACAGGCAAGCCTGCCGCCACTGCGGAGTTGGCTCGGGAACCCGCCCGCAACAGTCCTCCGCCTCCCCCCTCGCCGCTGCAGTCCGGCGCCGGCGCCAAGGTGGTCCGGCCGCTCAAGCTGTCGGAGTTGCAGAGGACCTCGGATGTGGGCTGGTCGCCGGCAAGGGCTCCGGGGACAGGTCCGGCCGAGGAAGCCAGCTCGTCCGGCGCGCCGGAGGCCCATAGGCCGGCGGCGGCGGCGGCAGAGCCGGACCAGCAGTCCGCACCCGGCGCTGATCCCGGGCCTGGAGCGGCCGCCGGCCCGGGATCCGGGGACCGGGGCGCAAGCGATGAGACGTCGGACCGTCGTCCGGCCCGGCGCCGGCCGGCGGGCCCGTCGCGCGCCCGCATCGCCGCCAACGACGACGCGCCGTCGATCGGCGGCCTGATCTACGCGCTCAACGAGAAGCCCTCGAACCGGCCCTTCGTCTTCGCCGCGGCGGCGAGCGGCGTCTGGGCCGCGATCGGCATCGCCTTCGCCTGGGCCTTCATCAGCCGCGAGCTCGGCGACGCGACCGGGCTCTTCGACGCGATCGGCCGGCCGGCCACGCTCAGCGCCTTTGCGACCGTAGTCGGCCCCATCGCGCTGTTCTGGTTCCTTGCCCTGCTCGTCTGGCGCACGGAGGATCTGCGCCTGCGCTCCACCGCCATGACCGAGGTGGCCGTGCGGCTCGCGGAGCCCGACCGTATGGCCGAGCAGTCGATCGCGTCGCTGGGCCAGGCGGTCCGCCGCCAGGTCTCGTTCATGAACGACGCCGTCTCGCGCGCGCTCGGGCGCGCGGGCGAGCTGGAGGCGCTGGTCCACAACGAGGTCACGGCGCTCGAACGCTCCTACGAGGACAACGAGCGCAAGATCCGCAGCCTCATCCAGGAGCTGTCGGGGGAGCGCAATGCGCTGCTCAACACGACCGAGCGTGTCAACGATTCGCTGAAGAGCATCGCGGGCGAGGTGCCGGTGCTCATCGAGAAGCTGTCTCACCAGCAGGTGAAGCTCGCCACCATCATCGAGGGCGCCGGAGAGAACCTGACGGCGCTCGAGACGTCGCTTGCCGAGCAGACCGGCAGACTGGAGCACACACTCGGCTCGCGCACCGAGCACATGCAGGGCGTGCTGCGAGACTACACCGCCGCACTCGGCTCCGCGCTCGGCAGCCGCACGGACCAGATGCAGGCCGTGCTGGAGCAGTACACCGCATCATTCGGCCATGCGCTGAGCAGCCGCTCCGAGCAGATGCAGCTCATGTTCGAAGGCTACAAGCAGAACATCGACAGCTCGCTCGCCAACCGCACCGAGAACCTGCAGACAGTCTTCGAGGAATACGCCCGCGCCCTCGACTCGACGCTCGCCAATCGCGCGCAGGCGCTCGACATGCAGCTCGTGCAGCGCACCGCGGCCCTCGACCAGGCGTTCAGCGAGCGCCTGAAGGCGTTCGACGAATCGATCCTGCGCTCGACGTTGGCGATCGACAGCGCCATCGGCGAGAAGGCCGAGGCGCTCACCGGCGCCCTCGACAACCACGCCCGGAGCCTCACCGACAGCATCGGCCGGCAGGCCGTCGAGCTCGACGAGACGCTCATGCAGGGCATCGCCGCGGTCCGCCGCACGAGCGAGAACATCACCCGCCAGTCGGTGAAGGCCATCGAGGGCCTGTCGAGCCAGTCGGAGCTCTTGAAGAACGTCTCGGAGAACCTGCTCTCGCAGATCAACAGCGTGACCAACAGGTTCGAGGGCCAGGGCCAGACGATCATGCGCGCCGCCAACGCGCTCGAGTCGGCCAACTACAAGATCGACGCCACGCTGCAGAGCCGGCACGAGGAGCTCAGCGGGACCTTGGAGCGAATGACCGGCAAGGCCGAGGAGATGGGCCGGGTCATGTCGGGTGCCTCGTCCTCGCTGGAGGGATCGCTGACCCAGGCCGAGCAGCGCGCCCGCCAGTTGACGCACGAGCTGACCAAGGGCGCGGAGGTGCGCTCGCGCTCGGCAATCGCCGAGATCGAGCGCATGAAGATAGCGGCGAACGTCGAGGCGGATCGCGCGTTCGACGAGCTCACCGCCAGGTTCTCCCACGTCTCCCGCCAGGTGTCGGAGCAGCTCAGCCAGTTGCAGAGCCAGTTCAACGCCACGTCGACCGAGGTGCGCATGCATGCGCAGCGCGCCGCCAGCGAGCTCGCCTCGGAGCAGGCCCGCCTGCGCCGGCAGATCGAGGCGCTGCCGCACACGACCCGCGAGAGCTCCGAGGCTGTCCGCAAGGCGCTCAGCGATCAGCTCCGCGCGCTGGAGGAGCTTTCCAACCTCACGGCCAGGGAGGCCGCGCGCCGGGACGTGATGCCGCCGGGCCCGATCGCGGGCGGTCCCCTGACGCCCGTGCCGACGCCCCCGGACAAGCAGCGCTCGCTGAGCTCGCTGACCTCGACGCTCGCCAACGAGCTCGGCCAGCGCCAGCGCAGGGCCTCGCTGCCGGTGCCGGGCACCCCGGCCGCGACGGAGACCGTGGTCCCGGCCACCGAAGCTCGCGAGAGCTGGTCGCTCGGCGATCTGCTGGCCCGCGCGTCCCGCGAAGAGGAGGGCGCGCCGCGGCAGCTTCAGCAGGCCGCACCGCCAGCCCCCGGGAAGCCGCCATCGATCAACATCGAGTTGCTGGCGCGCGCGCTCGATCCGGCGACGGCGTCCGCCATCTGGTCGCGCTTCCGTGCCGGCCAGCGCGGCATCATGGTGCGCAGCATCTACTCCACCGAAGGCCGGACGGCGTTCGACGAGGCCAGCCGCCGCTTCAGGACGGACCCGATCTTCCAGCAGATGGTCAACCGCTACCTCGACGAGTTCGAGCGCTCGCTGCGCGAAGGGGAGCTGCAGGAGGGCAGCGCCCGCCTGCTCGCCAATCAGCTCGTGTCGGACACGGGACGCGTCTACCTGCTGCTTGCCCACGCCAGCGGCCGCCTCTCTTGACGGCTGCCGCGGCGGCGCGCAATGCGTGGGCATGGACAAGCTCATCATCGACGCCGCCATCGAGACCTGGCCGATCGCCGGTGATTTCGTCATTTCGCGAGGCGCCAAGCGCGAGGCGCACGTCGTCGTCGCCCGCGTCTCGGACGGGGGCGCCGTCGGCCGCGGCGAGTGCGTGCCCTACCCCCGCTACGGCCAGACGCCGGAGGCGACGCTGGCCGCCATCCGCGCCGCGGGCCCCGACCTCGACCGCGGCCGGCTGCAGCGCGAATGGCCGGCCGACGCCGCGCGCAACGCGCTCGACTGCGCGCTGTGGGACCTCGCCGCAAAACGCGCCGGCCGGCCGGCGGCAGAGCTCGCGGGCCTCGGCGGGCTGCATCCCGTCCTCACCTGCTATACGGTGAGCCTCGGCACGCCCGAGGCCATGGCGGCGGCAGCGCGCGCCGTGCCGAGCCTGCCGCTGCTGAAGCTGAAGCTCGGACGGCACGGAGACGCGGATCGCATGCGCGCGGTGCGGCAGGCCCGCCCCGACGCGCGACTGGTCGCCGACGCCAACGAGGGCTGGCAGGCCGCCGATCTGGCGAGCCTCATGGCGGTGGCGGCGGAGACCGGCTTCGAGCTCATCGAGCAGCCGCTGCCGGCGGGCCGCGACGATGCGCTCGCCCGCATCGATCGGCGCGTGCCGGTCTGCGCCGACGAGTCGGCCCACACGACGGACGGATTGGCGACGCTGCGCGACCGCTACGACGCGGTCAACATCAAGCTCGACAAGACGGGCGGCCTCACCGAGGCGCTCAGGATGGCTCGTGAGTCGCGCCGCCTCGGCTTTCGTATCATGGCCGGCTGCATGGTCGCCACATCGCTGGCCATGGCGCCGGCGATGCTCGTCGCGCAGCTCGCCGACTGGGCGGACCTCGACGGCCCGCTATTGCTCTCGCGCGACCGCGAATGGGGCCTTGCGATCCGCGACGGCGTCATCGCGCCGCCCGATCCGCGGCTTTGGGGCTGAGCGCGGCCCATCGACCCGCCCGGGATCACCGCCGTTTCAGGATGAGGGCGGCGGCAGTGCCCGCGCCCGCGATGGCCGCCATCGCCAGATAGCTCGACCCGCCGAACGGCCCGTAGAGGAGGCCGGCCAGCAGCGTGGCCGCACCCATCCCGATGCCGCCGGTCACTGCCGCGAGGAGCGCCTGCGCCGTCCCGGCCTGCTCCAGCGGCACCGTGCGATGGATGTAGTGCATGGCGCCGAGGTGCGTCGCGCCGAACGTGAGCGCATGCAGCGCCTGCAGCGGCAAGAGCACCGCCAGCGGCGGGTCGAATGCCATGGCTCCCCAGCGGACGACGGCCGCCACGCCTCCAGCCAGGATGAAGCCCAGCGGTCCAACCGAATGGACGAGCCGGCCGGCGCCCGCGAACAGCATCACCTCGAACAGCACCCCGATCGACCAGAGCACGCCGATGGTCGTGGAGGAGATGCCTTGCGCCTGCCAATGCAGCACGCCGAAGGCGTAAAACACGGCGTGACTGGACTGGACCAGCCCGGCGGCAAGCACGAACAGAAGGAAGTCGCCGGAACCTGCGACCTGCATCACCTGCCCCGGCGTGAGCCGTCCGCGCGGGCCATCGGGCGCCGTCCCCTCCCCCGCCGGCCGGGGCGGCGGCAGCAGCCATGCCGCCGCCAGCAGCGCGCCCATGCTGGCGGCCAGCATCCAGATCACCGACGGCGCGCCGAGCTGCCCGACCAGGGCGCCGCCCGCGAACGTCGCGGCGACGAAGCTCAGCGAGCCCCACAAGCGCATGCGGCCGTAGTCGGCGCCCGTCTCCCGCACGCCTGAGAGCGCAATCGCCTCGCCGATCGGCCCGGTGGTCTGGGCGCCGACCAGGAACACCGCCGTGAACAGCAGGATCACCGGCAGCGCATGGGACCGGCTCAGCGCCAGCACGGCCGCGAAGCCGCACGCCGAGGCGATCACGACGGCGCGCCGCCGGTCGCCCGAGCGGTCGGCGAGGAAGGCCGCCGCGGGCCCGACCAGGAGGCGCAGGAACAGCGGCGCGGCGGTGACGACGCCGATCTCGGCCGCGCTCAGGCCACGCCAGTCCAGCCAGACGGGGAAGAACGGGAGCTGGATGCCGTAGACGACGAACAGCGCAGCGAAAAACAGTGACAGGCGCAGGCTGAAGGATCGTGCATGACCTGTGGACAGGCTCATAGGCGGCCGGATCGAAAAAGGGCTCTGGACGAATCGACGGTGCGGGCATTGCAGCCCGTCGAATCGGCGTATGTCATGCGAAACAGCATCCTGGGAGCAATCGGATCCTGCTCATGCAACAACACCAGACCTCATATGCCCGCATTTCCGTCGATGTCGAGCAGGAGTACCGAGCCATCGAGGCGGCCCTGCTCGACAACCCGCGCGGCCGCTGGTTCCTTGCCGAGCATGGCCGTCGCGCCCGCCGGCTCGACAGCCTCATGCTTGAAGAGGCGATCGAGCGGCTGCAGAGCTCGATCCGCCAGCCGCCGGCGCTGCTCGGCCAGTTGCAGAACGAGATCGAGGAGCTGTCGCAGTTCCTCCGCGATACCCGAACCGAGCTGATGGCGAAACCGCCGAAGCTGTCGGCCGAAACGCCGGCAGACGCACCGGCGGACGGCATCCTGCGGGCGGCGGAGGACCTGCACGAGCTCGCCTGGACCCTGCAGTCGAACGACATCAACGCGGAATCC
Organism: Hyphomicrobiaceae bacterium; assembly: GCA_023384095.1. Classification (GTDB taxonomy): domain Bacteria; phylum Pseudomonadota; class Alphaproteobacteria; order Rhizobiales; family Hyphomicrobiaceae; genus ZC4RG25. The sequence continues at coordinate 10,935 of JAHDXT010000083.1, forward strand.
TGCGAGAAGATCGCCCGCCAGGCCTCGGCCATCTACGCGCTCAGCGTGCGCCAGGCGCTGGAGTCGGAGCGCACGCAGAAGCTCGCCCTCGCGCTCGATGCCGCCTGTGCGCGGCTCGGCTCGTTGCTGGAGACGATCAACCACGAATCGCAGGTCGACGGCGACGCGGCGCCGCCGGCGGGAGAAGGGACCTCGATGAGCGCCCTGCTGGCCGAGGAGGCCCTTCCCTCGATCACGGGCCTGGCCGGCGACGAAAATGGGCCTGACGGCAAGCGTGCGGACCTCGAGGATCTGACGGAGCCGGAATAGACCGATTTGCGGGTACTGCCGCTTCCCAGGTTGGCCAGGGGTCAGCCGCTCACCGGCAAAGCCGGTGGCCGGCTGACCCCTCAGGACCTCGCCAGCGCTCGAGCCCAGTCGCGCCCCAGGCGTAAGTGGTTCCGCATCACTCCTGGATGATCTCGGCGAACAGCGCCGGGTCGACGTTGCCGCCGGACAGC
>JAHDXT010000084.1 GCA_023384095.1 Hyphomicrobiaceae bacterium
CCGACACCGTGATTTTCAGTCACGTGCTCTACCAACTGAGCTACCTGGGCTTGGGCACGGGCGGCGCGGGAGGGGCCCGGCCGCGAGGCCCGCGGTTTATAGTTCGTCGCCGTCGGGCTGTCCAGCGCCTTGGCCAGCCGGAGTCGCGCTGCCGGCGGCGCTCCCGTCCTCCTCGTCGTCAGCCGATCGCGCCGGTATGGCATAGGCCCCGCGCAGCCAGCGCGACAGGTCGATGTCGGCGCAGCGGCGCGAGCAGAACGGGCTGTGGGCAGGGTCCGGCGTCGCGCCGCAGATGGGGCAGCGCCCGCGCATCCTGCCCTCTCTGTCGACAGGGTCCATCGGACCGGTGGCATCTCCTCGTCAGTCGATCTCGGTATCGGCGGACCTGACCCAAGCGAAGTGCACGGGGAAGCCCTCGCCGGTCAGCATCCCGACCGCCTCGGTGAGCGGCAGCCCCACGACATTCGTGTAGGACCCGACGATCTTCTGCACGAAGCAGCCGGCAAGCCCCTGGATGGCGTAGCCGCCGGCCTTTCCGCGCCATTCCCTGGAGGCGATATAGGCTTCGATCTCCTCCCTCGCCAGCCGCTTGAAGCGCACGCGCGTGTCGATGAGCTTCACGCGCTCGCGGTCCTCGGGCGTGACGAGGCAGAGCGCGGTGAGAACGCGGTGCGCGCGGCCCGACAGGAGCTGCAGCGCCGCGACCGCCTCGTCGACCGTCGTCGGCTTCAGCACGGTTCGCCGCCCGACCGCCACGACCGTGTCGGCCGCCAGGACGAAGGCGTCGGCCAGGTCCCGGTCGTTGACGATCTGGTCGCGCGCCGCCTCGGCCTTGGCGCGCGCCAGCCGGGTCGCCAGCGCACGGGGCATCTCGCCCTTGCGGGGCGTCTCGTCGAGCGAGGCCGGCCGCAAGGCATCGGGCGTGATGCCGACCTGCGAGAGGAGCATCAGCCGCCGGGGCGAGGCGCTGGCCAGCACCAGCTTCGGCCGCTCGAGCGCCGCTCGGCTGCCGCTCCGGGACCTGGCGAGCGCCCGCCGGAGCGTCTCGCGCCTGGGGCCATCCGAGCGGCCCAGGGCGGAGAGGAGGCCAGTTCTGGTCGAGATCATTCCAGGAGACCCGTTGCCATGGATGGAGGACGGAGCGGCGTCTGTCGGCGGGGCATGCCGGCCGAAGCCGGGCCGGCACTTGCCGCGCTCGCCCGGCCTGAGGCAGCCCTGCCCAGATCAACGCACAGAATGAGCGGTCGGCCTCCCCGACGCAAGGGGCGCCGGCCCGGCCGGGCCGCACCGCCTGCGGGCCGCGGACGCCGCTCACCACGCCTCGATGCGACCATTGCTCGCAGTTTCGAGCCGTGTCAGTTACTCTGGGCGGCAGATCAGCCTGCAAGGCGACGCGTGAAGGGAGGAGAGTGCCATGACGCCACAGGCCGGTGTCGCGCAGTTGCTCTGCAATACGAAGCTGTTCGGCAAGCTCGACGACGGCAGCCGGCTCGACGTCGCCAGGCAGATGCGGGAGACCTCGTTCCGAGCCGGGCAGTCGATCTTCTCGCGCGGCGATGTCGGCAAGGACGTCTATCTGGTGCTGGAAGGCCGGGTCAGGCTCTCGGTGCTATCGAGCGAGGGGCGCGAGCTCACCTTCGCCCATGCCGCCAGAGGGGACGTGTTCGGCGAGATCGCCGCGCTCGACGGCGGCCTGCGCACGGCCGACGCGACGGCGGTGAGCGCGGTCAGGGCCATGACCCTGTCGCACACGACACTGCACCGGCTCGTGCAGTCCTCGCCACCGTTCGCGGAGGCGGCGATCGCCTTCCTGTGCTCGCGCATCAGGGAGACGGACCTGCAGCTCGAGGGCGTCGCCCTGCACCGCATCGAGGTGCGGCTCGCCCGCTTCCTGCTGGGTCTGCTGCGCCAGCGCGACGGTGTGGCCACGTCCGGGCGGGAGAAGATCGACATCGGCATGTCGCAGGGCGAGCTTGCATTGCTGCTCGGCGCCAGCCGGCCGAAGGTCAACGCGGCGCTGACGCTGCTGGAGGACATGGAGGCCATCCGGCGGCAGGATTCGCTCATCGATTGCGACATCGACGAGCTGAGGCAGATGGCGGAGCTCGAATGACGGCGGCTCGCCGCGCCGGCATCGTCATCACGCAGGGAGCATTCGGTGGATCGAGCCGGAGGACACGGGACCGGCTGGCGGGTCGAGCTGGCGCCGGGAAGCGGTGCTGCGCGAGACCACGGCGCCGGCGGCGGACCCACGGGCGGCCACGATCCGCAAACGCCCGGTCGCTTCCAGGGTCTGCCGGCGATGCCGAGGCTCCGGCTGCCTCGGGGCCGTCTCCCCCTGCCGAGCCTGTTCCGGCACCCTGCAGCGCGCCGTCTCGGCCGGCGCGTCAAGGGGCTGGCCGAGCTCGGCACCGCCGGCTACCCCCCGGACGTCCGCCGGCGGCTGCTCATCCTCAACCTGTTCGCCTATCTGGTCGCCGCCACCACGGCCGGCTATGCGCTCCAGCACATCCAGCTCGATTTCGAGACCTACAAGCCGCTCGTGTTCATCAACGTGGCGCTGCTCGTGATGGCGCTGCTGGTGCCGGCGATGCACCGGTTCAGCGACATCGCAGGCGGGTTGCTGATCGTCGTCAGCGAGTACATCGCCCTGATGGCATTCACGGCGTACCTGGGCCGGTCATCGGGAATACATCTGCAATACATCATCGCCGCCGCGGCGCCGTTCGTGGTGTTCGGCCTGGAGCGGTTGAGGCTGGTCACCGCCGTCGTCGTCATCGGGCTCGTTCTTCACCTCGTGGCCTGGTTCCAGTTCCCGAGCGAGGTGGCGCTGATCAGGGCCGACCAGGAGGTTCTCGACTCGCTTTACACGCAGGCGGCCATCTCGACTGTGGGCCTGATCGCGGCCTCGATCTGGTATGCCTTCCGGCTCGTCGAGCGGGCCCGGGCGGAAACCGACACCCTGCTGCGCAACATCCTGCCGGACAGCGTCGCCGACCGCCTCAAGGCGCGACCGGGCGAGCTGGTGGCGGACAGCCACGACGAGGTCAGCGTGCTGTTCGCCGACATCTCGGGCTTCGTGGCGCTGGCGCGCAGTCTCGGAGCGGCGAAAGTCGTCGACCTGCTCAACCACATCGTCAGCGAGTTCGACAAGCTGGCGGCAAGGCACGGCGTCGAGAAGATCAAGACGATCGGCGACGCGTACATGGCCGCGGCGGGGCTGCCGGAGCCGGCGGAGGACCACGCCGAGCGCCTGGCGCGCATGGCTCTCGATATGCTGGAGACGGTCGCGCGGGTGCGCGCCGAGACCGGGCTGGCGCTGCAGATGCGCGTCGGCATGGCGGCGGGGCCGGTGCTGGCGGGCGTCATCGGGACGCGCAAGTTCAGCTATGACGTGTGGGGGGACGCCGTGAACCTCGCCGCGCGGCTCGAGAGCCTGGGCGCACCCGGCCGCATCCATGTCTGCCCGGTCTGCCGCGAACGGCTCCAGCATGCGTTCGATCTGGAGTCCCGGGGGCTGACGGAGATCAAGGGCGTCGGCCGGCAGGAGACTTGGTTCCTCGTGGGGCAGCGCTCACAGGCGGACGCCAGCACGGACCCGCGCCGCCGATAAACTCATCGCGCTGCCGCCAGAGCCCGATCCAGGTCGGCAATCAGGTCTTCCGCCGCCTCGATGCCGACCGACAGCCGCAGCAGATCCGGCGGGCACGGGCTGGCCGTCCCCTCGACGCTGGCACGGTGCTCGATCAGGCTCTCGACGCCGCCGAGCGAGGTGGCGCGCTTCCACAACGCGACGCCGGCGGCGGTCGCGATCGCCGCCTCCTCGCCCCCGCGAACCCGGATCGACAGCATGCCGCCGAACCCGCCGTGCATCTGGCGCGCGGCGACGGCGTGCCCGGGATGGTTTTCCAGACCGGGATAGAGAACCTCCGCCACCCGCGGGTCTGCCGCGAAGTGCCGGGCGATCTTCATCGCCGCCGCGCACTGCGCACCGACCCTGAGATGCAGCGTGCGAAGGCCGCGCAGCAGGAGCGCGGCCTCAATGGGGCCGAGGATCGCGCCGAGGCTGGCGCGCACGGCCGCGGCACGCTCGAACAGTCCTTCCGTCCTGGCGAAGGAGAGCGCGCCGGCAACGACGTCGGAATGCCCGTTCAGGTATTTCGTCGCCGCGTGCATGACGACATCGGCGCCCTCGGCCAGCGGCCGGGTCAGGATGGGCGTCGCCACCGTCGAGTCGACCGCAAGCGCCGCGCCCGCCGCATGCGCCGCTGTCGCCGCGCCCTTGATGTCGGTGATGGTCCAAAGCGGGTTGGCGGGCGTCTCCATCCAGACGAGCCGCGTCTCGCCGGGGCGGGTTGCGGCGGCGATGGCGCCGAGGTCTGCCCCGTCGACCAGGCTCGCCGTCAGCCCGTGCGCGGGCGCATCCTCGACGAGCCACTTGCGCAGCCCCCAGTACATGACGCGCGGGGCGACGATGTGAGCAGGCCGCGGCAGCGCCAGGAACAGCGATGTCGCCGCCGCCATCCCCGAGGCGAGCAGCAGGCTCGCCGCGCCACCTTCGAGCGCGCTCAGCATGGCCTCGGTCTGCCGCACGGTGGCGTTGTCGGGGCGGCCGTAGGCGAAACCCCTGCGGTACTGGTTGTCCGGATCGCGCAGGAAGGTCGTCGCGATGTGGATCGGCGGCACGATGGCGCCCGTTTCCGCATCGACCGCGCCGCCAGCCTGCGCCAGGATCGTCTCCGGCCTGTACCTCGCGGGCATGATAGCGACCTCCTGCTATGCGCGAGCAATCGGCGCAGCCTAGCAAATTGCCTGCACAGCGGCTAAGCGAGAAGACATGGCCGATCGCTCCATCCTGATCACAGGCTGCTCCTCCGGCATAGGGCTCGCCTCGGCAGTGATGCTGAGAGCACGGGGCTGGCGCGTGCTGGCCACCGCGCGAAAGCCCGGGGATCTGCAGCGCCTTGTCGACGACCATGGTCTGGAGGCGATCCACCTCGAGCTCGCCGATGCCGCGGCCGTCGCCGGCTGCGCCGGGGAAGCGCTGAGCCGCACCGGCGGCCGGCTCACCGCCCTCTTCAACAATGCCGCCTATGGCCAGCCCGGCGCGGTGGAGGACATCGCGCCGGACGTGCTGCGCCGCCAGCTCGAGGTGAACGTCGTCGGCACGCACGATCTCACGCGCCGGCTGATCCCGGCGATGCGGGCCAACGGTCAGGGCCGCGTCGTGCAGTGCTCATCCGTGCTCGGCCTCGTCGCCGCCCCGTTCCGGGGCGCATACTGCGCCTCGAAGTTCGCGCTCGAGGGGCTGACGGACGCGCTCAGGCTGGAGCTGGCCGGCACCGGCATCCATGTCTCGCTGATCGAGCCGGGACCCATCCGCTCGCGTTTCGTCGCCAGCGCGCTGGCCGCGGCCGTAGCCAACGTCGACATCGAGAGCTCCGTTCACCGCGAGCGCTACCGGCGAATGATCGAGGCGCTGGAGCGAGGCGGCCGGCAGACGTTCAAGCTCGAGCCCGAGGCGGTGGCTCGAAAGCTGGTCCACGCCGTCGAAAGCCGCCGGCCCAAGGTGCGCTACTACGTGACCGCGCCGAGCTACGCTGCCGCCCTCCTCAAGCGCGCGCTGCCGGCCCGGCTCCTCGACGCCGCCGCCGCGCGCGCCGGTTGAGACTAAAACGGTGAGCGCGCACTTCTCTCCTCCCCCTTGCGGGGAGAGGCCGGGGGTGGGGGTGCTCTTGCGCCGTCGTCTCGTCTGTGGCCCCACCCCACCCGCGCGGCTCCGCCGCGCCGCCCTCCCCGTCAAGGGGAGGGCTGAAGGGGTGCGTCTCACCACGTCCACCAGGGAGCGCCGTATCCGGCATAGCCACCCGTGGAGCGGCGACTGGAGCTCGCCTGCCGCGTGCGCGAGCCCGACTTGCGGCTCCTGGCGACCTTCGGCGAAGCGACATTGGCCTTGCCGCGGACCACGATCTCAGTCGATTCCATGCCGTGCTGACCGACCAGCTTGTAGAACGCTGCCGCGTTCTTCGGCGCCAGGCGGATGCAGCCATGGGAAGCCGGGCGGCCGAGCATGCCGGTCGCGTAGGTGCCGTGCACGGCATAGCCGCGGTGGAAGAAGACCGCATGCGGCATGGGCGCGCCGTAGTATTGGCGCGAGCGCCACATCTTGGCCCGCCACTGTGGCTGGTAGGTTCCGTTGGGCGTGAAATAGCCGCGCCGGCCGGACGATATCGGCCAGACGTGGAGCACGTCGCCCCCGTTCTTCACGGTCATGCGCTGCGCCGACAGGTCGATGTCCACCTTGAGCGTGACCACCGGCTTGGGCGGTTCCGGCTCGATAGCCGGCATCTGCAATGCCGCCGGCTCGCTGCCGGCGTCCGGCTGCGGGTCGGCCTTGGGCTCGCCCTTGATCCCGCCGGGACTGAGAGTTGCGGGAACGGCCTCGCCGGCAGGCGCCGGCGCCGGAGCTGTCGTTGGAGGAGTGGCCGCGGTCTGCATCACCGGTTCAGGCGAGGAGCCGGTCGGGGTTGCAGTTGCAGGCGGCACCATCAACAGGATGCCAGTGAGCGCCACCCACCCCGAATAAAGCAACCTCATCGCATGAACCTCCACGCTGGACCGAGAACATTCGCACTTCGATCGACTGGACGGACCACCAATTACAGGCGTAATCGGTAACGCCAAGTGAACCGGCGCTCCGAGATGGTCAGTACTCCCTTTAAACGTCATGCCGGCGGCAGTGCAAGCCATCCGCCGCTCTCGTCAGGGAGGCGACCTTCTGTACTCATGATGCCCGTCTAGGTCCGCAACGCAAAAGATGGAAAAGCGATCCATCTCTCAGCAGAGTAAATTTACGGCCAGTGTGAACATTCGGCCACATGACGGCATTGCGTGTACACAGCATGCCGCTAGACGATGCCGACACGGGATTGAAACGCGCCGAGCAGCCGTTCGGCAGCTCTCGCTCGGGATGCCGGATGCGGGGTCTGGGCATAGGCCCCAGGTTGACAACCGATGCCGCTTGCGCAGACTTCAGACGTTCTTGTTCGCGCAGCCTGGAGGCCCGGTCCGTGTCGACGTCGTCAACGGCGAAGCGCAACATCAGCCTCGACGCCGCGGCCGCCGATGTCGAGGCGCGATACATCAGCGCCAATCCGAAGAGCAAGGCGCGGTTCGAGTCCGCCGCCCGCAGCATGCCCGGCGGCAACACGCGCACGATCCTGCATTATGATCCGTTCCCGGTGGCGATCGCCAAGGGCGAGGGGGCACGGATCACCGACCTCGACGGGCATGTCTACGCCGACTACCTTGGCGAGTACACGGCCGGGCTTTACGGCCATTCCGAGCCGGCGATCGCGGAGGCGATCCGGGAGGCGCTGTCGGGCGGCCTCGTGCTGGGCGGCCCCAATGCCTACGAGGCGCGGCTCGCCGAGCTCATGTGCGAGCGCTTTCCCGCGGTCGAGCTGGTCCGCTTCTGCAATTCGGGCAGCGAGGCCAACCTGATGTGCGTCGGTCTTGCGCGCGCCGCCACGGGGCGGGACGCAGTGATGGCCTTCAACGGCGCCTACCACGGCGGTTTCCTGTCGTTTACGAGCGGCCCCTCCCGCGTCAACGCGCCGTTCGACTTCGTCATGGGCGATTACAACGACCCAGAAGGCGCCCGCCGCCTCATCACGGAGAATGCCGGCAGGCTGGCCGCGGTGATCGTCGAGCCGGTGCTGGGCGCCGGCGGCTGCATCCCGGCCGACCGGGAGTTCCTCGCGATGCTGCGCGAGGAGACGCGGCGGCACGGCATCGTGCTCGTGTTCGACGAGGTGATGACCTCGCGCCTTGCGCCCGGCGGCATGCACGGGTCGCTCGGGCTCGCGCCGGACCTGGTTTCGTTCGGCAAGTATCTCGGCGGCGGCGTCACCTTCGGCGCGTTCGGAGGCAGCCGCGAGCTGATGAGCCGGCTCGACCCGACCCGCAAGGACGGGTTCACGCACTCCGGGACCTATAACAACAATGTGCTGACGATGGCCGCCGGCATCGCCGGGCTGGAAAAGGTGTTCACCCCGGACAGTGCGCAGCGGCTCAACGCCGGCGGCGACCGGCTGCGGCAGCGTCTCGACGCCGTGATCGCCAGGCACGACGTGCCGATGCAGTTGGCGGGGCGCGGCTCGATGCTGTGCTTCCATCCGCAGCGCAAGCCGATCCGCCGGCCGGCGGACCACGCCGCCTGCCCGGCCGCCGCCCGCAAGCTCCTGCACCTCGGCCTCAACCTGCGCGGGTTCTATTTGGCTCGCCGCGGCTTCATGAGCCTGTCGCTGCCGCTCTCCGAGGCCGATCACAACGCGCTCGTCACCGCATTCGACGACTTCCTGGAGGATCACGCAGGCGTGCTGGCGCAGCTCGGCTGAACGGGACTGTCATTGGCGAGCAGAACGGCACCGTCCTGCGTTCCCGGCCAAGCGCGGCCGCGGCGCTATTAGGCTCTGATAACGCATCGTTCCGCGCGCGAGCCGGGATCGCGTCTGCGGCTTTGGTCACAACGGTTCATCGTTCTTCCTCAAGTCTTGCGCCGTGCGACGAGCTCGCGGTGGAAGGAATAAAGGCCCGCTGCCGTCACGATCACCATGCCGAGCAGCGTCAGCAGGTCCGGCAGGTCCCCCCAGATCAGCAGCCCCAGAATCAGCGCCCAGACGACGATCGAGTAGCGGAACGGCGCCACTGCCGACAGCTCGCCCGTGCGCACGGCCGTGATGATGCAGATGTGGCCGATGAGCGAGAATGCGCCGGCGCCCATCACCTGCAGCACCACGCCAGGCTCCGGCCAGACCCAGTCCTCGAATATGGCGAGCGACAGACCGCCGATGCCTACGAGGGTCGAGGAGAGCCATATGATGAGCACCGCCGGCACCGCCCGGTCGATGCTCTTGGTGGACACGTCGCGCAAGGTCGCGAAAAGCACGGAGATGATGGCGATCATGCTCCACCAGGTGAAGGCGCTCGTGCCCGGACGGATGATGAGCAGCACGCCGACGAGCCCCACCGCGGCCGCCGTCCACCGCCGCCAGCCGACCCGTTCGGCGAGGAATACGGCAGAAGCGGCCGTCACCAGCAGCGGGTTCACTTGAATGATCGCGATGAGATCGGCGAACGCCATGCGCGCCAGCGCCGACTGGAAGCAGATCGCGCCGCCGACATCACCGACCGCGCGCAACAGCATGGGCGGCGCGACGAGTCGCCAGGCGTTGCGGAAGGCTCCCGTCACGAGTGCATAGAGGAAGCTCGCAGAGGCCATCGCCAGGGCGCGCAGCCAGACCAGCTCGCCCGTCGGCATGGCCACCGCGGACAGCTTCATCAGAGAATCGCCGCAGGCGAAGCTCGCCATGGCGACCAGCATGGCGATGATGCCGGCGGTGTTGTTCGATTGACCGAGGCCCGCCGCCGCCACATCGCCGGCCGGACTGCCGTCCGCACCCGGTTTGCCGCCACTGACCACCGCGAACTCCCTGGGACCCCGGCAATCCGGGCCGATACACGTCTACAATAGCGGAAACCAGAGCCCTGTCGCGATCAGCCCGTGCCTGACCGGCCATCCATCCCATCGCCATCGTCCGTTTCCGGATCGAACAGGCCGATCTGGGGCGTCGCGGCACGGGCCGGCCCGGCCAGGCCAAGGTGCCGGTAGGCCTTCAGCGTCACGATGCGCCCCCGCGGCGTGCGGCCGATGAAACCCTGCTGCAGGAGATAGGGCTCGACGATCTCCTCGAGCGCATCGCGCGGCTCCGACAGCGCCGCTGCGATCGTCTCGATGCCGACCGGGCCCCCCTCGTAGTTGCTGGCGATGCAGGTGAGATAACGGTGATCGAGCGCATCGAGGCCCGCCGTATCCACCTCCAGCGCGCCGAGGGCCTTGTCGGCGGTGGCGGCATCGATGACGGCGGCTTGTGCGACGGAAGCGAAATCCCGGACCCGGCGCAGCAGCCGGCCGGCGATGCGCGGCGTACCGCGCGAGCGGCGCGCAATCTCCCGCGCACCATCGGCGCTGACGTCGGCGCCGAGCACGCGCGCGCCGCGGGCGACCACACGCTCCAGCTCCTCGTCCGTGTAGAAGTTGAGCCGGATGGGAATGCCGAAGCGGTCGCGCAGCGGAGTGGTGAGCAGGCCGGCGCGCGTCGTGGCGCCGACCAGCGTGAATTTCGACAGGTCGATGCGCACCGAGCGCGCCGCCGGCCCTTCGCCGATGATCAGGTCGAGCTGGAAATCCTCCATGGCGGGATAGAGGATCTCCTCGACGGCGGGATTGAGGCGGTGGATCTCGTCGATGAACAGCACGTCGCGCTCTTCCAGGTTGGTCAGCAGCGCCGCGAGATCGCCGGCCTTGGAAATGACGGGCCCGGACGTGGCGCGGAACCCCACCCCGAGCTCCTTCGCCATGATCTGCGCCAGCGTCGTCTTGCCGAGCCCCGGCGGCCCGGCGAACAGCACGTGGTCGAGCGCATCGCCGCGCGACCGGGCCGCCTGGATGAACACCTTGAGATTGGACCGCGCCTGCTCCTGGCCGATGAATTCGTCGAGCGACTGCGGGCGGATCGTCGCCTCGAAGGCGTCCGCCTCGCGCTTCGCTCCTGTGACGAGGCGGTCCGTCATCGCGCCTGCCCCTGCTCCCGCTCGTGTGATTTTAGCGAATAGCGAATAGCGAATAGCGAATCAGAGAGTAGGGAAAATCGCGCTTGACGCTCTCACTATTCGCTACTCCCTATACGCTATTCGCTCTGTCACCTCGCCAGCTCCTTAAGGCCCCGCTTGATCAGGCGGGCGACGTCGGCCACCCCGCCCAGCTCGCCCATTGCAGCAGCGATGGCGCCTGCGGCCTGTTGCGGCGCGTATCCGAGATTGGTCAGCGCCGAGATCGCCTCCGCAGCGGCGTTGCCCTCGGGCGGAGCGGCGGCGGCGCCGTTGGCGCGCCCCCCGGCGGGGATGTCGATCGCGCCGACGGACAGCACCGGCGCTTTCTCCCTCAGCTCCGCCACGACGCGCTGCGCCAGCTTCTTGCCGACGCCCGGCGCCTGCTCGACCGCCGCCCAGTTGCCGAGCGCGA
>JAHDXT010000085.1 GCA_023384095.1 Hyphomicrobiaceae bacterium
TCACGCTCGACCGCGGCGCCGCCCACCTCAAGGACGAGCTGATGCCGCGCTATGCGGAGCTGATCTACAACGGCTTCTGGTTCAGCCCGGAGCGCGAGATGCTGCAGGCGCTGATCGATAGGAGCCAGGAGCACGTCGAGGGCGAGGTGCGGCTGAAGCTCTACAAGGGCAATGTCATCGTCATCGGCCGAACGAGCCCGAAGTCGCTCTACTCCTCCACCCTCGTCACGTTCGAGGACGATCGCGGCGCCTACGACCAGAAGGACGCCGAAGGCTTCATCCGCCTCAATGCGCTGCGGCTCAGGACGCTGGCGATGCGCAACAGGCCGCCGGGCGAATAGAGCAGCTTGCGCCAGCCGTTTTCCCCGCCGCGACGAGCTGGGATCCGGTTGCGATCCCCAGCCGCTTGCGCTGGAACGGCAGGGCAGCGCCGCCGTTTGCGCAAGCGGCCCGAGATCCCCGAGCGCGATTGACGGGACAAGCCGCGCGGGGCTTTATGGCCCGCCCTCCCGAGGCCCGCGAATCACCGTGAGCACGACATGTCGCAGACGATACACGCCAAAATCCTCATTCTCGGCTCCGGTCCGGCCGGCTACACGGCCGCGATCTACGCCGCACGCGCCATGCTCGCCCCGGTGCTCATCCAGGGCGTCCAGCCCGGCGGACAGCTCACCATAACGACGGATGTCGAGAACTACCCGGGATTCGCCGAGGTCATCCAGGGCCCTTGGCTGATGGAGGAGATGAAAGCCCAGGCCGAGCACGTCGGCACGCGAGTGATCATGGACCATGTCTCCAAGGTGGACCTGCAGCAGCGCCCGTTCCGGCTCGAGGCCGATTCGGGCGACACCTTCACCTGCGACGTGCTCATCGTCTGCACCGGCGCGCAGGCGCGATGGATGGGGCTGCCGAGCGAGGAGGCGTTCAAGGGCCATGGCGTGTCCGCATGCGCCACCTGCGACGGCTTTTTCTACAAGGGCAAGGAGGTGATCGTGGTCGGCGGCGGCAACAGCGCCGTCGAGGAGGCCATGTTTCTCACCAAGTTCGCCAGTCGCGTGACCGTCGTCCACCGCCGCGACAGCTTCAGGGCCGAGAAGATCCTGCAGCAGAGGCTGTTCGCGAACCCCAAGATCGAGGTGGTCTGGGACACGGCGGTCGAGGAGATCGTCGGCACTGCCGATCCCAGGTCCGTCACCGGCGTGCGCCTGAGAAACCTCAAGTCGGGCGAGGTCGGCGAGCGGCGCGTCGACGGGGTATTCATCGCCATCGGCCACGCTCCGGCCACCGAGCTGTTCAAGGGCCAGCTCGAGATGAAGCCGTCGGGATATCTGATCACCAGGCCGGACTCGACCGCGACCTCGATTCCGGGCGTGTTCGCCGCCGGCGACGTGAAGGACGACATCTTCCGCCAGGCCGTGACCGCGGCCGGCATGGGCTGCATGGCTGCCCTCGAGGCCGAGCGCTTCCTGGCGGGCCATACGGGTGCGGCATCGATCGCGACCTGGTAGCTGCGGCGGCGCGATCCCCGCGAGCCCCCTTGTTTTTGCATCTTTTGGGCTTAAGCTGTGCCGCAAACATTAGCAAACGGCCGCGCTAGACGCGAAGAGCCATCCGTCCGAAGCAGCAGCAGCGAGAGCTTTGAGCATGGGACCGCTGACCTCGGGTCAGGTTCTGCTGGAACGCGGTCGCGCGAATACCGGCAGGACAAACGTCATGGACTGGGACAAGCTGAGGATCTTCCACGCCGCAGCAGAGGCCGGCAGCTTCACGCACGCCGGCGATGCGCTGCGCATGAGCCAGTCCGCTGTGAGCCGCCAGGTCTCCGCGCTCGAGAGGGATCTCGGGGTCGCGCTCTTCCACCGCCACGCGCGCGGGCTGGTGCTGACCGAGCAGGGCGAGATGCTCTACCGCACCGCCGCCGAGGTGATGAACAAGCTGCAGACGGCGGAGATGCTGCTGTCCGACACGACCACCAAGCCGACCGGCGAGCTGCGGATCACGGCGCCGGTCGGGCTCGGGACGGTCTGGGTGACGCAGCGCCTGCGGGAGTTCATGGAGCTCTATCCCGACATTCGCATCGAGCTCGTCCTCAACGACGACCAGATCGACATCTCGATGCGCGAGGCCGATGTCGCCATCTGGACGCGCGAGCCCGAGCAGGCGGACCTGATCCGCCGGCCGCTGTTCACGATGCGCATACGGGCGTTCGCCTCCACGCAGTACGTGCGCAGGTATGGCGCACCGCAATCGCTCGACGAGCTCGACCGCCACAGGTTCGTCTCCTACAGCGGGACCCCGGCTCAGCACCTTTCCGTGATCCGCTGGCTCGAGACGGCAGGCCGGGATGGCAAAGAGCCGCGGATACCCTCCTTCCGGGCCAACAGCGTCGTGGCGCTGAAGTACGCGATCCGCACCGGCATCGGCATCGGGCTGATCCCGGACTACCTGACCGAGGAGGAAACCGACCTCGTGACGGTGCTGGCCGAGGTGCAACTGCCGAAAATGCCGATCATCTTCGTCTATCCCGAGGAGTTGAGGACGTCGAAGAAGGTGCAGGTGCTGCGCGACTTCCTGGTCTCCAAGGCGCGTATCTGGAAATCCTGAGGCGCCCCGGGGCGTTAGGCATGCGAGACCCGCATGGCAAACATGCGGTCCCGCGTCTTGCTGCAATCGTGCTCAGGTTGCTTAAATGACGTGCAGCTGTGACGGACAGCTGATGAAGGCCGTACCCTCCCTTTGACGCCTTCACGCATCCTTCGGGATGCGGACTCGACCTTGAACCGGGCCCTTGCGGCCCGGTTTTTTTGCGCGCTCCCGCTGCGCGGTCCGTTCGCACGCCGGCGGGGTTTGCAGCGGCGCTGCAACGGGCTATCAGGGAGGCCAGAGGACCCAGGAGGCACTGGAATGGCGCGCACCCTCTACGACAAGATCTTCGAAGACCATGTCGTCGACCGGCAGGCCGACGGCACCTGCCTGCTCTATATCGATCGCCACCTCGTGCACGAGGTGACCTCGCCGCAGGCCTTCGAGGGGCTGCGCATGGCCAGGCGGAAGGTGCGCGCGCCGGACAAGACGCTGGCCGTCGTCGATCACAACGTGCCGACCTCCGACCGGCGGCTCGGCATCGACGACCCCGAAAGCCGGACTCAAGTCGAGGCGCTGGCGCGGAACGCGAGGGAATTTGGCGTCGAGTACTACGACGAGCTCGATCGCCGGCAGGGCATCGTCCACGTCATCGGCCCGGAGCAGGGCTTCACGCTGCCGGGGACCACCATCGTCTGCGGCGACAGCCACACCTCGACGCACGGCGCCTTCGGCGCGCTCGCCCACGGCATCGGCACCTCGGAGGTCGAGCACGTGCTCGCCACGCAGACGCTGATCCAGCGCAAGGCGAAGAACATGCGCGTCACCGTGGACGGCAGGCTGCCGCAGGGTGTGACCGCGAAGGACATCATCCTGTCGATCATCGGCGAGATCGGCACCGCGGGCGGCACCGGGCACGTCATCGAATACGCCGGCGAGGCGATCCGCGCGCTTTCGATGGAAGGCCGCATGACGGTGTGCAACATGTCGATCGAGGGCGGCGCCCGCGCCGGCATGATCGCGTCGGACGAGAAGACCTTCGAGTACCTGAAAGGCCGGCCCAAGACGCCCAAGGGCGCCGCCTGGGACATGGCCATGCACTACTGGGAGACACTGCACTCGGACGAAGGCGCCCGCTTCGATCGCGAGGTGAGGCTCGATGCTGCCAACCTGCCGCCGATCGTCACCTGGGGCACGAGCCCCGAGGATGTCGTGTCCATCACGGGTGCCGTGCCCGATCCCGACAGCATCGCCGACGAGGGAAAGCGGGCGTCCATGAAGCGCGCGCTGGAGTACATGGGCCTTGTGCCCGGCACCAGGATCACCGACGTCAAGCTCGACCGCGTCTTCATCGGCTCGTGCACGAACGGGCGGATCGAGGACCTGCGCGAGGTGGCCCGTATCGCGCAAGGCAAGAAGGTCGCCTCGCACATCTACGCGATGATCGTGCCCGGCTCTGGTCTGGTCAAGGAGCAGGCCGAGTCGGAGGGCCTCGACAAGGTCCTCAAGGAGGCCGGCTTCGACTGGCGCGAGGCGGGCTGCTCCATGTGCCTCGGCATGAACCCGGATCAGCTCAAGCCGCGCGAGCGCTGCGCCTCGACCTCGAACCGCAACTTCGAAGGCCGGCAGGGCCGGCTGGGGCGCACGCACCTGGTCTCGCCCATCATGGCCGCAGCCGCAGCCATCGCCGGGCACTTCGTCGACGTGCGGCACTGGAGCTGAGCCCGGCCGCATCGCCGATGGGCGTCGCCGGGGAGCAAACGGCCATGTCCCGATCTCTCGTCGAGCAGCAATTCGGCGCCCATGCGGCCGGCTACGTGACCTCGGCCGTCCACGCCAAGGGCGCCAGCCTGCAGCGCCTGGTCGAGGTGGTGAGGCCGGAAAAGCACTGGCGCGCGCTCGACGTGGCCACCGCCGCCGGCCATACGGCGCTGGCGTTCGCGCCGCATGTCGCCCGTGTCACTGCAACCGACATCACCGACGAGATGCTGGCCGAAGCGGGCAAGCTCGCCAGCGCCCGTGGTGTCGCCAACATCACCGTCGCCAAGGCCGACGCTCAGGCGCTGCCCTTTGCGGATGCCAGCTTCGAGCTCGTGACGTGCCGGATCGCGGCGCATCATTTCCCCGATATCCCGCGATTCGTTGCCGAGGTGTGGCGGGTGCTCGAGCCTGGCGGTGTCTTCGCGCTGGTCGACAACATCTCGCCGGACTCGGCCTCGACGCCCGGGTTCACATCCGACGAGCTGCAAAACGCTGCGGACGCCTACAACACCTTCGAGCGATTGCGCGACCCGAGCCACGGCCGCTGTCTGACGACGGAGGAGTGGAAAACGCTGATCGCCGACAGCGGCTTCACGATCGGGCATCTCGAGCTCATGCCCAAGGAGATGGAGCTCGGCCCCTGGGTGGAGCGCATGAGTGCCGCGCCCGAGACGGCAGCCAGGCTCGAAACCATGCTGACCGATGCCTCACCGGCCCTACGCGCATTCCTCAGGGCGCGGCGCCATGACGGCGCTCTCTACTTCACCCTCGACGAGGTCCTGATCGTCGCGCGCAAGCCGGGCTGAGTTGCCGCTCCGGCTCATCGGCCATTCTTCCCCGGCTTCGGTGCGGCCTTGTCGCCGGTCTTGATCTCGCGGGTGCCGAGGGCATCGGCGAGGCGCACCTGGGCGGAGCCGGGCCGCAGCGGCTTCTGCTGGCTCTCGTGCGGCGCCCAGCCGGTCAGCGTGATGATCTCGAACGTCGCCGGGACACGCCCGTCCGGCCGGGCGTGGTGTTCGACATAGATCTCGCCGGCCCGCATCAGCGTGCTCCGCCGCAACGGCCGGCGCCGGCGCGACACGAGGACGTTCGTCGCCCCCATGCCGCGGATATCTCGCATCAGCGCCAGGGGCGAGGCATAGGTCACGGTCACGACGTCGGCGTCCACCACCGGCAGCGCGAAGCCCGCGCGCTGCAACAGGCTGCCGTAATCGCGCACGTCGGCGTATGGCGCGACCCGCGGGCTGGCGCCCCCTTCCAGGTCCGACTCGGCGAGCAGGAAGGCTTCGCGCAGCTCCGTCAGCGTTCGCCCGCCGAGCACCGCCGCCAGCAGCAGCCCGTCGGGCTTCAGCGCGCGCCGGACCTGCACGAGGGTTCCCGGCACATCGTTGACGTGGTGCAGTGTCAATCCTGATACGACGAGATCCAGCGAGCCGTCCCCGAACGGCAGCATCTCCGGGTCGACGAGCACGCGGGGCGGCGGGCACATCGTCAGCAGCCGCCACGAGGCCTCGGCGCTGATCACCATCGAGACGCCGGCAAGGCTGGCGATGCTTCGGGCCAGCACGCCGTGATGGGCGCCGAGATCGAGCACCGTCGGGAACCGGCGCTGCACCGCGCCGAGCCGCACCGCAAAGTCCTCCGCCACGCGCTGAAGCAGGAAATCGTGTGCCGCCGCCCCCGCAGCGGCGCGGTCGCGCCGCCGGACCAGCAGGCGGCGATCGAAAAGCTGCGCCTCGTCACTCATTTCCGCCACAACGCGCCATCGGTCGATCGGTCGGCGCTCATCAATATAAGTCTCCCCGGGCCGGCGCGATGCGCGCTAGTGTCCCGAACCCGAAGCTCGCACCTACCTTGCAGCAGCCGATCTTGCGAGCTTCGGGTTCAAAAGGGACCTAGCCCATGCGTCCTGGCGCGCGGATGAAGGCGGCCGTGGAGGTGCTGGACGAGATTTTCGGCCGGCACCGGCCCGCGGCCCTGGCGCTGGCCGAATGGGGAAAGGCGCACCGTTTCGCCGGCTCCGGCGACCGCGCCGCCATCGGCAATCTCGTCTATGACGTGCTGCGCCGCCGCCTGTCGCTCGCCGCCCGCATGGGCGAGGATACGACGCGCGCACTCGTCATCGCCGCCGCTCCCAAGGCGCTCGCGATGTCCCCCGACGAGATCGCCTCGGCAGCCGACGGATCGGACTATGCGCTGGCGCCGCTCAGCGAAGCCGAGCGCAGCGGGCTCGGACGCGACGTACCAATCGACGCTCCCCTGCACGTCAGGGCCGACATCCCCGAGTGGCTGGCGCCATCCTTCGCCAGGGCATTCGGCGAGCGTGCTGCCGCGGAGGGCGATGCGCTGGCGCGGCGGGCTCCCGTCGACCTCAGGGTGAACACGCTCAAGGCCGACCGCGAGAAGGTGCTGAAGGCGCTGGCGCGTCACGACGCGGCGCCCACGCCCATGTCGCCCGTGGGGGTGCGCATCCCGCCGCCCGCCGGCCCGGGGCGAACGCCGAACGTCGAGGCCGAGTCGGGGCACGGCAAGGGCTGGTACGAGGTCCAGGACGAGTCGAGCCAGCTCGCATCGCTCCTCGCCGGACCGGCCCCGCGACTGCAGGTGCTCGACCTCTGCGCCGGAGCTGGCGGCAAGACTCTCGCGCTGGCGGCCGCCATGCGCAATACCGGGCAGGTCTACGCCTACGACGCCGAGCGGCTGCAGCTCCGGCCCATTTTCGAGCGGCTGAAGCGGGCCGGCGTGCGCAACGTGCAGGTGTTGCCGGCGGGAGACGAAGCTGCCCTCTCGTCGCTGGGTCCGCGCTTCGACGTGGTGCTCGTGGATGCGCCCTGCACGGGCTCGGGCGTGTGGCGGCGGCGGCCGGACTCCAAGTGGCGCGTCAGGCCGCAGAACCTCGCCGAGCGGCAGAGGGAGCAGCGCGCGGTTCTGGAGCTGGGAGCCGGGCTCGTCAAGCCGGGCGGGCGGCTCGTCTACGCCACCTGCTCGGTGCTGCCCGAGGAGAACGGGGACCAGGTCGCGGACTTCCTGCTGCGCCACCCGGACTGGGCGCTGCAGCCTTACGCGGAGCTCTGGTCGGCGTCGATCGGAGGCGCGCCGCCCGCCTCGGCGGACGGCAGCAGCGGCGCCCTGCAACTGACGCCGGCCCGTCATGGCACGGACGGGTTTTTCATAGCGAGCCTTGTGCAGCGGAGCTAGAGTTGTTCCGGTTCAGATTGAAACGTCCAAGTCCCCTCTCCCCATTCCCAATGGGGAGAGGGGGAGAATCGTTTCGATCTCGATCGGAAATCCATTAGTGTCCCGGCTCCGAAGCTCGCGCGTGTTCGATGCTGGGCTCGTGAGCGAGCTTCGGAATCATCAGGGACACTAGAATCATGGAGTCCCCAGTGTGATTCAGATCGAGAAATTCGCTCGGAGCCTCGCCGCGAGCGCAGGCGGATTTCTCGATCATCACACTGGCCGGCGATCACACTTCATTTCAGCTCCCTGCCCTTCGAGGTTTATCCCCAACTTGTCTCTTGAATTGGCATGGCGACCCGTTAAGTACTGTCGCGTTGAGGCCAGAGGGGTCTCGTTTCATGGCCAGGCCGTGCGGCCGGCTGACGGGGGTGCGGCACGCCCTCGCCGCTGATGCCCGGCGGCATTCGAGAGGACTTTCGTCCATCATGGCAACGGCTTCTAAGGTGAAGCGGCCACGTCGCGCGCCGGCGCGCTCCTGTCTCGGTCCGGTCGCCGATCTGGAGGCGCACCTCCCGCAGGAGTGGTGGCGCAAGCTTTTCAATGCGCTCTACGTCAAGACGGACGGGGACGTCGTCGAGAACGTCGAGAACACGCGCCGCGAGGTCGACTTCGTCGTCTCGGCCGCGGCCATCCAGCCGCACAGCACGATCCTCGACCTGTGCTGCGGCCAGGGCCGCCACAGCCTGGAGCTGGCGCGGCGCGGATTCAAGAACGTGATCGGCGTCGATCGCTCGCGCTATCTCATCCGCCTCGCACGCAAGCGCGCCCAGGGCGAAGGGTTGCAGGTCATCTTCAAGGAGGGCGACGCCCGCAACCCGCGATTGCCGGAGAGCAGCTTCGACTGCGTCGCTATCATGGGCAACTCGTTCGGCTACTTCTCCAACAAGCAGGACGACGAGAAGGTGCTGACGACCGTCGGCAAGATGCTGCGGCCGACCGGCCAGCTCGTGCTCGACATCACCGACGGCGCCTACATGGCGGAGCACTTCGAGCGGCGCTCGTGGGAGTGGATCGACGAGCACCACTTCGTCTGCCGCGAACGCTCGATCAGCCAGGACCGCGAGCGCCTCATCAGCCGCGAGGTGATCGTCCACGACGAGATGGGCGTCATCGCCGATCAGTTCTACGCCGAGCGGCTCTACACCAGGGAGAGCATCACCAGGCTGCTGGAGAAGTGCGGCTTCCGCAACGTGCGCCACCACGGCCACGCCGAGGCCCAGTCGGACCGCGACCAGGACCTCGGCATGATGGCGCGGCGCATTCTCCTGACGGCCGATGCGCCCCAGCTCCCGGCCCGCAAGAGCCGGGGCAAGGTCCAGCAACTCGACGTCACGGTGCTGCTCGGCGATCCGCGTCTGCCGGATGCGGTCAAGCGCGGGGGCTCGTTCAACCCGGAAGACCTCGAGACCGTGCGCAAGCTCAAGGACGCGCTGTCGACGCTGCCGAGCTACAAGTTCCGCTATCTCGACAACCACGCCACGCTCGAGCGGGACATCGCCGGGCTCAGGACCGACCTCGTGCTCAACCTCTGCGACGAGGGGCTCAACAACGACCCGTTCAAGGAGCTGCACGTGCCGTCCATGCTGGACGTGCTCGGCATCCCTTACACGGGCGCGGCCCCGGCGGCGCTGGCAGCCTGCTACGACAAGGGGCTGGTGCGCGCCGTCGCCATGACTCTCGACGTGCCGGTGCCGCTCGAGACCTGCGTGCGTCCCGGCGATCAGGGGGCGACGCTGCCGTCCGTGTTCCCCGCGCTGCTGAAGCCGAACTACGGCGACAGCTCGCAGGGGATCACCAAGGACGCGGTGGTGAAGAACGAGCGCGCGCTGCTCGACTACCTCGAGCGGCTCAGGGTCGAGTTCCCGCGCCGGCCGATCCTCGTCCAGGAGTACCTGACCGGGCCGGAGTACTCGGTGAGCCTGATCGGCAATCCGGACCAGGGGCTGCGCGCGCTGCCGCTGCTCGAGGTCGACTTCTCCCGGCTCGATCCCGACCTGCCGAAGATCCTCGGCTACGAATCGAAGTGGGAGCCGGACAGTCCCTACTGGACCCAGATCCGCTACCACGAGGCGAACCTGCCGGACCAGCTCCAGTCGCAGCTCGTCGAGCATTCGGCGCGCCTGTTCGAGCGCCTCGGATGCCGCGACTATGCGCGCTTCGACTTCCGCGCCGACGCCCGGGGCGAGATCAAGCTGCTGGAGGTCAACCCGAACCCGGGCTGGTGCTGGGACGGCAAGCTCAACATCATGGCCGGCTTCCAGGGCATGCGCTACGCGGAGCTGCTGGCGCAGATCCTCGCGGCCGCCGAGGAGCGGCTCGGCATCGTCGCCAAGCCGCAGGCCGTGGGCGTCGGCGGGACGGCCAACGGATCGCACGCCGGCGCACCGAACGGCGTCCACGGAGCGGCGCCGACGCAGCCCAATGCCGTGATGGCGCCGCCGACCAGATAGACTGCCCGGCCCCCTCTCCCCGAGCGGGGAGAGGGTCGGGGAGGGGCAACAACACACGCCGACGCAAGCTTCTGCCCCTTAAGGCGCGCTTCCTCTGCCATCGGCTGCACGCCGGCTGCGACGCCATCGTCGCAGCCGCCTGCGACGCCTGGAACCGCCTCAAAGCCGAAACGGGACGGCTGACCTCGCTGTGCTCCTACCCTTGGATTCCCCCGGGTCAAACATTAGGATCAGCGGTATCACGCGATTACCTACACGCTTACGCGACACCTTCGACGATGCGAATATCCCGAACAGCCGCATCACCAAGCACCTTCACCGCAGCTTGGTAAGCCGGGGTGTCATGCGCGGCGATGGCGGCCGCGACACTGTCAAATTCGATGACGACCGTACGCTGATCCATTCCGGCCTCGTAGGTTTTTGCTGGAGTGCCGCGAACCAAAATGCGGCCGCCGGCGGCTTGGATCGCAGGGCCTGAGAGCTTCGCGTACTCCGCGAGAGCTGCGGGGTTCTTCACCGACCGATACGTCGCAATCCAGTATGCCTTTGCCATGTCTCAGGCTCCACCCTTCGAGCTTTCGCTGGCCGCCATGTTGCCACCGCATGGAGAGACTCACAATGACGTCGATTCCACGGTCGCTCCCGGCGCAGAGCGGTCCTCCTGCAGGATGATTACAGAGCTCCTACGATGACATAGCGGCGCCGATTTCATCCTGTCCGGCGCGCCAGCTTCGATCAGGTGACGGCTTGCAGTCCGGGCGTCGCCAGCGCCGCTCGGCAGCAATGCGCCCGCAAAGAAGCCGTCAGCCTGTCTGCCGGGGGCCCGGCTCTGCCAGGGCGGGTTTCGTGGCAGGCGCCTTGGCGGCCGCGGGCAGGGGATCGGGCGCCTGCGATGGCCGTGCTGTTCGGTTCAGCCCCGCGTGTGCGGGGAACGGTTCCACCCCGAGGACACGGCCTCGTTCACAATCGGTTCAGCCCCGCGTGTGCGCAGGGCTGTCCGGGGAAAGTCAGGCATAGCAGATCTCGAGCTG
>JAHDXT010000086.1 GCA_023384095.1 Hyphomicrobiaceae bacterium
GGGGGGGCGGGGGGGGGGGGCGGGGGGGGGCGGGCGCCCGCGCCCGCCCCCCCCCCCCGCCCCGCCGCCCCGCGGCCGCGGCGCGGCGGCCCCCCCCCCCCCCCCCCCCCCCCCCCCACCCCGCCCTCTGACGTTCTGGATTCCCCCCCTCCCCAACCCTCCCCCGCAAGGGGGGAGGGAGAAGAGCGTGCATCCAGATCCACTCGCTTCTTCTCCGGTCGGGCGTGGCACGAGGCACCGATCTATGAGCGCGAGGAGCTGCTTCCGGGTCACCGGATCGCCGGTCCTGCCCTCGTCATCGAGCCGCATCAGACCGTTGTCGTCGAACCCGGCTGGGTGCTCGATGTAACGGCGCGCAATCACCTGCTGATGAGGCGTGCCGCGCCGCGGCAGCGCGAGCTGCTGGGCAAGACGGCCGATCCCGTGCTGCTGGAGGTGTTCAACAATCTCTTCATGTCGATCGCCGAGCAGATGGGCGAGGCGCTGCGCAACACGGCGCAGTCGGTGAACATCAAGGAGCGGCTCGACTTCTCCTGCGCGGTGTTCGACGCCGAAGGACAGCTCGTCGCCAACGCCCCGCACATGCCGGTGCACCTGGGCTCCATGGACCGTTCGGTCGAGACCATCGTGCGCGAGCGCCAGGGCACCATGCGTCCCGGCGACGTCTACATGCTGAACGCGCCCTACAACGGCGGCACGCACCTGCCGGACATCACCGTCATTACGCCGGTTTTCGCGCCCAAGGTTACGTACGTTCTGGAATCCCCCCCTCCCCAACCCTCCCCCGCAAGGGGGGAGGGAGCAGCGGCCTCTCTCTCTTCCCCTCCCCCCGGCGGGGAGGGGCCAGGGGTGGGGGGAACCACGCCGGCCGAAGTCAGCCCCCCGGAGATCCTCTTCTACGTCGCGAGCCGCGGGCACCACGAGGACATCGGCGGTTTGACGCCGGGCTCGATGACGCCGCGCGCCACGCACATCGACGAGGAAGGCGTCTATATCGACAACTTCAAGCTGGTCGATCAGGGGCGCTTCCTCGAAGCGGAAACGCACGCCCTGCTCACGGGCGCGAAATACCCCGCGCGCAGCCCCGGCAAGAACATCGCCGACCTCAAGGCGCACGTGGCTGCGAACGCGAAGGGTGTGGCCGAGCTGGAGAAGATGGTCGCTCACTTCGGGCTCGACGTCGTCAGGGCCTACATGTGCCACGTGCAGGACAACGCGGAGGAGAGCGTGCGCCGGCTGCTGAGCCGGCTCGACGACGGCAGCTTCCGCGTCGAGATGGACCAGGGCACGCACGTGCAGGTGAGGATCACCGTCGACCGCGAGAATCGCGAGGCCACGGTCGACTTCACCGGCACCAGCCCGGAGCAGCAGAACAACTTCAACGCGCCCGCGCCGGTCACCCGCGCGGCGACGCTCTACGTATTCCGCGTCATGGTCGACGAGCCGATCCCGATGAACGCCGGCTGCCTGAAGCCCATCCGGCTCGTCATCCCCGAGCGATCGATGCTGTCGCCGCAATACCCGGCGGCCGTGGTCGCGGGCAATGTCGAGACGAGCCAGATCGTCACCAACTGCCTGTTCGCCGCGATGGGCGCCATGGGGCCGAGCCAGGGCACCATGAACAACCTGACCTTCGGCAACGCCAGATATCAGTACTACGAGACGATCTGCTCGGGCTCTCCGGCAGGCCCCGGCTTCGACGGCACGTCGGGGGTGCACGTGCACATGACCAACACGCGGCTGACGGACCCGGAGATCCTCGAGCTGCGCTATCCCGTCCTGCTCGAGGAGTTCTCGATCCGCCGCGGATCCGGCGGGCGCGGGCGCTGGTCGGCAGGCGACGGCACATACCGGAGGATCCGGTTCCTCGAGGAAATGGATTGCGCGATCCTCTCGGGCTACCGGCGTGTGCAGCCATTCGGTCTCGCAGGCGGCGAGCCGGGCGAGTGCGGCGAGAACATCGTGCGGCGCAACAACGTCGGCCTGGAACGGCTCGAGGGCTGCGACCAGACGGTGCTCGCGGCGGGCGAGGCCATCGTCATCAAGACGCCGACCGGCGGCGGCTTCGGCTCACCTCGAGGTCATTCCGGGCAGGCAGCCGGATCGCACCCGCCGGAACTCGCCTCCTGATGCTCTTGTTTCCTGACCATGGGGGATGCTGGCGCGCGCCGGCGTCCCGACGGAGCTGGAACAGGAGACGAGAGATGAAGTTGAGAACAATTGGAGCCGCCTCGGCGCTCGCGCTCTTCGCGGGGATGGCTGCCGGCGCATACGCGCAGGCGCCCGGCGGACAGGCGCAGCAGGCTCAGCGCCCTCAGCAGCAGGAGGGGCAGGCCCCCGGCCAGGGCGCTCAGCAGATGGGTCCTGGTCAGCAGCAGCAGCGCGGCGGGCAGGCACCGCAGCGCAAGCAGCGCAAGCAGGCTGAGCAGCCGGAGCGCAAGGAGCGGCAGCAGGCCGAGCAGCCGGAGCGCAAGGAGCGCCAGAAAGCCGAGCAGCCGGACCGCAAGGAGCGCCAGAAAGCCGAGCAGCCGGAGCGCAAGGAGCGCCAGCAGGCCGAGCAGCCGGAGCGCAAGGAGCGTGCCGAGGGTCCGCGGCTGACCGAGGAGCAGCGCACCACGGTCCGCCGGCGCATCCGTGACAGCGAGGCGCTCGAGCGGGCGCGCGTGGCCAGCGTCGACTTCGACATCTCCGTGGGAACCAGAGTGCCCCGCGAACGCGTGCGACTGGTGCCGCTCCCGGCCGTGATCGTCGAGACGGTCCCAGCCTATCGCGGTTATCTGTTCTTCGTGGTGAACCAGCAGATCGTCATCGTCTCGCCTGCGACGTATGTCGTCGTCGATGTCCTCAGGCTGGACGGCGCTCCGGGCCGGGCCGCCGCGGCAGATGTCGACCTGACACTCAGCAGCGAGCAGCGGCGGCTCATACTGACCGAGATCGATCTGCGGCCCGGGATCAGGCTCGGGATCGGCGACATCAGCGTCGGCATGAGCGTGCCGGGGAGCGTCGAGCTCAGACGGTTCCCGCAGCCCGTGATTGCGGAGATCCCCGAGCTCGAGGACTACCGCTATTTCGTCTTCGAGCAGCAGGTCGCGATCGTCGACCCCGGTGAGCGGCAGGTCGTGCTGACCATCAGCGACTGACGTGAGCTCGGCCGGACTGGTCCGGCCGAGCCCGTCGGGTGGCGTCCGATCCCGTCCGGGTCGGACGCCACTTGCACATGACGGGATTACTCCCTGACCGCCTCGGCTTCGATCTCGACCAGGAAATCCGGCGAGGCGAGGCCCGCCACGTGCAGGTAGGTGGACGCGCAGACGTGGCCTTCCAGCACCCGGTCCCGCACGGATCGGAACAGCGCCACCTGGCCCGGCTCCGTCACGAACACCGTGACCTTGACGAGGTGGCGCTTCTCGAAGCCGGCCGCATAGAGCACACCGAATACGTTGCTCCATGCGCGGTTCATCTGCGCCTCGAGCCCCTGCTCGATGCTGCCGTCGGGCCTTACCCCGAGCTGTCCCGAGATCACGAGACGCTGTGCATTGCCCGCGTGCGTCACCCCCTGGGCATAGTTCGATTGCGGCTTGGCGATGCCATCCGGATTGATGATCCTCATTGCGTCTGCCTCTCGCTCGCTGCTTCCGGCATCGGGTCCGCCCGCCTCGGATGTGCCGGCCGGGCGGCCCGCGCCCGCATCATCTCAGCAAGCGCCAGGGACGACCAGTCTCCGCGCCAGTCGAGCATCCTGAGGACCCGCTCCTGGTCGGCGGCGGTCTTGTGCTGGCCGAGCTTCCATTGCCCCTCGACACTCTCGACAGAGATCTCGACGGGTACGATGGCCGCCAGCATGCGGTCGCGCTGGGCCTTCGACATCTTGGCGGTCGTCCAGGATCGCTTCGGAGCGAGCCGCGCCTCGAACCGGGCGCTCAGCGCCTCGACGTGACCGAGGGCCGAGTCCGGCGGCAACACTCGGGCGGTTCCCGTCATGTGGACGCTGACGTAGTTCCAGGTGGGCACCTGACCCGGACTGTCGTACCAGTCCGGCGAGATGTAGCCGTCAGGCCCGGAGACCATGACGAGCGCACGCGGCGAGGCTGCGAGCACCTCGTGCAGCGGGTTGGCCCGCGCGACATGGAACGCCAGCCTCCGCCCATCCACCGCCTCGGTCGCGAGAAACGGGACGTGCGAGGCGACAGGCGTGCCGCCCTGGATTGCGACGACGGCTCCGAAGGCGCGCTCGCGAACGAATGTCCAGGCGCAATCTTCGTCGGTCCGGAATACGGGTGGAACGTACATCGTCATCTCCTGGGCATTTTCCTGGATCAGGCGACACGGCAGGAGAAGGCCCGGAGAATCGACGCAGCGCCACCCGTTCCTTGTCCGGCGGCGTCTTGGGCGCTATTCGACGTGTTCGAAAAAACCGATCAGCACCAGTTGCCGCTGCGGGAGCGGCGGCGTCGCGAAAGCTCGGCGATGTGCAGGGGTCTGATCATGGGCGCCTGCCATAGGCCCGTTTCCCTGCCATGTCAATCGTCGTTCTGGTCCGGTGCGTACGCGGGGGGCCGCAGGGAGCGCTCGGCCGCACGATCGCCGGGCTGGCGGCAACGCCGCGACGGGGGTGTCGAAGCGTCGCCCCCTCGTGTTCGGCCGGCGAGCGCATTGTGGGCTGACCCTGCCTATAGTATTCAGTCTCGTGGCTGCAGCGGTGTGCCCGGCTGGCAGCGGACTGGAACCGGATCCCCGGCTGTTGCGTACTCCCGAGGGGAGTGCCCGCCATTGCGGGTTGCGCGCGTTTGATTGCCGGACCCCGCAAACAAAGCTCTCCATGACCGTTTTTCGATTCAATCCCGAGATGGATGCCTTGTTCCTGGACCTGGACGGCACCATGATCGATATTGCTCCGCGTCCGGACGACGTGTTCGCGCCGAAGTCGCTCGTACACACGCTCGATGTGCTCGGGCGGCAGCTCGATGGCGCGCTCGCCGTCGTCTCGGGCCGGCCGATCGCCGCGATCGATGCTCTTCTGGCGCCGGTGCGCCTGCCGGCTGCGGGCGTGCACGGCGCCGAGATCCGTTTTCTTGGAGAAGCGAGCGTGCACCGGGCAGCTCCCCCGATCCCCAATGGAGTGCGATGGCTTCTGGCGCCTCTGGCCGCCGTGCCGGGGGTGGTGATCGAGGACAAGACCGTGGCGATCGCCGTCCATTTCCGGCAGGTGCCGGCGGCAGCCGAGCGCGTCCGCGAGTTGGTGGCGACGGCGGTCGCCGCCCACAAAGCCGACCAGCTCACGGTCGTCCCGGGCAAGTGCGTCCTCGAGATCAAGCACGCACGCTTCAGCAAGGGCACGGCGCTGGCGGAGTTCATGAAATGCGCCCCCTGGGCAGGTCGCCGGCCGGTATTCATCGGCGACGACGTCACCGACGAGGCGGCGTTCGCGGAGCTGCCGAGATGGGGCGGGGTCGGGCTCGCGGTCGGGCAGGACCGGCCGGGAGCGGTCGCATTCTTCCAGACGGCTGCCCACGTCCGCCACTGGCTGGCCGGGCTCGTCCGCCAGGAGTGCCCGACGTGAGCGCGCCCGGTCTCGACTACGGCCTGATCGGCAACGGCCGGATTGCGGCGCTGATCGACGTCAATGGCCGCATCGTATGGTGGTGCTTCCCGCGCTTCGACGGCAATCCCATCTTCTCGCGCCTGCTCGCGGGCGACGAGGACAAGGGGTTCGCCGACGTCGTCCTGCAGGACCAGGTCCGTGCCGAGAGCGGCTGCGAGCGCAACACGGCGATCATCAGCACCGTGCTGACGGATGCCGAGGGTGGCAGCGTGCGCATCACGGACTACGCGCCCCGCTTCTCCCTCTACGGGCGCATGTTCCTTCCGGCCCAGATCTTCCGCCGCATCGAGCCCTTGTCGGGGCTGCCCCGCATCCGCATCCGCGTGCGGCCGACATTCCAGTACGGCGTGCCGGCGAGCGCGCGCACGCTCGGCTCCAGTCACATCCGCTTCGCCGGCGGCCAGGACGTGCTGCGCGTCACCACCGATGCGCCGCTCTCCTACGTCGCGGAGGAGACCCCGTTCGCGCTCACCCGGCCGATCACCCTGGTGTTCGGCCCCGACGAGCCGTTCGAGAGCGGCGTAGAGACGACGGGCCGGCGCTTCGAGTACGAGACCCGCCAGTGGTGGCTGAGATGGGTGCGAACGCTCGCCATCCCTTACGAATGGCAGTCGTCGGTGATCCGCGCAGCGATATCGCTCAAGCTCTGCACCTTCGAGGATACCGGCGCCATCGTCGCCGCCCTCACGACCTCCATCCCGGAGGCAGCCGGCTCCGGGAGAACCTGGGACTACCGCTTCTGCTGGTTGCGTGACGCGTATTTCGTCGTGCAGGCGCTGAACCACCTCGGCAATACGAACTCTATGGAGGCGTACCTCGACTACATCACCAATGCGATCAGCAAGGCTGGTCCGTTGCGGCCCGTCTACGGCATCGTCCCAGGACAGAGTCTCGACGAGTGGACGGCGAAGGATCTCGCCGGTTTCGAGGGGCACGGGCCGGTGCGGGTCGGCAATGCCGCGGCCGAGCAGCACCAGCACGACGTCTACGGCAGCGTCGTACTGGCCGCACAGCAGATGTTCGTCGACGAGCGGCTGGAGCGGATGGGCGATGTCTCCCTCTTCCGCCGCCTCGAGCAGCTCGGCGAGCTGGCGTGGCGCCTGGCGCTGCAGCCGGACGCCGGGATCTGGGAGTTCCGTGGCCGCTGGCGTGTCCACACCCACTCCGCGGCGATGTGCTGGGTGGCCTGCGACCGGCTGAGCAGCATCGCGCAGACGCTCGGATTGCCGAGCGAGGCTGAGACCTGGAAAGTGCGCGCGCGCCAGTTGCGCGAGGAGATCCTCGAGCAGGCATGGCACCCCAAGCGCGGCGCGTTCACTGCGGCATTCGGCTCCGACGAGCTCGACGCCAGCGCGCTGCTGCTGGCCGAGATCGGACTGGTGGCGCCGAGCGATCCCCGCTTCATCGCCACCTGCGATGTCATCGAGCGCAATCTCAGCCGCTGCGGCCACATCATGCGCTATACTGCCGACGACGATTTCGGCTCGCCTGAATCGGCCTTCGTCATCTGCCGCTTCTGGCTCGCCGATGCGCTGGCTGCGATCGGCCGCACGAGCGATGCGCGCGACCATTTCGTGGATCTGCTGCGCTATCGCAATTCGTTTGGACTGCTGTCGGAGGATATCGACCCCGTGACTGGACGGCTGTGGGGTAACCTGCCGCAGACCTATTCGATGGCGGGGATCGTCATCACCGCCA
This sequence comes from Hyphomicrobiaceae bacterium, assembly GCA_023384095.1. Taxonomy (GTDB): domain Bacteria; phylum Pseudomonadota; class Alphaproteobacteria; order Rhizobiales; family Hyphomicrobiaceae; genus ZC4RG25. The sequence goes on from JAHDXT010000086.1 coordinate 7,301, forward strand.
AGCGGCTGTCCAAAGGCTGGGAGCAGGCATGGTCGCTCGCCTCATTGTGATATCGAACCGCGTCGCGGTTCCCGAGAGCGCCAGCGAGTCCTCGGCTGGCGGGCTCGCGGTCGCGGTGCAGGCGGCGCTGAGCGGGCGCGAGGGCATCTGGTTCGGCTGGAGCGGACGGGTCACCGAAGAGCCCGAGCAGGAGGCGGCGGTGCGCAAGGTCGGCGGCACCACCTACGTCGTCCTCGACCTCGCCCCCGGCGATTTCAACGAGTATTACAACGGCTTCGCCAACAGGGTGCTGTGGCCCATCCTGCATTATCGGCTAGACCTCGCCGAGTTCACCCGCTTGGACCTGTCCGGCTATCAGCGGGTCAACAACTACTTCGCCGAAAGCCTCTCCAAGATCCTGCGGCCCGACGACGTCGTATGGGTGCACGACTACCATCTGATGCCGCTTGCCAAGCTGCTGCGCGAGCGCGGCCATGAGAATCAAATCGGATACTTCCTGCACGTGCCCTGCCCGCCGCCGGACATCCTGACAGCGCTGCCGAAGCATCGGGAAATCGTCGGTGCACTGACCGCGTTCGACCTGATCGGCCTGCAGACGGAGAACGACTGCGACAATCTCGGCCGCTATCTCGTGCGCCAGGGTGCAGTGCGCGCCCCCGATCTGCACCGGCTCGAGGCCGGCGGCCGCACCGTCACCCTCGGCGCCTTCCCGGTCGGCATCGAGACCGCGCGCTTCGAGAAGATGGCGCGGCGGGCCGCCGCGACCATCCTCATCAAGGAGACCGCGGAGAGCCTGGCCGGGCGCGCGATGGTGATGAGCGTCGACCGGCTCGATTACTCCAAGGGCCTGCCGAACCGCATGGACGCCATCGAGCGCTTTCTCACGTCCTACCCCGAGTGGAACGGCCGCGTGACGTTTCTCCAGATCGCGCCCAAGTCGCGCGCCGGGATACAGGAGTATGCCGACATCGACCGGCAGGTCTCGACGCTCGCCGGGCAGATCAATGGCAGCCACGGCGACGTGACCTGGACCCCTATCCGCTACGTCAACAGAGCCTATTCGCGAGCCGCGCTCGCCGGGCTTTACCGGCTGGCCAGGGTCGGGCTCGTCACTCCCCTCAGAGACGGCATGAACCTCGTCGCCAAGGAGTATGTGGCCGCTCAGAACCCGCTCGATCCGGGCGTGCTCGTGCTGTCGCAGTTCGCGGGCGCATCCGATGAGCTCGACGGCGCACTGATCGTCAATCCGCACGAGCCGGAGGCGGTCGCCGCCGCCATACGCTTCGCGCTCGAGATGCCGCTCGACGCCCGCAAGGCGCGTTATCAGCGGATGATGGCCGTCCTGCGCGCGAACGACATTCACGGCTGGACCACGAGGTTCCTGTCGGCCCTCGAGAAGACGCGGCGCGAGGCGCCCGTGGCTGCGAGCCGGCCGGCCATGCCGGCGTAGCTCCGCGATCCATGCCGACCCGTCATGTGCCCGCAGCGGCACGGCGGCCGACCGAAGGGTTGCAACCCCGCCGCGGACGCGACAAGCTGGGCCCGGTTTCAAGACATACGGTTGATCGCTCATGCGTGCGCGCCCGCCGCCGACCTTCGCCCAGCGGCTGATACTTTACGGCCTTTCGATCGCGGCGCCGGTCCTCGTTCTATGCGGCGTGCTCGTCTACCAGTACTCGGTCGAGCGCTACCGCGCGATCGAGACCGAGACGCTGGCGGCGGCCCATGAGCTTGCCAAGGACCTCGACAGCGAGATCCAGTCGCTGCTGCTGCTGATCGAGACATTGAGCGGCATACTCGGCCCGGAGATGGATCTTGCCCGGCTGCACCGCAACGCGACGGCATCGCTGGTGCCGCGCGGCTCTCATGTCCTCGTCTACGATGTCGGCGGCTGGCAGATCATGAACACTGCCTTCCGGATGGGGAGCCCGCTGCCGGTCAACTACGACCCGGATAGCGTCAAGGCGATCATCGAGAAGAATGCCCCGTATGTTTCGGACTTCAAGGAGCGTCTGATCGAAGGGCAGCCGGTGTGGATCGTGAGCGCGCCCATTCGCCGCCAGAACGAGGTAGCCGGACTGATCGCCGTCGCCCGGTCCCCGGAGAAGCTGACCGAAGTGCTGGGCAAAAAGACCCGCCCGCCCGAATGGCGCTGGTGCCTCAGCGACCGCGACGACATCGTGCTCGCCTGCTCGCGCGGGGAGAGGCGCCTCGTCGGCGGGAAGATGCCCCGGGAGCTGACACCGGTGTCCGGGGAGGGGGCCGGAATAGGCTGGGTGAAAAGAGTCGACGGCACCGGGATGATACGCGGACAGGTCCGCTCCGCGGCATCCGGCTGGCTGGTGTCCGTCGTCGTTCCGAGTGCCACGGTCGAGGCGCCGCTGCGGGAGGCATGGGTGCTGTTCGGGATCGGGTCTACCCTGCTGCTGACCCTCGCGCTGCTGGTCGCTGCCTCCGTTGCCCGCGGGCTGCACGGCAACGTCGACATCCTCGTCGACTCGGCCGAGAAGCTCGGCCGCGGCGACCCGCTGTCCGAGCGCACGTTCTCGACGCGGGAGTTCCAGCACATCCACGATGCGCTGGCCGGCGCGGCCGCCGAGCGGCAGCGCAGCGAGGAGCGCCGCCATCTACTGCTGCGGGAGCTGCAGCACCGCACCAACAACCTGCTCGCCGTCATCTCCTCGATCACCCGGCGCACCCTGCTCGACGGCAGGACGATGTGCGAGGCTCGTGATGCTCTGCTCGGGCGTCTGCAGGCGCTCGCCAACGCCAGCGACACGCTCGCCGCCGCCCACTGGCAGGGCGCCGACATCTCGCTGGTGATCGAGAACGAGATGCGCGCGTTCGCCGGCCGCTACACCGCGCAGGGCCCCGCGCTGCTTCTGTCGGCGCAGGCGGCCCAGAACATTTCGCTCGTCATTCACGAGCTGGCCACCAATGCCTCGAAGCACGGCGCGCTCTCGGAGTCCGACGGCAACGTCGCGATCGAATGGCGCGTAGAAGGCGAGCCGGGCGATCCGCGCATGGTGATCGAATGGAAGGAGCGCGGCGGGCCGCCAGCCGTCCCGCCGGCGCGCAAGGGGTTCGGCTATACGCTGCTGCAGACGGTGCTGAGCGAGGCCGACTCCAAGCCGACGATCCGGTTCGAGCCCGAAGGCTTCTTCTACGGCGCGGCGGTCCGGCTGTCGGCCGTCGTGGCGAGCGGCGGACAGGCTCAGCCGGAGGCCTCCGAGATCAGACCGCCCTCCCTGGCAAGCTCGCGCAGGTGATGGTCCGCACTGCCGGGCATCGGAGCGATGATCGTATGCGTGTCGTGGATTCCCTGAGTTCACAAACGAAGTGCAACACTTCCTGCGGGGGG
>JAHDXT010000011.1 GCA_023384095.1 Hyphomicrobiaceae bacterium
TCTGCCCTCCCCTCGACGGGGAGGGCGGCGCGGCGGAGCCGCGCGGGTGGGGTGGGGCCACAACCCAGACGACGGCGCTCGCGCACCCCCACCCCCGCCCCCTCCCCGCAAGGGGGAGGGGAGACGGGTGGAGCTTTGGAAGCCTGCCTCGTCATCCCGGAGCTCCTCACCGCGGCGTCCCGAACAGGCCCGCGGGCCGCAGCATCAGCACGATGGCCATGATGATGAAGATCACCGTGTTCGAGGCTTCCGGATAGAACACCTTCGTCAGGCCCTCGATCACGCCGAGCCCGAAGCCGGTGACGATCGAGCCCATGATGGAGCCCATCCCGCCGATCACGACGACGGCGAAGACGACGATGATGAGGTTGGCGCCCATGACCGGATTGACCGAGTAGATCGGCGCCGCCAGCACGCCGGCGAGTGCGGCGAGCCCCACGCCGAAGCCGTAGGTCAGCGTCATCATGCGCGGCACGTTGATGCCGAAAGCGCGCACCAGGGTCGGGTTCTCCGTGGCTGCCCGGAGATAGCTGCCGAGCTTCGTCCTCTCGATCATGAACCAGGTCGCGAGGCAGACCGTGAGCGACAGCACGACCACCCATCCCCGGTACCAGGGCAGGAACATGAAGCCGAGATTGGTGCCGCCGGGAATCGGATTGGTGTAGGGCAGCCCCGAGGACCCGTACTGCTTCCGGAACAGCCCCTCGATCATCAGCGCCAGGCCGAACGTGAGCAGCAGCCCGTAGAGGTGGTCGAGATTGTAGAGCCGCGACAGGAACAATCGCTCGAGCACGATGCCCACGGCCCCGACGATGATCGGCGCCAGGATCAGCGCGCCCCAGTAGCCGACGCCGAGGTACTGCAGCAGCATGTAGGCCGTGAACGCACCCATCATGTACTGGGCGCCGTGGGCGAAGTTGATCACGTTCAGCATGCCGAAGATGACCGCCAGCCCGAGGCTCAGCAACGCATAGAACGCGCCGTTGATGAGCCCGAGCAGAAGCTGCCCGAACAGGGCCTGCGGCGGCACGCCGATGAGCTCGAACATGCGATGGCTCCCCTTCCCCCTCCCGGTGCGGAAGGGAGGGTCGGCGAAGTCGGGGAGGCCGCGCCTGCGGTCTGCAGGATGCTTCCCCGCGGTCCGGCCTCTCCCCGCCGGCGGCGGAAAGAGACCTCCCTCTCCTCAGCCCTTGACGATCGGGCAGTTGCCCTGGTCGAGGGGCCGGAAGGCCTCGGCGGCCGGGATCGTCGCGCGCAGCTTGTAGTAGTCCCACGGCGCTTTGCTCTCCTCGGGCTTCTTCACCTCGAAGAGATACATGTCGTGGAGCTTGCGCCCGTCGGCGCGGATGGTGCCCTTGCCAAACAGCCGGTCGTCAGTCGGCGTTTCCTTCATCTTCGCAACGACCTTGGCGCCGTCGCCCTCGCTCTTCAGTGCGTGCACGACCTTGAGGTAGTGCGTCACGGCCGAGTAGACGCCGGCCTGCACCATGGAGGGCATATTGCCCTTGTTGGCCGCGGCGAACTCCTTGGCGAAGGCGCGGTTGTTGTCGTTCAGGTCCCAGTACCAGGCTTCGGTGAAGACGAGGCCCTGAGCGGTCTTCAACCCGATCGCATGGACGTCGGTGATGAACATCAGGAGGCTTGCGAGGTTCTGGCCGCCTGCAGTGATGCCGAACTCGGCGGCCTGCTTGACCGAGTTGATGGTATCGCCGCCGGCATTGGCGAGGCCGATGATCTTGGCGCCCGACGCTTGCGCCTGCAGCAGGAAGGACGAGAAGTCCTGACCCGGGAAGGGGTGGCGCACCTTGCCCAGCACCTTGCCGCCGTTCTTCTCGACGAGCGCCGCCGTATCGCGCTCGAGCGCATGGCCGAAGGCATAGTCGGCGGTCAGGAAGAACCACGTGTCGCCGCCGGTCTTGACGACGGCGTTGCCGGTGCCGTTGGCGAGCGCCCAGGTGTCATAGGTCCAGTGGACGGTGTTCGGCGTGCACGCCTTGCCCGTCAGGTCGGAGGAGGCCGCGCCCGAGTTCAGGAAGACCTTGTTCTTCTCCTTGGTGATGTTGTTGACGGCGAGCGCCACCGAGGACGTCGGCACGTCGACCACGACATCCACGTTGTCGACATCGTACCACTGACGCACCACGTTGGAGCCGATGTCGGGCTTGTTCTGGTGGTCGGCGAACACGACCTCGATCTTGTCGTGACACTTGCTCGCCTTGCAGTAGTCCTCGACCGCCTTTTTCGCGGCCCATACGGAGCCCTGCCCGGTGAGGTCGGAGTAGAGACCCGACTGGTCGTTCATGACGCCGATCTTGATGACGCCGTCCGTGAACTGGGCGTGCGCCGCAGTCGCCAGCACGCTGACGGCAGCAGCCATCATGAAGCTTCTTGCTTTCACTTTCCGTTCTCCTTTGATGCTTCGCACAGTCTAGACACCGAGATAGCTTTCCAACTTTGCCTTGTTCGTCGCGATCCGGTCGTTCTCGAACATGTCCATCACCTGCCCGTGCTCGACGATGTAATGCCGGTCGGCCACGGTGGCGGCGAAGTGGAAGTTCTGCTCGACGAGCAGGATCGTGAACCCCTTCTCCTTGAGCGAGCGCAGGATGCGGCCGATCTGCTGCACGATGACCGGCGCCAGCCCTTCCGTCGGCTCGTCGAGCAGCAGCAGGTCGGCCCCGGTGCGCAAAATGCGGGCAATGGCCAACATCTGCTGCTCGCCGCCGGAGAGCTTGGTTCCCTGGCTGGCGCTGCGCTCCTGCAGTGCCGGGAAGAGGCTGTAGATCTCGTCCAGCCCGAGCCCGCCCGGCTTGACGGCGGGCGGCAGCAGCAGGTTTTCGCGCACATTGAGACTCGAGAAGATGCCCCGCTCCTCGGGCACGTAGGCAAGCCCGAGCCTGGCGATGCGATCCGACGGCCAGGTGATGGTCTCGCGACCATCGTAGACGACCGAACCGGTTCGCGCGTGCACGATGCCCATGATGGCCCGCATCGTGGTCGTCTTGCCGACGCCGTTGCGGCCGAGCAGGGTCACCACCTCGCCTTTCGGCACCATGAACGTCATGCCGTGCAGGATGTGGCTCTCGCCGTACCAGGCATGCAGGTCGTTGACGGCGAGCAGCGGCTGGTGGAGCTCAGGCATGAGCCACCCCGACTTCGTCGCCGGAGCCCATGTAGGCCTCGATGACCAGCGGATTGCGCGAGACCTCCTCGTAAGGCCCTTCCGCGAGGATCTCGCCGCGCGCCAGCACTGTGATGATGTCCGACAAGTCCGCCACGACCGACAGGTTGTGCTCGACCATCAGCACGGTGCGGTTATGGGCGACGCGCCGGATGAGCTCGGAGATGCGGCCGATGTCCTCGCGGCCCATGCCGGCCATCGGCTCGTCGAGCAGAAGCATCTCGGGATCGAGCGCCAGGGTCGTCGCGATCTCGAGCGCCCGCTTGCGGCCATAGGGCAGCTCGACAGCCTGCAGATCGGCATAGGCGCCGAGACCGACGTCCTCGAGCAGTTGCAGCACGCGGTCATTGAGCGCGTCCAGAGACTGCTCCGAACGCCAGAAGTGGAACGAGGTGCCGAGCTTGCGCTGCAGCGCAATGCGGATGTTCTCCAGCACGGTCAGGTGCGGAAAGGTGGCCGAGATCTGGAAGCTGCGCACGAGCCCCATGCGCGCGATGTCCGCCGGCTTGAGGCGCGTTATGTCCTCGCCCTTGTAGCGGATCACGCCCTTGGTCGGCGCCAGGAACTTGGTGATGAGATTGAAGCAGGTCGTCTTGCCGGCGCCGTTCGGCCCGATGAGCGCATGAATCGTGCCGCGCCGAACCTTCAGATCGACATCCTTTACTGCCCAAAGGCCCTTGAAATTCTTCGACAGTCGCTCCGTCTCGATGATGTTCTCGTCATTCATGCGGGAGCATCCGGGGCCTGTCCTTGCTGGTTTCCTCTGCCGCGTTCTGCCGTCGCGGGCTTTCCGACATTGTGCATGCCGCACACAACTAGGCAATAGCGCTAACCTTTCGCCGCCATTGGCTCTTCGTCGGATAGGTTGCAGGAGCCGCTCAGGCGGAGCCGACCGGATCGGCCGGCGCGGCCGCTGGCCGCCACGTCCGGGACAGGATCAGAGCGCCGACGAACGCTGCCGCCTGCAGCAGGACGATCGAAGGGCCCGTCGCCGCGTCCATGTGGAAGCTCATCAGGGTGCCGGCCACGCTCGCGCCGACCGCCACCAGCACGGCGATCGCCAGCATGCGGTCGAACCGGCTGGTGAGGAGGTAGGCGGTGGCACCCGGCGCCACCAGCATCGCCACCACCAGGATGATGCCGACCGCCTTCAGCGAGGCGACGATCGCCAGCGAGAGCAGCGCCAGCAGGCCGTAGTGCAGCCGCCGCACCGGCAGGCCGATGGCGCGGGCATGCTGCTGGTCGAAGCAGTAGAGCAGCAGGTCGCGCCGGCGGGCCAGCACGGCAAGCAGCACGCCGGCGGAGACGAGCACGATCTCGGCCAGCTCGCGATCGGTGACGCCGAGCAGGTTGCCGAACAGCACGTGGTTGAGATGCTCCTCGGTCTCGACCTTGGTGAACAGCACCAGGCCGAACCCGAACATGCCCGAGAACACGATGCCCATGACCGTGTCCTCGCGGATGCGGCTGTTCTCCTTGAGATAGCCGGTGAGCGTCGCACAGGTGAGCCCCGCCGCGAACGCGCCGAGCGACAGCGGCAGGCCCAGCACGAAGGCCAGCACGATGCCGGGCAGCACTGCGTGCGAGATCGCGTCCCCCATCAGCGACCAGCCCTTCAGCACGAGGTAGCACGACAGCACGGCCGAGACCGCGCCGACCAGCACCGCCACGAGCATCGCCCGCTGCATGAAAGGGTAGGCCAGCGGCACGGCGACGAGATCCCAGACGGCGCTCATGGCGGCAGTCATGGCGTCGGCGCCTTGCCTGCCGCACGGGTGCGGCGCCGGGCGGCCAGCATCCCGTGCTTGGGCGCGAGCAGGAACGCCGCCAGGAACACGAGCGTCTGCAGCGTGACGATGACGCCGCCGGTGGCGCCGTCGACGAAATAGCTGATGTAGGCGCCGATGAAGCTCGTCGAGGCGCCGATGAATACACTCAACGCGAGTAGGCGGCCGAAGCGGTCGGTGAGCAGGTAGGCGGTGGCGCCGGGCGTGATCACGGTGGCGACCACGAGCGCGGCGCCGACCGTCTGCAGCGCCGTCACGGCGGAGGCGCTGAGCAGGCAGAAGAAGACCACCTTCAGGGCGGTCGGGTTGAGGCCCACGGCGCGGGCGTGGCTCTCGTCGAAGAAGACGAGTTGCAGGTCCTTCCATAAGACCAGCAGGATGGCGAGCGCGACCACGGCGACGGCCACGACCTGCGCTGCATCCTCGTCGGCGATCCCGAGGATGTTGCCGAGCACGATCGTCTGGACGCTGACGTGGATCGGATAGAGCGAGACGATGAACAGCCCCGCGGCGAAGAAGGCCGTGAACACGACCCCGATCACGGCATCCTGCTTGAGCCGCGTCACCTGGCCGATGCCCCACATGCCGAAGGCGGCGATGATCCCTGCGAAGAAGGCCCCGGCTGCGTAGGGGAGCTGAAGGAGATAGGCGATGGCCACCCCGGGGACCACGGCGTGCGCCAGCGCATCGCCCATCAGCGACCAGCCCTTCAGCATCAGGTAGGCGGACAGGAAGGCGCACAGCCCGCCGACCAGCGCGCTCACCCACATCGCCCGCAGCATGTAGCCGTACTCGAACGGCACCAGCAGCTCGCTCATGGCTCCTCGCCCGGCCGCGCGCTCCCGGCGGGAGACTGCTCCGGCCCGCGCTCGCCGTAGAACACGACCGGCCGCTCGTCGTCGGTGAGGACGGTGACGGCGCGGCGGTCGTCGTCCTCGTGCAGCTCGGCGCCCGCCAGCCGGAAGCGGCGCAGCACGCCGCCGAACGCGCGCTCCAGGTTGGCCTGGGTGAAGGTCTCGGCCGTCGGGCCGGCCGCCAGCACCCTCCGGTTGAGCAGGACGACCTGATCGCAGAAGTCCGGCACGCTGCCGAGGTTGTGCGTGGAGACCAGCATCAGATGACCGGCGCTCCTGAGCTCGCGCAAGAGCGCCACGATGGCCGTCTCCGTCTTCACGTCGACGCCGGTGAACGGCTCGTCGAGCAGGATGAGGCGGGCGCCTTGCGCCAGCGCGCGGGCGAGGAAGACGCGCTTGCGCTGGCCGCCGCTCAGCTCGCCGATCTGCCGCTTGCGCAGGCGGCTCATGCCGACCCGCTGCAAGGCGAGATCCACCTGGCGGCGGTCCTCGGCGGCCGGGATGCGAAGGAAGCCCATGTGGCCGTAGCGGCCCATCATCACCACGTCCTCGACGAGCACGGGGAAGTTCCAGTCCACCTCCTCGCTCTGCGGCACGTAGGCGACGATGCGCCGCTTCAGGGCGTCCCGCACGCCGAGCCCTGAGATGCGCACCTCGCCGCGGGACGGTCGCACGAAACCCATGACCGACTTGAACAGCGTCGATTTTCCACTGCCGTTCGGGCCCGCGAGTCCGCAGATCGTGCCCGGGCCGAGCGCGAAGCTGACATCCAGGAGCGCGGTGAGCCCGTTGGGGTAGACGACGGTCAGGTCCCTGACATCGAGGCTCGCCTCGATGCCCGTGGCCGGGACGTTCTCAGATTGGGAAGGGGCGAGCATGCGGATCCTGTGTTCTATTGCAAGACCGGATTGAGACCCGACGGGGTCAGACCCGCGGGGTCTGACCCCACATTCCTAGTGCCCGAAGCCTTTCGCTATCGTGTCGACCGTGACCTCGAGCAGCTTCAGGTAGGTCGGCACCGGGCCTTTCTCGTTGCTGAGCGAGTCGACATAGAGCACGCCGCCGTAGCGCGCGCCCGTTTCGCGGGCGACCTGCCGCGCCGGCTTGTCGGAGATCGTGCTCTCGCTGAACACGACTGGGATCTCGTTCTCGCGAACGCGATCGATGACGCGGCGAACCTGCTGCGGCGTGCCCTGCTCGTCGGCGTTGATGGGCCAGAGATAGAGCTCGCGCATCGCGTAGTCGCGGGCGAGATAGCTGAACGCGCCCTCGCTCGTCACCAGCCACCGCTTGTCCTCCGGGATGGCGGCGAGCCGCTTGCGCAGCGGCGCGTCGATGGCCCTGATGCGGGCGGCGTAGGCCTCGGCGTTCCTGCGGTATGTCTCTGCGTTGGCTGGATCGTGCATGGACAGCGCCTTGCGGATATTCTCGATATAGGCCAGCGCGTTCGAGGGCGACATCCAGGCATGAGGGTTGGGCCGGCCGGTGTAAGGCCCCTCGGTGATGCCGATCGGCTCGATGCCCTCGGTGATCACCGCGCTCGGCACGTCCTCGATGTTCTGGAAAAAGCGCTCGAACCAGCGCTCGAGGTACATGCCGTTCCAGAGCACGAGATCGGCCGATTGCGCCTTGACCACGTCGAGCGGCGTCGGCTGATAGCCGTGGATCTCGGCGCCCGGCTTGGTGATGCTCTCGACGATCGCCGCCTCTCCGGCGACGTTCTGGGCGATGTCCTGGATCACCGTGAACGTAGTGACGACGCGCAGCGGCTTGCCGCCCCGATCGGCAGCCGCCCCTTGCGCCAGCAGCGGACCGCAGAGGAGCAGCGTCGAGGCGACGGCGGTCATCGCGCCGGCCAACCGCCGGGTGACCCAGGCCGACAGAAAGTCTTTCAAGCTGCGTCTCCCCAGGTATCCTGCGGGCATGGTGCGGGCCTCCCAGTTGCAAATCATTCGCAACTGCAAGTGCAGATTAGATGCGTTTCGCGCGTTGTCAATGGCGCAAGCGTTGCAGCTCGAGGAAGGCCGGAGCACGGCCCCGACGAACGCGCGGCGCCGGATGCGGGTTTGGAGGGCAAGAGGATCAACTCTGCATCGGGAAGCTCGCCGGGCGCCGGAATCGCGGGACCGGCGCCGCGACCGGCGACCAGCCGCAGCGCGGAGGCGACGGACGCGGCGCACACCGGCGATCTGCTGACCGGCGCTCTGGGCCTCCAGCCGGGCGACCTCGTCGTTCACGCCGACCACGGCATCGGGCGCTTCGAGGGGCTCGCCACGATCGATGCCGACGGCAGCCGCGACTTTTTCGCCCTCGCCTACCAGGACGGCAGGATTCTCGTCCCCGTCGAGACCGCCGACCTGCTGTCGCGCTACGGCACGGCGGAGACGGCGGTCCGGCTCGACCGCCTCGGCGGCAAGGCCTGGCGGAAGCGCAAGGGCCGGCTCGAGAAGCGCATCGGCATCATCGCGCGGCGGCTGATCGGAATCGCGGCGGCGCGCGAGCTTGCGACGGCGCCCGTTCTGGCGGCTTCGCCGGCGGATTATGTGCGCTTCTGCGAGGGCTTCCCGCACAAGGAAACGCCGGATCAGGCCGAGGCCATCGAGGCCGTGCTCGAGGACCTCGCCAGCGGCAAGCCCATGGACCGCCTGATCTGCGGCGACGTCGGCTCCGGCAAGACCGAGGTGGCGCTGCGCGCCGCCTTCCATGCCGCCATGACAGGCTGGCAGGTCGCGGTCGTGGCGCCGACGACCTTGCTCTCCCGCCAGCATACCGAGACGTTCGTCAGGCGCTTCGCCGGCTTCCCGGTGACGATCGCCCAGGCCTCGCGGCTGTCGGGCGGCAAGGGCCTCGCCGAAGCGAGAGCGGGGTTGCTGAAGGGCGACATCCGCCTCGTCATCGGCACCCATGCGCTGCTCACCGAGGCCGTCGCGTTCGCCAGGCTCGGTCTCATCATCGTCGACGAGGAGCAGCGGTTCGGCGTGCGCCACAAGGAGCGCCTGAAGCAGCTCCGCGAGGGCGTGCACGTGCTGACGCTCACCGCCACGCCCATCCCGCGCACGCTGCAGCTCGCGCTGTCGCTGGTGCGCTCGCTGTCGCTCATCGTCACGCCGCCCGCCGGCCGGCGGCCGGTGCGCACCGTGGTCTGCGATATGCAGCCTGCCCGCATCCGCAAGGCTTTGCTCGCCGAGAAGGAGCGCGGCGGCCAGAGCTTCTACGTCTGTCCGCGCATCTCGGATCTCGGGACCGTTGCCCCGATGCTCGCGCGCGATGTGCCCGAGGTGAGCGTCGTGAGCGCCCACGGGCGCATGTCCGCCGCCGAGCTCGATCGCGTCATGGAGGTCTTCCTCGCCCGGCAGGCCGACGTGCTGCTGTCGACGACGATCATCGAATCCGGGCTCGACATCCCCTCCGTCAACACCATGATCGTGCACGACGCGCACCGGCTTGGCCTCGCCCAGCTCTACCAGATTCGGGGACGCATCGGACGCGCCGGCGTCGAGGCTCACGCCTGGCTGACGGTGCCGCCCGGCGCGGAGCTGACGCCGGGCGCCCGCCGGCGGCTCGAGGTGCTGGCGAGGCTCGATCCGGTGGGCGCCGGGTTCACCGTCGCCAGCCGCGACATGGACATCCGCGGCGCCGGCAACCTGCTGGGCGAGGAGCAGTCGGGCCACTTGAGGGACGTCGGCTTCGACCTCTTCCAGACGATGCTGAAGCTGGCCGTCGAGGCGTTGCGCAAGGGCGAGCAGCCGGATCTGGATTTGTGGGCGCCGCGCATCTCGCTCGGGCTGCCGATCCGCATTCCCGACAGCTACATCTCGGACCCGGCAGAGCGCGCCGAGGTCTACTGGTCGATCGCCGGGCTCGCGACCGGGGAGCAGATCGAGGCCTATGCCCGGGAGCTCGTGGCGGCCTACGGACCGCTGCCGCGCGGGGCGCGCCGCGTGCTGATGCTGCTGCGGCTGAAGCAGATGTGCCGCGAAGCCCGTGTCGCCGAGGTCGTCGCCGGTCCGAAGGGTGCCGTCCTCACGCTGCGGCCCGGCACGGCCGCGCCGCGCCGCCTGCCGAAGCTGCGCGGCCTCGCCGGACCGCTGCGATGGCGCGCAGGCCCTCAACTCGTCGTTTCGGCCCGCTGGGAGGAGCCGAGAAGGCGGCTCGCGGGCCTCGCCAGCATCCTGCGCGTCCTGGCCCGCGCGCTGGCCACAGCCCCGGACGAGCGGACGGCAGTTCAGCAAAGCCTCAAGAGACCAGCTCGCCGACTTGCGTGTTGATGTCGGCGAGGCGCCGGCTCAGGGCCTCGGCGACGGCCACCCGCTCCCGCAGGGAGTGAAGGCGCTCCGCCTGGGTCAGCTCCTCGCGCGGACGCATGTCGCGCGCGTCGAGCAGCACCTTGGCACGGGCGATATGGGCCTCGCTCTGGCTCCGCAGCGCATCTATGACGGCGACCGAGATCGCCGTCGAGCGCTCGGAAAGGTCGGCCGCTTCCCGCTGCAGCTCGGCGCTCGCCAGCCGGATGACCTCGTCGATCGCTGGCATGAACTCCTCGATTAGCATGCGCTCCAGCTCGCTAGCGTGCTCGGCAGGGGTGCGGCTGCGGGCCCAGCCGATGAGCGAGCCTGGCGTGGCGAGGTCGAGCGCGATCGAGTCCTCGATCGGCACGCGCACGGTCGTTGCGCCGAGCCGGGGGACCGGAGCCTCCGGCAGCTCGATCCCGGGAGAGCGGCGCAGCATGGTCTCTCGCAGGGCGGGGAAGACATTGAAGGCGCAGCCTGCGAGCCGCTCCTGAACAGCCCTTCGGGCGGCCTCCAGCTCAGCCTCGACCAGCAGGCGCAGCGACGTCGTCTCGCAGCGCCAGTGGCGGCGCGCCCGCCCCTGCTCCAGCGCCTCGACAAGCCCGTTTCCCTCGCGGCAGGCATAGTCCTCGAGAATCTCGGCAAGCCCCTCGTAGAGCCGGGTCCGCTGCTCGGCGACGGTCTCGTTCAGCAGCTTCTGCAGGCCCGCCAGGTTGCGCTCGAGCTCCGCGGCGACCGACTGGATCCGCACCAGCTCGCCCTGGACCTGCTTGAGCTCGCGGTCGGCCTCCGCGGTGTCCTCGGCGCCGCCCTCCGAGGCGATGGCGAGCCTGACCATCTCCTCGCGCACGTTGGCTTCGTTGACTTGCGACAGCTCCGCGAAGTAGGCGGCGATCTGGCGGATCAGGTGTGCGCCGTGGCTGCGCAGCAGAAGGCCCGTCAGCTCGCGCCTGAGCTCCGGATAGCCCGAGCAGACCGCCAGCGTGCGCGCGAGCTGGACCGTCGACAGGTCCTCTACCGGCGCGGCCGGCCCGCTGCTCTTGACCTCGACCGGCCGCAGTGCGCCCTTGTGCCTGGCGTAGGCCAGCAGCGCCGGCGTCAACGTCTCGCGCACGCCGGCCTCATCGGGAGCGAGCGCCTGGGCTGCCCACCGGGCACTGCCCGCGATCACGGGGATATCGAGCGAGGGGAACTCGCGTACGAGGGCCTGGCGCACGTGCGCGACCAGGCTTCGGACCTCGCCGGCAGGGTCGCGCAGCTCGTCGACGTGGTCGATGAAGACGAGGATGCGCTCCCTGTGCAGCTCGCGCAGGATGCGCAGCGTGGCCAGCTCTGCCGTCGCCAGCGGCTGGCGCGCGCTCAACACGACGACGTAGAGATCGGCCGGCTCCAGGAGCTGGCGGGTGATCTCGTCGCGGACGAGGAAGGGATCGTTGATGCCGGGCGTGGCGATGATCGATGCCGGAAACTTGAACGGTCCGCTGGGGAAATAGAGGTCGGCGGAGCGCGTCAGGTCCGAGTACTGGCCCGGTCCGTCGGAAGCGTCCGCGGCACTGCTGCCTGGGCAGACATAGCGGGCGAGTGTGTCCCTGGAGACCGTCTCGTAGGTGTGCCTGGCCCCCAGCACGGCCTCGAAGCCGTCCCCCAGGCGCTGCTCCGCGCGCTTGCGCATGGCGTCGAGATGACGGCCCAGCAGGTCGGGCTCGAACCCCGGCACGAGCTGTCCCGTCAGCTCCCTGATCCGGCCGGCGCCGGCGGCGAGACGGCTCCAGTCGTCGTCCTCGAAGAGCTGGAACTCGGCAGCCAGCCCGGACGGGGCGGCCGCCGAGCCGAAGTGCAGCCTGATGACGGCTGTCGCCCACGGGCTCGGCTCGGCCGGGAGCAGCGCCGGCTGCTGGATCAGGGCACCCACGAAGGTGCTCTGGCGGGACTTCACCTGCCCGATCACCGCCATTCGGCAGATCTGGTGCTCCAGCACCCGCAGGGCGTCCCGGACGAAGGCCGCGCCGGGATCGGCCAGCAGCCCCGCCAGGCGCTCGCCATGGCGCATGAGATCGGCCCGAATCTCCTCCAGGGCAGCCCCGATCGGCTCCTCGTCGGCCTGGGCCGGCAGCAAGGCGACCGGCTGCGCGAGCAGCTCAGTGCGCGGCTCCGACGCCGGCGTTCGCGGCTCCTCCACGGCGATCGGCTGAGGCAGTACCCGGATGTTCGTCATTCTGCTCCGCCCCTCTTTTCTGACGCGGCCATGCGCCCCGCAGCGCATGGCCCCGGTGCCGGCTATTGCGGCCGTTTGCAGTTCGCCAGCGCCTCGCGCGCAGCGCTGCGTGACTGGGAATGCTCGTGAGATCGAAAGTGAGAGCGCCCGGCTCGGGGCTCGGCGCCCTGGTTGGCCGCATCCGCAGCAATGGCGGACTGACAACGGCCGACGGCACAGGGCTCTGACTCATACAAACGCCATTCCCGGACGAAACTGGTCGAGACGGTCAACTCGACATTGCCGACTGTCCCTCGTTGGGATCGGTTACGCGTGACGTTGTTAATGTTGCGTTAATTGTGGCATCGGCATGGAGGCCGGCTACAAAACCTTGCGACGTCGGACGAACGACGTGTGTCCGCCGCCCCTTCGAGCCCACGCCTGCGATCAGGCGAGCACCCGGCGCAATGCCGCCTTGAAGCCTGAGACGGCGACATCCCGCGCGACGTGCCGGCCGTCCCTTACGACGTGGACGCCCGAGACCCAAACGTCGCGCACTGGCGAGTCCGCCGCCGCGAAAATCCAGCCGTCGAGCACCGCATCCCCTTCCCTGCAGTCGAGCGCGGGGTGCGTGTCGTCGAGCGCCAGGAAGTCGGCCCGGCAGCCGGGCGCTATGGCCCCGACGACCCGGCCCGATGCCTGCCTGCCGCCGGCGAGCGTTGCGTCGATGAGTGCGCGGCCGACCGACTCTCCCGGCTCGCCGAGGCGGTTGCGCCGACGCTCGGCGAGGCGCTGGCTGTATTCCAGCGCGCACAGCTCGCCTGCGGCGTTGATGCGGATGTTGGAGTCCGTGCCGATGCCGAAGCGGCCTCCGGCGCGGCTGTATAGGGTCGTCGGACCGATGCCGTCGCCCAGGTTCGCCTCGGTGATCGGACAGAGCCCCGCCACCGCGCCGCTTTCCGCCAGCCGCCGCGTCTCGTCCTCGGTCATGTGCGTCGCATGGACGATGCACCAGCGCGGTCCGATGTCCATCTCGTCCAGCAGCCACTCGACGGGACGCCGCCCCGACCAGGCGAGGCAGTCGATCACCTCCCTCTCCTGCTCCGCCGCGTGAATATGGATCGGACCGTCGGTCGCGAGTCCGACGGCATGGCTCAGGTCTGCTGGCGTCATGGCGCGCAGGGAATGCGGCGCCACGCCCAGTACGGTCCCCGGCAGCGGCTCCAAGGCCTGCGCCGACGCCTCGAGGAGCCGCGCGAAGCGGTCCGGATCGTTGAGGAAGCGGCGCTGGCCCGGAACCGGCGCGGCGCCTGCGAAGTTGCTCCAGCGATAGTAGACGGGCAGCAGCGTCAGGCCGATCCCCGCCATGTCGGCGGCGGCCGCGATGCGGACCGCCATCTCGGCGATGTCGGCATAGGGCGTACCGGACGGGGCGTGATGCAGGTAGTGGAACTCGACGCAGGTCGTGAAGCCGGCCTCCACCATCTCGACGTAGGCCAGCGCCGCAATCGCCTCGACGTCCTCGGGGTCGAGCCGGTCGAGGAAGCGGTACATCACCTCCCGCCACGTCCAGAAGCTGTCCTCGCCGCCGGCTGCGCGCTCCGCAAGACCCGCCATGCCACGCTGGAAGGCATGGCTGTGCAGATTGATCTGTCCGGGAAGCGTCACCCCTCGCTGCCGCCGAGCGCCACCGGCCGGCCCGGCCCGCGGCGCCACCTCCGTGATCACGCCATCCTGAAAACGGACGAGCACGTCCTCCGCCCAGCCCTCGGGGAGGAGCGCACGTTCAAGCACGAGCTGCTGCATCGCCGGCATTCCGTTCTCCGCTTGCCTATGGCCAGGATCGTGCGACATCTATGACGTCCAGGCCCCTGCTGTCGGCTCGAACAACGAGAGGCGTAACATGGGAGGCGCAACGGCGACATGCGATCGGCTCTGGACCAACGCGCGGCTCGCGACGCTCGTTGCAGGCCAGGGCACTTATGGCCGGATCGAGGATGGCGCGGTCGCCGCCAGGGACGGCCGCGTCGCCTATGCCGGGCCGCGCGCCGATCTGCCGTCGGATCTGTCGCCGCGTGAGACCATCGACTGCGCCGGGCGCTGGATCACGCCGGGGCTGATCGACTGCCACACGCACCTCGTCTACGCCGGCAACCGCGCCCGGGAGTTCGAGATGCGCCTCAAGGGCGCGAGCTATGCCGAGATCGCGCGTGCGGGAGGCGGCATCCTCTCCACTGTCGCCGCCACCCGTGCCGCCGGCGAGGACGATCTGGTCAGGGCCGCGCTGCCACGCCTCGACGCGCTGATCGCCGAAGGCGTCACCACCATCGAGATCAAGTCGGGCTACGGACTGGAGCTCGAGACCGAGCGGCGCCAGCTCGCAGCCGCGCGCCGGCTCGGACGGATACGCGCACTGGACGTGGTCACGACCTTTCTCGGCGCTCACGCCCTGCCGCCGGAGGCAGAAGGCGACAAGGCGGCCTACATCGACCGTGTCTGCCGCGAGATGATTCCGGCCATCGCCGCGGACGGCCTCGCCGACGCGGTGGACGGCTTCTGCGAGGGGATCGCGTTCTCGCCGGACGAGATCGCCCGCGTGTTCGATGCCGCCAAGGCGGCGGGGCTGCCGGTCAAGCTGCACGCCGAGCAGCTTTCGAACAGCGGCGGCGCCGGGCTCGCCGCCCGCTACGGCGCGCTGTCCGCCGACCACCTCGAATATCTCGACGAGCCCGGCGCAGCCGCCATGGCCGACGCCGGAACGGCCGCCGTGCTGCTGCCGGGCGCCTTCTACTTCATCCGCGAGACGCAAACCCCGCCCGTCGACCTGCTGCGCCGCTACAAGGTGCCGATCGCGCTCGCTACCGACTGCAACCCCGGCACCTCGCCGCTGACCTCCCTGCTGCTGACGATGAACATGGGCGCCACGCTGTTCCGGCTGACCGTCGAGGAGTGCCTGGCCGGCGTCACGCGCGAGGCGGCGCGCGCCCTCGGCCGCCTCGACCGGGTCGGCACGCTCGAGGCGGGAAAATGGTGCGATCTCGCGATCTGGGACATCGACGACCCTGCCGAGCTCGTCTACCGTATCGGCTTCAACCCGCTTTGCGCGCGCGTGTGGAGAGGCCGATGACGGCGGTGGCGGTCGGCTCGGGCGACGTAGCTCTCGACGGCTGGCGCCGGATCTATCGCGGCGCCGGCGTCCGCCTCCATCCCGACTGCCTGCAGCACATCGCGGCGAGCGCCGAGGCGGTGGCGGCCATCGTCGCCCGGGGTGAGCCGGTCTATGGCATCAACACCGGGTTCGGCAAGCTCGCGACGGTCCGCATAGAGGCCGGCGATCTCGAAGCCCTGCAGCGCAATCTCGTGCTGTCGCACGCGGCCGGCGTCGGCGAGCCGATGCCGCGGCAGATCGTGCGGCTGATGATGGCGTTGAAGCTGGCGAGCCTCGGCCAGGGCGCGTCCGGCGTACGACCCTCGACGGTGGCGCTGCTGGAGGCGATCATCCAGCGCGGGTTGACTCCGGTGGTGCCGTCGCAAGGCTCCGTCGGCGCCTCGGGCGACCTCGCGCCGCTGGCCCACATGGCTGCGGCGATGATCGGCGTAGGCGAGATCGAGACGGCCGAGGGCCGTCTCGCCGCGAGCGCGGCGCTCCGGCAGCACGGGCTCGAGCCGGTGGCGCTCGGGCCGAAGGAGGGGCTTGCGCTGCTCAACGGCACCCAGTTCTCGACCGCCTACGCTCTGGCGGGCCTGATCGAGGCGGAGAGCCTGTTCCGCACCGCCCTCGTCACGGGCGCTCTCTCGACCGACGCCGCCCGCGGATCGGACGCGCCGTTCGACGCGCGCATCCACGAGCTGCGCCGCCACCGCGGTCAGATCGAGGCGGCCGCAGCGCTGCGGCGTCTGATGGCGGGCAGCGCCATCCGTGCCTCCCACCTGACCGGCGACAAGCGTGTGCAGGACCCCTACTGTCTGCGCTGCCAGCCGCAGGTGATGGGCGCGGTGCTCGACCTGCTGCGCCATGCGTCCGAGACGCTCGTTTCGGAAGCCAACGGCGTCACCGACAACCCGCTCATCTTCGCGCAGCCGGGCGAGGCGGTGTCCGGCGGCAACTTCCACGGCGAGCCCGTCGCCTTCGCCGCCGACATCATCGCCATGGCGGTCTGCGAGATCGGCTCGCTGGCGGAACGGCGCATCGCCATGCTGGTCGATCCGGCGCTCTCCGGCCTGCCGGCGTTCCTCAGCCCGCATCCGGGGCTCAACTCCGGTTTCATGATCCCGCAGGTGACGGCCGCGGCGCTGGTGGCCGAGAACCGGCAGCGGGCGCATCCGGCCAGCGTCGACACCATCCCGACCTCGGCCAACCAGGAGGACCACGTCTCGATGTCGGCCCACGGCGCGCGGCGGCTGCTGCCGATGACTGGGAACCTCGCCAACATCGTCGCCATCGAGCTCATCGCCGCCGCACAGGGCTGCGACTTCCACCGTCCGCTCACCTCGAGCCCGCCGCTCGAGCGCGTCCGCGAGCGGCTCCGCGCCGACGTGCCTCCGCTCGCCGAGGACCGCCACCTGGCACCCGACATCGCCGCAGCCGCAGCGCTCGTCCAAGGCGGTGCGATCATCGAAGCTCCGGGATCGGAGGTGCTGCCGCGGGTGAGCTGAGCAGATCGGGGCGACGAGCGCCACACCAACTCCCCTCCCCCTTGCGGGGAGGGGCTGGGGTGGGGGTGCCTGAACGCTGACGTCTGGGCTCGTGGCTCCACCCCACCCGCGCGCCTTCGGCGCGCCCCCTCCCCGTCAAGGGGAGGGCAACGAAGGACAGGAGATCGCCAATGACCCGCATCGACAATGCCCGCGTCATCCGTTCGCCGCGCGGTCCGGAGATCTCGGCCAGGAGCTGGCTCACCGAAGCCGCGCTGAGAATGCTGATGAACAACCTCGACCCGGAGGTGGCCGAGAAGCCCGGCGAGCTCGTCGTCTACGGCGGCATGGGCCGCGCCGCCCGCGACTGGGAGAGCTTCGACCGGATCGTGGCGGCGCTGCGCGAGCTGGAGGCGGACGAGACGCTGCTCGTGCAGTCGGGCAAGCCGGTCGGCATCTTCCGCACGCATGCCGATGCACCCCGCGTGCTGATCGCCAACTCGAACCTGGTGCCGCGCTGGGCCACCTGGGACCACTTCAACGAGCTCGACCGCCGCGGGCTGATGATGTACGGCCAGATGACCGCGGGCTCCTGGATCTACATCGGCAGCCAGGGCATCGTGCAGGGCACCTACGAGACCTTCGTCGAGGTCGGGCGGCGCCACTACGGCGGCAACCTGGCGGGCAGATGGATTCTGACTGCGGGCCTCGGCGGCATGGGCGGCGCGCAGCCGCTCGCGGCTGTCATGGCCGGCGCCTCGCTGCTCGCCGTCGAGTGCCAGCCGAGCCGCATCGAGATGCGGCTCCGCACCGGCTATCTCGACGTAGAGGCCAAGGACCTCGACGAGGCGCTGCGGCTCGTCGAGCAGTCCTGCCGCGATAGGAAGCCGCTCTCCGTCGGTGTGCTCGGCAACGCCGCCGACGTCTTCCCCGAGCTGTTTCGCCGCGGGGTGCGCCCGGATGTCGTCACCGACCAGACGTCGGCGCACGATCCCGTCAACGGCTACCTGCCCAAAGGCTGGAGCCTCGCGCAGTGGGAGTCGAAGCGCGCCAGCGATCCCAAGGCGGTGGAGAAGGCTGCGAGGCGGTCGATGGCCGAGCACGTGCGCGCCATGCTCGACTTCCATCGCGCGGGGGTGCCGACGGTCGACTACGGCAACAACATCCGGCAGATGGCGAAGGAGGAAGGCGTCGCCGACGCCTTCGACTTCCCCGGGTTCGTGCCGGCCTACATCCGTCCGCTGTTCTGCCGCGGCATCGGCCCGTTCCGCTGGGCGGCGCTATCGGGCGACCCGGAGGACATCTGGCGCACGGACGCCAAGGTGAAGGAGCTGCTGCCGGAGAACTCCCACCTGCATCACTGGCTCGACATGGCCCGCACGCGGATCAGGTTTCAAGGCCTGCCGGCACGCATCTGCTGGGTCGGTCTCGGGAACCGCCACCGGCTCGGCCTCGCCTTCAACGACATGGTCGCCGCGGGCGAGTTGAAGGCGCCGGTCGTCATCGGCCGCGATCACCTCGATTCCGGCTCTGTCGCCTCCCCCAACCGCGAGACCGAAGGCATGCGCGACGGCTCCGACGCGGTCTCCGACTGGCCGATGCTCAATGCGCTCCTGAACTGCGCCTCGGGGGCTACCTGGGTCTCGCTGCACCACGGCGGCGGCGTCGGCATGGGCTTCTCGCAGCACGCCGGCATGGTCATCGTGTGCGACGGCACGCCGGAGGCGGCCCGCCGCATCGAGCGCGTGCTGTGGAACGACCCGGCGAGCGGCGTCATGCGCCACGCCGACGCCGGCTACGAGGACGCCATCGCCTGCGCCCGGGAGCACGGCCTGCGGCTGCCGTTCCTCGATCGGCCGTGAGCTCTATGGCTATCGGGGTCAGGGACTAATCGGGGTCAGCCGGTCACCGGCTTTGCCGACCCTCGATGACGAAACGGGGGTAGCTGAGATCGCCTCGGTTTCCTGATGCTTGGAGCTCGTGGGTCGGCCAAGGTTCGCTGCAGGCCGCGCCGGGTCCGACCCCGTCTTGCCCGCTGAAACGCATCACGGGTTTCCGCCTTCGCGGAAATGACGGATCGGTGGGCGCAACGGTGGCGCCATGCGGTCGCACGCCTGTTTGGCGACCCGTTTCATTCCCATCCGCCCGCCCACAGTTACCGTCATGCCCGCGCAGGCGGGTATCTGCGATCCGCCGCCACTTCGCTTCGGCAGCGACGGGGTTTAGATGCCTTGAAGCTCGCCGAGTCAGTCGGATTCGGGCCTCCCGGATAGCCAAGTTTCGTTTCAGACCCAGCCGGACATCGGCTCAATTTCGTTTCAGACCCTGCTGCGTTTGACCCCTGGAAACTACTCCTTGAGCAGGAACTCCGCCTCGATTGCGATCCGGATCTCGTCCGAGATCAGCGGCAGGGCCCGGGTCAGTCCCCATTCGCTGCGCAGGACCGTCGCCGTCGCCGAGAAGCCCGACACCCATTTGCCCTTGTAGGTCGGGTTGACGGCGGCGAAAGGATGCTCGCCGGTGAAGTTCCAGATCGTGCTCAGCGTCACCGGCCGGGAGATGCCCATGATGGTCAGCTCGCCGTCGATCTCGCCCGCCTTCTCGCCGGTGCGCCTGACGCCGGTGCTCTTGAACGTGATGATGGGGTAGCGGTCGGCGTCGAAGAAGCTCTCGCTCTTGAGGTTGTCGTCGTACTCCTTGACCCCCGTCCAAAGGCTGGCCGTCTTGATGGCGACCACGACCGAGCCGCCTTCGGGATCGGTGGGCGAGAACTGCAGCCGGCCGTCGACCTCGAGGAAACGGCCCGACTGCCGCGACAGCCCGAGGTGGTCCCAGGTGAAGCGCACGGACGCGTTCTGCTTGTCGAACAGCCAGGTGTCGGCCGCGGCGGAAGGCGCGCACATCAGCAGCGCCAGCGCCAGCGGCCCGAGCGCGCGCCGGAGCCGGCGCGCAGCGCGACAGATGGTCAGGCGAGTCATGGGCTTGCATCTTTCTCCGCAAAGTCTGCGACGCGAGCCGGACGGGAGCTCCGGCACCCGCGCGGCGGCTCTTGCGCATCACCAGCACAATGTGACCTGAAGTTGGCCGCGGCTCACAATCCGGCCGACATGCCGCCGTCGACCGCCAGCTCGGCGCCCGTGACGAAGGCGCTGTCGTCGGAGGCGAAGAACAGCGCGGCGCGGGCCACGTCGTCCGGTGTGCCGAAGCGCCTGAGCGGCGTCCGGTCGAGCAGCGCCCTGTTGATGGCCGGGTTCCTGAGCACGCGCTCGGTGAGCGCCGTCTCGATGAATCCGGGGGCCAGTGCGTTGACGCGGATGCCGAACGGAGCGTATTCGACCGCCAATGTGCGGGTGAGGGCGGAGACCGCGCCCTTCGTAACCGAATACGCGGCGAGCTGGCGCAGCCCGCGGCTCGCCATGATCGACGACAGGTTGATCAGCGAGCCCTTGCCCGACGCCCGCAGCAGGCCGAAGCCGTCGCGCGCCACCCGCATTGCGCCGTCGAGATTGACCTCGCGGATGCGCTCCCAGTCGTCATCCGTCAAGTGACGGAAATCGCTACGCACGTTGAGGCCGGCGTTGTTGACGAGCACGTCGATCCGCCCGTGGCTCTTCTCGGCGGCGCGGAACATGGCCGTCACGTCCTGGCCGCGCGAAACGTCCGCGCTCACCCCCACGGCGTTGCCGCCCGCTCTTGAGATGGCCTCCGCGGCACGCTCCGCCGCCGCGCCGTCGATGTCCGCGACATGAACGAATGCCCCTTCGGCGGCGAAGCACCGGGCGATCGCGAGACCGATCCCGGCGCCCGCGCCCGTCACCAGCGCCACTTGCTGCTCCAGCCTTCCCATCGGGCCCTGCACTCCTGCCATGCTGTCTGGCAGCAGAACCGATAGAAAGGCGAGCGGCCGCCGGCAAGCCCCAGAACGAACGATGGCAAACGGCCTCCCCGCTCGTCCGGCGTGGCAGAATTTGGCCTGATCGACGGCTCGCAACTCGTGCTATGGCACCCCGGTTGCGCGATCCGGGCAACTTCAACCACGAGAGAGCGAATGCTGCCTCGTCTCGCCGACAGAGCCTTCAACAACGCCTTTCTGCTGCTGAGCCTGATGGCGCTTTTCTGGGCCGGCAATCAGGTGCTCGGCCGCGCGGTAGCAGGTCATGTGCCGCCGGTGGCGCTCTCGTTCGTGCGCTGGTCGCTCGCCTCCCTCATCGTGCTGCCATTCGCCTGGCCGCATCTCCGGCGCGACTGGCCGGCCGTGCGTGCGAACTGGCGGTTCCTGGCGTTTCTCGGCGTCGTCGGCGGCGGCGCCTTCAACACGCTGCAGTACATCGGACTCAACTACACGACGGCGCTCAACAGCCTGGTCCTGAACTCGACCGGCCCGATCCTGATCGCGATCGCCTGCGTCATCCTCTTCAGGGACCGGCTGACGGCCACGCAAATATCCGGGACGCTGCTGTCGATGGCCGGCGTGCTGGTCGTCGTTTCGCGCGGCGAGGTCGAGCTGCTGTCGACGCTCAGCCTCAACCGCGGCGACCTGCTGATCCTGTTCGCCATGGCCATCACGGGCGTCTACACGGCCTGTCTGCGACTACGACCCGAAATCCACTGGATCACGTTTCTGTTCTGCCAGTTCCTGGCGTCCGGCCTCTTCAACGCGCCGCTGGTGCTGATCGAGGCCTTGGCCTTCGGCAAGACGCTCCAGCCGACCCTCTTCACCGTGCTGGCGATCGGCTACGTCGCAATCTTCCCAAGCATTCTGGCTTACATCTGCTTCACGCGGGGCGTGGAGCTGATCGGCGGTGTGCGCGCGGGCATCTTCCTCCACCTCATTCCGTTCTTCGGCGCGCTGCTGGCGATCGGCCTCCTCGGAGAGCCGCTGGCGGGCTTCCACGTTCTTGGATTCGTGCTCATTCTGTCCGGAGTCGCACTGACGAGCCGCAAGCCTTGAGGGCTTGCGGCTCCCAGACAGTGCGCGCCTCACGACGGCCCTGCGGCGATTACTGCGGTTGCGTCGTCCCCGGCGTGGTCGTCGGCGGCGTGGTGACCGGAGGAGGCGCCGTCCTCGCCGGCGGTGCCGTCGTCACGGGGGGAGCCGTCGCGGGGGAAGACTTCGTATCAGGCGCAGTCGTGATCGGCGGCGTCGTTGCCGTAGTCACGGTGTCGCGCGGGAACAACAGTGCCACGATGAGCACCACCACCACGACCGCTCCGATCAACCACCAAATTCGGCTATCCATGCCGGCCTCCAAAGATTGACATACGTCAGAGCAACGTGCGGAGGGCAGGTGCGTTCCGACGCCACGCCAGAAAGTCGCACCGCTGAGAGTCCGTCCCAGGCTCGTACGCAGCACGTGCTGCCGCGCCTGCAACTCGTGGCAGGCGCGCAAGTTCCTTCGCCTCACCTCGGAAAATCGGACCAGGCAATCGGTTGCCTGCTCAAACTCCGGCGCGTTGCTCTCAAACCCACCGGACCCCCGACAGGGGCGCAAACCAGATGCCGCTCGAACCAACCGGTTCCGACGGCGTTCAATCGAGGAGCGCCAGCGTGTTCCAGCCGCAAGACACGAAGGAGGAACGCAAGCATGGGTCGCAAGAGGCCCGCCGAGGAGAAGGCAGCGGGAAGTGCCAGGACGCGGCGCCGCCCGGATCAGCGCCCGCCCGGTGAGATGCACCCTGCCGGGCCGCATGCGCGGCCAGAGCTTACCGATTTCGAGGCGACGCCCGGCACCGGCGCATTGCCCGATATCACGAAGGACAAGGACGTCGATCCCGGGATCGACTGAGTTGAACATCGGCAGGAGCGCCGAGCCTGAGCTGCAGGCGGGCTGCCCGGACCAGCGCATGGACAAGAGCTTCCCCTACTGGATGTGGTCCGAAGCGTGCGAGATGCTGGCACGAGCCGAGCGGCTGCATCAGCAGCTCTTCCAGCCGCAGTCCTCCGCCTTGCGACAGCCCTCCTGGCGGCCGCCTGTCGATATTCTCGAGACGGAGGACGAGGTGCTGGTCTTCATCGCCCTGCCGGGCGTCGATCCCGACGAGATAGACGCGGCGATCGAGAGCGACGAGCTGGTGATCGCGGGGGTCCGCGTGCTCCCGGCCGCCTTCCGGACGGCGGCGATCCACCGGCTCGAGCTGCCGCAGGGACGCTTCGAGCGCCGCATCCGGCTGCCGGCGGGGCAGTATCGCGCGATCCGCTGGTCGGCGAGCCAGGGCTGCCTGCTCATTCGCCTCGACAAAACCGGAGAACTCTGATGGCCGAGCAGGAGGCTCCTCAGAATGCGCCCGAGATCAGGGAAAGCCAAAGCCCCCCCGCGGACGCTCTGATCATCCTCCCCGTGCGGAATCTGGTCCTGTTCCCCAAGGTGGTCTTCCCGATCACCATCGGGCGGCAGCGCTCGGTGCTGGCCGCCCAGCAGGCCGTGCGCGAGCAGCGGCAGATCGGCGTGCTGACCCAGCGCGACCCCGAGCTGGCCGACCCGGCACATGTCGACCTTTACCGGATGGGCACGGTCGCGAACATCATCAGATTCGTGACCGGCACGGACGGCACGCACCATGTCGTCTGTCAGGGCGATGAGCGCTTCCACGTCACGGAGTTCCTGACCGGCTGGCCGTATTTCGTCGCCCGCGTCCTGCGCATCCCCGACGCGGAGACGCGCACGCCCGAGATCGAGGCGCGCTTCCTGCACCTCCAGCGGCAGGCGATCGAGGCGCTGCAACTCCTGCCGCAGGCGCCCGAGGAGATGATCGCCACCATCCAGGCCGTGACATCGCCAGGAGCGCTCACCGATCTGGCGACCGCCTACATGGACATCCCCTCCTCCGACAAGCAGGAGATCCTCGAGACCGTCAATCTGGCCGCGCGCATGGAGAAGGTGTCCCGGCTGCTGGCCCACAGGATCGAGGTGCTGCGCCTGTCGCAGGAGATCGGGCGCCAGACCAAGTCCGCGCTCGACCAGCGCCAGCGCGAGGTGCTGCTGCGCGAGCAGATGGCGGCCATCCAGCGCCAGCTCGGCGAGGGCGAGGACACGAAGGCCCAGGAGATGGCCGATCTCGATCAGGCCATCGCCAAGGCCGGAATGCCGAGGGAGGTCGAGGATCAGGCCCGCAAGGAGCTCAGGCGGCTCTCCCGCATGCCGGAGGCGGCGGCCGAGTACGGGATGGTGCGCACCTATCTCGACTGGCTCGTGGATCTGCCCTGGAAGCTGCCGGAGGATGCGCCGCCGATCGACATCGAGCAGGCGCGCAGAATCCTCGACGAGGACCACTACGGGCTCGAGAAGGTCAAGCGGCGCATCATCGAGTACCTGGCCGTGCGCAAGCTGGCGCCGCACGGCAAGGCGCCGATCCTGTGCTTCGTCGGGCCGCCGGGGGTCGGCAAGACGTCGCTCGGCCAGTCGATCGCGCGGGCGATGGGGCGCAAATTCCAGCGCGTCAGCCTCGGCGGCGTCCACGACGAGGCCGAGATCCGCGGCCATCGCCGCACATATGTCGGCGCGATGCCGGGCAATATCATCCAGGCGATCCGCAAGGCCGGCTCGCGCAACGGCGTGCTGATGCTGGACGAGATCGACAAGCTCGGAGTGGGCATCCAGGGCGATCCGGCCGCCGCCCTGCTGGAGGTGCTCGACCCTGAGCAGAACAACACCTTCCGCGACAACTATCTGGGCGTCCCGTTCGACCTCAGCCGGGTCGTCTTCATCACGACCGCCAACATGCTCGACACCGTCCCCGGTCCGCTGCGCGACCGCATGGAGGTGATCAGCCTCGCCGGCTACACGGCGGAGGAGAAGTTGCAGATCGCGCGGCGCTATCTCGTGCCCCGGCAGCGCGAGGCGAACGGGCTCGCCACCCACCAGGTCGAGATCACCGACGCGGCGCTCGACGAGATCATCCAGCGCTACACGCGGGAAGCCGGCGTGCGCAACCTGGAGCGGGAGATCGGCAAGGCGCTGCGGCATGCCGCGGTGCGCATCGCCGACGGCGCGCACCCCCCGATCCGCATCGACGCGGACGATCTCCAGGGCATCCTCGGCTCGCCGCAGTTCGAGAGCGAGGTGGCCATGCGCACGAGCGTGCCGGGCGTGGCCACGGGTCTCGCCTGGACCCCCGTCGGCGGCGACATCCTGTTCATCGAGGCGACGCGCATCCCGGGCTCGGGCAAGCTGATCCTGACGGGCCAGCTCGGCGAGGTGATGCGCGAGAGCGCGCAGGCGGCGCTCAGCATCGTCAAGAACAGCGCGGAAGCGCTCGGGATCGAGCCCCGAGGCTTCGAGAAGAGCGACATTCACATCCATGTCCCGGCCGGAGCGGTGCCCAAGGACGGGCCGAGCGCCGGCCTCGCCATGTTCCTCGCCCTCGTCTCGCTGCTGACGCGGCGCACCGTGCGCAGCGATACCGCCATGACCGGCGAGATCAGCCTGCGCGGCCTGGTGCTGCCGGTCGGCGGCATCAAGGAGAAGGTCGTCGCCGCGGCCCGCGCCGGCATCGGCCGCGTCCTGATGCCCACCCGCAACCGCAAGGACTTCGAGGACATCCCGGAGGAGGCGCGCAAGAAGCTCGAGCTCGTGTGGATCGAGCGCGTGGAGGAGGCCGTCGCCTCGGGGCTGGCGCCCCGCGAGGAAGCCGCCCAGCCGCATCAGCCGGAGCAGGCAGCCGAGTAGGATTAGGGGACGGGGGACAGGGGACAGGGGACAGAGAACAGAGACCGGAATGGACGGGACGTTCCCTGTAACCTGTCCCCTGTAACCTGTCCCCTAATGGTTGTCCCGCGGCACGCCCTTGGTCGCGGCGATCCGCTGGTACTTGACGGCGTTCCTCAGCACCGCGCCCTCGCTCAGCTCGTTGACGAGACCGCGCTGGATCTCCTGCCATGGCGTCTGGTGATCGGGATACCGGTAGCCGCCGGCCGCCAGCAGCTCCCGACGCCGCTTGTCCAGCTCCTCCGCCGGAACCAGGATGTCGGCCGTGCGCTTGTTGAGGTCGATGCGCACCCGGTCGCCCGTCCTGAGCAGCGCCAGCCCGCCGTTGGTGGCCGCTTCCGGGGAGGCGTTGAGGATCGACGGGCTTCCCGACGTGCCCGACTGGCGGCCGTCGCCGATGCACGGCAGCGATGCGATGCCCTTCTTGAGGAGATATGCCGGGGTGCGCATGTTCACCACCTCGGCCGCGCCCGGATAGCCCACCGGCCCGGTGCCGCGCATGAAGAGCAGCGTGTTCTCGTCGATCTCGAGCGCGGGGTCGTCGATGCGCTCGTGGTAGTCCTCCGGGCCGTCGAAGACCACCGCGCGGCCCTCGAAGGCATTGGGATCCTTGGGATTCGAGAGATACCGGGTGCGGAACTCCTCGTCGATGACCGAGGTCTTCATGATGGCGCTGTCGAACATGTTGCCCTTGAGGTTCAGGAACCCGGCCTGCGCCTTGAGCGGCTCGTCGTAGGCCTTGATCACGCGCCGGTCGTTCGAGAACCGGCCTTCACAGTTCTCGACCAGCGACCTGCCGTTGACGGTCAGGGCGTCGCTGCGGATCCTGCCTTTCCCGATCAGCTCGGCCACGACCGCCGGGACGCCGCCGGCACGGTGATACTCCTCGCCGAGGTACTCGCCCGCCGGCTGCAGGTTGACCAGCAGGGGCACGCCGTAGCCGATCCGCTCCCAGTCGTCGTTGTCGAGCTCGACGCCGACATGGGCCGCGATGGCGTTGAGGTGGATCGGCGCATTCGTCGAGCCGCCGATGGCGGAGTTGACGGCGATCGCGTTCTCGAACGCGGCGCGGGTGAGGATCTGCGTGGGCCTCAGGTCCTCGTTCACCATCTCGACGATGCGCCTGCCCGTCAGGTAGGCGATCTGCCCGCGCTCGCGGTGGGGCGCCGGAATGGCTGCGCAGCCTGGCAGGCTCATGCCGAGCGCCTCGGCGAGCGAGTTCATCGTGGTGGCGGTGCCCATCGTATTGCAGTGGCCGACCGATGGCGCCGACGAGGCGACCAGCTCCAGGAAGCCCCTGTTGTCGATCTCGCCCTTGGCCAGCATCTCGCGGGCGCGCCAGACGATCGTTCCGGACCCCGTGCGCTCGCCGTTGTGCCAGCCGTTGAGCATCGGCCCGCCCGACAGCACGATGGCCGGGATGTCGACGGTGCCCGCCGCCATGATCTGCGCCGGCGTGGTCTTGTCGCAGCCAGTCGTCAGCACCACGCCATCGATCGGATAGCCGTAGAGCACCTCGACGAGGCCGAGGTAGAGCAGGTTGCGGTCGAGACCGGCGGTCGGGCGCTTGCACGTCTCCTGGATCGGATGGACAGGGAACTCGAAAGCGATGCCGCCCGCGTCGCGGATGCCTTCGCGCACCCGCTTGGCGAGCTCGATATGGTGCCGGTTGCAGGGCGTGATGTCGGAGCCGCTCTGCGCGATGCCGATCATCGGCCGGCCGGACTGGAGCTCCTCGAGCGTGATGCCGTAGTTCATCATGCGCTCCACGTAGAGCGCCGTCATGTCGATGTTGTCCGGATTGTCGAACCAGGCCTGTGAGCGCAGCTTCCTGGACGTTGCGTCGGTCGTCTTGGCCATTTTTGCGTCCCTGCATCCGTTTGGCGGCCCGCGATCGAGCAATCCACCAGCGCCCGTGGGGCCAGGCATGATGATCGCATCGATATCATGCCGCAGAGCACGGTCGTCAACCAATCAGGCGGCGAGAGATGGAAGCTGCGGCCGGGCGGCGGCTCGGTCCTCGACTTTCGCGGCATCCTCGGGCAAGAACGAGCCTCGGCGACCATCGGGGGAAGAGACGGCGGGCCGCTCGCATGCACATCGTGATCATCGGAGCCGGCATCATCGGGCTCGCCGCCGCCCACCGGCTGCTGGATCTGGGCCTCGAGGTGACCCTCGTCGACCGCAGCGAGCCGACTGCCGCGTCGCGCGGCAACGCCGGGATCATCGCCCACGCCGACATCCTGCCGCTCGCCTCGCCGCGCACGATCCTGCAGGCGGCGCGCTGGATCATGGACCCGCTCGGCCCGCTCGCCGTCAGGCCGGCCTGCCTGCCACGGCTCGCGCCCTGGCTGGCCCGCTTTCTTTTCGCCAGCCTGCCGTCGCGCGTCCAGCGCTCGATGCACGGCATCGTCCCGCTGCAGGCCATGGCGCTGCCCGCATGGGAGCGGCTGCTCGGCCGGCTGCGGCTCACCGGCGAGCTCAACCGGCAAGGCATGCTCAGCGTCTTCGAGAGCACCGGCGCGTTCGAGGCTTTGAAGCCCTCCTACCGCAGCCAGCTCGAGCTCGGCATCCCGCTCGAGCTGATCGACGGCTCGGTGCTGCGCACGCTCGAGCCCGCCCTGTCGGACACGTTCCAGCGCGCCGCCTTCTTCCCCAGCGTCGCCCACGTCAACGATCCCTACGAGCTGGCGCTGAAGCTGGCGGCCGCCGCTGCCGACCGCGGCGCCCAGCTCATGGAGGCGGCGGTCAGCGGCATCGCGATCGCCAGCGGCGAGGAGCCGGTCGTGGTGCTCGAGGGCGGCCGCACGCTTGCGGCGGACCGTGTGCTCGTCGCGGCCGGCGCCTGGTCGAAGCGGCTCTCGGCGTGCCTCGGGGACTCCATTCCGCTGGACACGGAGCGGGGCTACAACGCCACCATCGCCGGCCCGGGCCTCGTGCTCACCCGGCCGGTGATGTTCGAGGAGCACGCCTTCGTGCTGAGCCCGCTGAAGGGCGGCCTGCGCGTCGGCGGCGCCGTCGAGCTCGCCAGCACGGCGGCCGCGCCGAACTGGCGGCGCGTCGAGGCGCTGCTGGCGAAGGCGCATGCGTTCGTGCCCGGACTCGAGGAGGACGGGCGGGTCGACTGGATGGGCTGCCGCCCGTCGCTGCCGGATTCGCTGCCCGTCATCTCCGCCTCGCGCTGGAGCCGCAAGGTCGTCTACGCCTTCGGCCATGCGCACCATGGCCTGACCCAGGCGGCGGCGACGGCCGAGCTCGTCGGCGCCCTCGTGTCGGGCGACGAGCCGGCGATCGATCTCACCCCCTACAGCGCCCAGCGCTTCTGATCCGAGGAGCCCGCCCCCATGGCCGCGCACACGTTCTTCTGCATCGACGGGCACACCTGCGGCAATCCCGTGCGGGTGGTCGCGGGCGGCGCGCCGGCGCTGTCGGGCAGGACCATGATCGAGCGGCGCGCGCATTTCCTCGCCGAGTTCGACTGGATCCGCACCGCGCTGATGTTCGAGCCGCGCGGCCACGACATCATGTCCGGCTCGATCCTGATGCCGCCGACAAGGGACGATTGCGATGTCGCCATCCTGTTCATCGAGACGTCCGGCTGCCTGCCCATGTGCGGGCACGGCACCATCGGCACGGTGACGACGGCCATCGAGCGGGGGCTGGTGCAGCCGCGCACGCCCGGAACGCTGCGCCTCGACACGCCGGCCGGCCTCGTCGTCGCCGAGTACGGCCAGCAGGGCCCCTACGTGGAATGGGTGCGCATCACCAACGTGCCGTCATACCTGCACGCCACCGGCCTCGAGGCGGATGTCGAGGGTATCGGCCGGCTGCAGGTGGACGTCGCCTACGGCGGCAACTTCTACGCCATCGTCGAGCCGCAGGAGACGTTCCGGGGCCTCGAGCACCTGCCGCCGAGCCGCGTGGTGAGCCTCAGCCCGGTCGTGCGCCGCACGTTCGGCGAGGCCTTCTCGTTCGTCCATCCCGAGAAGCCCGAGATCAATGGGCTGAGCCACGTCATGTGGACCGGCGAGCCGACGAAGCCCGGCAGCACCGCCCGCAACGCGGTATTCTACGGCGACAAGGCCATCGACCGCTCGCCGTGCGGCACCGGCACCTCGGCGCGCATGGCGCAGTGGGCGGCTCAGGGCCGGCTCGGCGAGGGCCAGGAGTTCGTGCACGAGAGCATCATCGGCTCGCAGTTCATCGGCCGCATCGCCGGCCGCACCAGGGTCGAAGACCGCGACGCTATCATTCCCTCCATCGAGGGCTGGGCGCGCGTGACGGGCTTCAACACCATCTTCGTCGACGACCGCGATCCCTACTGGAAGGGATTCCAGGTGGCGGACGAGACGTGAGCGGCGAGTTGACCCGCCCCCCCACTTGCGTTCCCGGCCAAGCGCGGCCGATCCGGGACTACAGCGTGTTCGATTCTAATCAAAGCATATCAGGCTGCGCCTGTTCTCCCTTTCCAGCGGGAGAGGGCTAAGGTGAGGGTCACCGAGTGGCGATACGATGCCCTCCCCTTTGACGGGGAGGGCGGCGCGGCGAAAGCCGCGCGGGTGGGGTGGGGCCACGAATGCAGCGTCCGAACCCGGTCACCCCCACCCCCAACCCCTCCCCGCAAGTGGGAGGGGAGAAGTGTTCGTCGCACCTGTTCCAATCTCCGTCGGAAAGACTGTAGGCTGGCTCTTCGTATGTTCCGCGCGCGAGCCGGGATCGCAGGGGGTGGGGGGCTACAGGCCCACGTCCGAAACGTGAAATGGCCCGGTGTCAGCCAATCTCGTAACTGGCCGCCGGGCCGATGTTCAGCCTGAGGTTCCGTTACGGGCAGAACCAGATCGGGCCGACGACGATACAGCCGCGGGTGCGCCAATAGTACGGCCGCGTGTGGTACCGGCGCCAGCCTCGCGGCGCATGCGTGTACCTCCGACCGGGAACGTAATACCTCCGGCTCGAATGGCTATGCCGCCGTCCTTCGCGATGTCGCCGCCCATCATGGCGGTTGCGGGAGGCCGCCGGAATGACATCGGCGACGGCCAGCGGCGACAACTGCGTTCCCAGCGACGCCGGCGCGGTGGCCGATGCGGGGGTGATAGAGATCAGTGAAGCGATCGCCGCCGGGATCAGAGCTTTCAACACCATTCCTGTTACCTCTCGAATTGTCTCTGACGGTGCTCTGGCATGCGGGAAAACAACCAAGCACTCATCCACCAACGCGTGAGGCGGCGTAATCCATCGTGCGTGCGCGTATTTTTATTGGCGTGCTGATGATTGCATGACGAACCGTGCCCTGTCGCAGGGCGCGATGACAACTTAACCTGCTGATAACAAATAGGGATTCAAGGTGCTGCAGCTATCGCGCGCTTATGCTCGAACCTAGCTGCGACAAGAGAGCACCCGGTATCAGATCATCTCGAGCGGGGTGGCGCGGCCCGGTGGTGGAAAGGCCTCGTCGAGCGCGGCAAGCTCCGCGGCGTCGAGCGTCAGATCGGCCGCCGCCGCATTCGCCCGGACATGATCCAGCTTCGCCGCCTTCGGAATGGCGATGACGTTGTCATGCCGCAAAACCCAGCCGAGCGCTAAGGTTGCCGCAGCAATTCCGCGATTCGCCGCCATGGCTTTCAGCACCGGATCAGACAGAATGCGACCCTGACCCAGCGGCGAGTAGGCCATGACCGCGATCCCCTGCGCGCCGGTCTCGGGCAGCAGGTCCCACTCGATGCCGCGCGAGCCCAGATGATAGAGCACCTGATTGGCGACGCAGGCGCCCTCGGGTGCCACCATGGAAAGCTCCGTCATGTCGGCGGGATCGAAGTTGCTGACGCCCCAGGCGCGGATCTTGCCGTCCGCCTTCAACTTCTCGAACGCTTCGACCGTCTCGGCCAGCGGGATGCTGCCGCGCCAGTGCAGCAGATAGAGGTCGAGCGTGTCGATCCTCAGTCGACGGAGGCTGCGCTCGCACGCGGCGACCGCGCCGTCCCGGGAGGCGTTGTGCGGGTAGACCTTGCTGACCACGAACACGGTATCGCGGCGCCCGGCGATAGCCTCGCCGACCACCTCCTCCGCGCCGCCCTCGCCGTACATCTCGGCCGTGTCGATGAGCGTCATGCCGAGATCGATCCCGAGCTGCAGCGCCTTGATCTCGGCAGACCGGCTGCCGCGCCGCTCGCCCATCACCCAGGTGCCGAGCCCCAGCGCCGGGACGCGTGCACCGTTGCGAAGTGTCACGAACCTCATGCCGACCCCTTCTTCGTGAACTCGTGAGCTCGTGAAATCGTGAGTTGTGATTTCGTGTGACCTTCACGACTTCACGACTTCACCAATTCACGACCTCACGGTCCCTAGACGCGGCGCCGCGCCTTGATTGCCGCCGCCAGCGTGCCCTCGTCGAGATAGTCGAGCTCGCCGCCGACCGGCACCCCTTGCGCCAGCCGCGAGATGCTGACCGCCGTCCCCTCGAGCTGCTCGGTCAGGTAGTGCGCCGTGGACTGCCCCTCGACCGTCGCATTGAGCGCCAGCAGCACCTCTTTCACCTCCGGATCGCGGGCACGCTCGATGAGCCGGCCGATGTTGAGCCGCTCCGGCCCGATGCCGTCGAGCGGCGACAAGTGCCCGCCGAGCACGTGGTAGACCGCGCTGACGACGCCGGCGCGCTCCAGCGCCCAGAGGTCCGCGATGTCCTCCACGACGACGATCAGGGAACGGTCCCGGCGGGGATCCTGGCAGATGGTGCACGGGTCGACGGTGTCGATGGTGCCGCAGACCGAGCACTCGACGAGCTTGGATGCCGCCGCTTCGAGCGCCGCGGCGAGCGGGACGAGCAGGTCCTCGCGCCGCTTCAGCAGCGCCAGCGCCGCCTTGCGCGCCGAGCGGTAGCCTAGCCCCGGCAGGCGACCGAGGAGCTGGACAAGTCGTTCGATCTCGGGGCCGGCCATCGCCTTCACCGTCCGCATACCGCGCGCCACCCCCGTTGCATTCGGATGCGGGCTCAGAACAGCTTGAGGCCGGGCGGCAGCGGCAGCCCGCCGGCGGCTTCCTGCATCTTCGACTGCATGGCCGATTCGGCCTTGGCCTTGGCGTCCTGGTAGCCGGCGACGATGAGGTCCTCGAGGATCTCGGTCTCCTCCGGCTTCATCAGGCTGGGATCGATCCGGAGCCGGCGCATCTCGCCTTTGCCGTTGAGCGTCACATTGACGAGCCCGGCGCCGGCCTGGCCTTCGACCTCGATGGCGGCAAGCTCCTCCTGCAGCTTCTGCACCCGGGCCTGCAGCTCCTGCGCCTGCTTCATCATGCCCATCAGGTCTTTCATCGCGTCATCTCCGCTTGTGGCAAGGCCGCGAGCTGCGGCTTCGCGTCGTGGGCCCGCCCTATCCGGCCTTGCTCTCGTCCCGAGGTGCTCCCGGCAGAGGCCGCACCGTGGTGATCTCCGCTTCCGGGAAAACGTCGAGAAGCGCCTGCACGGCAGGATGGGTCTTGATCTCGGCGAGCTCGGCTGCTTCCCGCTGACGGCGCACCTCGGCGATCGGAGGCTCGCCCGCCTCGCGGCTGACGGCCACAACCCAGCGCCGCCCCGTCCACCTGCCGAGCTTCTCCCCGAGCTCGCCGGCGAGGCCCGGCGGGCAACCCTGGATGAGATGGATCTCGAGCCGGCCCGGCTCGAAGCGCACGAGGCGCACGTGCTCCTCGAGGTGCACCTTGAGACGGGCATCGCGATGCTCGCCCGCGAGCGCGACGACCTCCTGGAAGCTCTGCGGACCGGTTGCATCAGGGGCCGACGGGCCGGTCGCGGGCGGCGGGCGATCGCCACCGAGCCCCGTCCTTGCCGTCGGCCCGGCCTGCGGACGCTCGCCCTCCTGCCGCGGCCGCGGCGGCGGGCTGCCCGCCCGTTCGCGGCCGGCGCCGGTTCCGATGAGGCGGATCAGGTCGTCGGGCGACGGCAGCTCCGCGGCATGGGCGATGCGGATCAGCACCATCTCGGCGGCCTGCAGCGGGTCGGCGGCACGGGAGGCCTCGTCGAAGCCCTTCTGCAGCATCTGCCAGGCGCGGGTCAGCACGGGGATCGAGAGCTGCCGGCCGAGCGACGCGGCGCGCAGGCGGTCCTCGGCCGACAGATCCTCGGCCGCGCCCCCCTCGCCCACGATCTTGATCCGCGCCGCCGCGTGCACGGCCTCGGCGAGCTCGGCAAGGATCTGGGCCGGGTCGGCGCCGTCCCGATGGAGCCGCTCGATCTGGCCGAGCGCGTCCCCGGCGGCCCCGCGCATCAGCGCTTCCACCAGGTCGAAAACGCGCGCGCGGTCGGCGAGGCCCAGCATGGCGCGGACGGCCGGCACCGTCACCTTGCCCGCGCCCATGGCGATCGCCTGGTCGAGGATCGACAGGCCGTCACGCACGGAGCCGCCGGACGCGCGTGCGATCAGCGCCAGCGCCTCGTCGTCGGCCTCGGCGTCCTCCGCGGCGAGTATCGACTTGAAATGTGCGGCCAGCAGCCGGCTGTCGACCCGCCTCAGGTCGAACCGCTGGCAACGCGACAGCACCGTCACCGGCACCTTGCGCACCTCGGTGGTGGCGAAGATGAACTTGACGTGCCCGGGCGGCTCCTCGAGCGTCTTCAACAGCGCGTTGAAGGCGCTCTTGGAGAGCATGTGGACCTCGTCCACGATGAACACCTTGGTGCGCGCGAGGATCGGCCGGTAGCGGGCGTTCTCGATGATCTCCCGCATGTTGTCGACGCCGGTATTGGAGGCGGCGTCCATCTCGATGACGTCGGGATGGCGGCTCTGGATGATCTCGAGGCAATGCTCGCCATAGCCGTCCATGTCCATGGTCGGCCGGTCGGGCAGGCCCGGCTTGGCATAGTTGAGCGCGCGAGCCAGGATCCGCGCGGTGGTCGTTTTGCCGACGCCGCGAACGCCGGTCAGCATGTAGCCCTGGGCGATGCGGTCGGCGGCGAACGCGTTCTTGAGCGTCGTCACCATCGCGTCCTGGCCGATGAGCTGCTCGAAGGTCTCGGGGCGGTACTTGCGGGCGAGCACGACGTAGGGCTCTTTCGCGGCCGGAGCGGCCTGGCTCTCGCCCAGCAGATCGGTCGGTGGGGATGTATGCTTCGCCATCGGCCCCTGGCTCGCCTTCGATCCTGCAAATGGGGACGGCTCGATGTGCCCGTCCGCCGGCAGCCCATACGGTCGAGCGCCGACGCAGCCGGCCGCCCAGGCCGGGCCGG
The DNA here is from genome assembly GCA_023384095.1 of Hyphomicrobiaceae bacterium. GTDB lineage: Bacteria > Pseudomonadota > Alphaproteobacteria > Rhizobiales > Hyphomicrobiaceae > ZC4RG25. The sequence continues at coordinate 34,866 of JAHDXT010000011.1, forward strand.
AGGCGGCGGACGATACGAGAGACTGGCGAACGACCCGCATCCTGGCCGCTAGGGCTGCTTCCTTCCGGACCTGACCCGGTTTGCGAGGGACGCGTCCGCCGCCAGCCTCCCGCGCGGAATATGACGCCTCGCCCGGCAAGTTACAACCCTGGCGGACGGCCACGCGATAGGGCGCTGCGGGCGCTCGCAGTCGGTCTCCGCCGGCATGGACTCCACGTCGGAACTCGCGATACGCTGGACGCGCGAGAGGGCCAGGTTCGGGGGGAGAATGGCCTCGATCAACTACCGAGCCGACATCGACGGCCTGCGCGCCATCGCCGTCGGCACCGTCCTTCTGTTCCATGCCGAGCTCGGCCTCGCTCCGGGCGGGTTCATCGGCGTCGACGTATTCTTCGTCATCTCCGGCTATCTGATCACGTCGATCATCGTCGCCGAGGCGAGCCGGGGCGAGTTCTCGGTCGCGGGCTTCTACGAGCGGCGCATCCGGCGCATTTTTCCAGCCCTCCTCACGGTCATCGTGGCGGCCGCCGCGATCGGCTGGCTCGTGCTGACGCCGCGGGACTACATGGAATTCGCGAGGTCCGGCATCGCTGCGGCCGCCTTCTACTCCAATTTCTTCTTCAATGCCCAAGCCGGCTACTTCGCCCCGGCCTCGGAGACGCAGCCCCTGCTTCACACCTGGTCGCTGGGGGTCGAGGAGCAGTTCTATCTGCTGGCGCCGGGCTTCATCCTGCTCATTCTGCACGAGCGGCTGCGACGCTTCCGGTCGCCGGTGTTCTTCGGACTGCTCGCGCTGTCGCTCGGAACATCCTGGCTCGGTGTAGAGCTCGAGTGGCCATCGGCGTTCTACCTGCTGCCGTCGCGCGCCTTCGAGCTGATGACGGGCATGGCGCTGGCATTGGGGCTGGCGCCCACCATCACGAGCCGCATTCTGCGACAGACGGCGGGGCTGACCGGCCTGGCGATGATCGCCGGCGCGGCCCTGCTCTATTCCGCATCGACGCCCTTCCCGGGAGCTGCGGCGCTGCTGCCCTGCCTCGGCGCAGCGCTGCTGATCCATAGCGGCTCGGCCGGCGACACGCTGGCGCACCGGATGCTCGCCGTCCGTCCGATGGCGTTCGCCGGCCGGGTCTCCTATTCGCTCTACCTGTGGCACTGGCCGCTGCTCGCCTACGCGAAGTACGAGCTCGGGGGGCAAGTGGCCGCGCAGCATCGGCTGGCGCTGCTGGCGCTGGCGTTCGCGCTTTCAGTGCTGACCTACTACTGGGTCGAGCAGCCGGCTCGGCGGGGAAGGTTGATGCCGACCCGCGCCTCCGTATTCGCCAGCGGGGCGGCGGCGCTGATGTGCTGCCTCATGTTCGCAGGCGTCGTCGTCTACACTCGCGGCGTGCCGGGCCGGCTGTCACCGGAAGCCGCGGCGCTCGCTCGCGCCCTGTCCAGCAGAAAAGAGACCACCAGCAAGTGCCTGCCCGCCTCGGCACGTGGGAACTGCCTGATAGGCTCGAGCAAGGGCGTGCAGCCGACATTCGTCCTCTGGGGCGATTCGCATGCGCAGATGCTCTCCAAGTCCCTGTCCGAGCTCGCCGGGTCGGTCGATCTCAAGGGCCACGCAGTCTTGCGCGGAGGCTGTCCGCCTTTTTTCCTTTTGGAAACCGAGTACAAGGACGAGTTCCGCAAGTGCCACTCGAGTCTGCGGCGTGTACCCCGCCTGATCGAGGCGCAAGAGGTCGTGAACGTGATCATCATGGCTCGCTGGGCCTCGTATGCGGAATACAAGGACACGACGGGCGAGCGAGCAGGCGAATTCCGCCTGGCGCCCGGCGACCAGGCCCGCAACCGGGAGGAGTTCGCGCGCCTTCTCCGCGGAACGATCGAGAGGCTACGGGCGCCGGGGCGGACTGTGACCCTCATCGGGCCGGTACCGGAGCTGCCGGTCAACCTCCCGACGGCAATGATACGAGGGCTGATGCGCGGCCATCGGCAGGATTTATCCCTGCCGTTCGCCGACTTCGCGCGGCGGCAGGCGACTGTGCTCGGCCTCCTCGCCGAGCTGTCGAAGTTGCCCGGTGTGCGCGTCCTCTACCCTCACCGCCTGCTTTGCTCCGCTGAGCGCTGCCGTACGGTCGAGGCTGGACGCCCGCTCTATGTCGACGACGACCATCTCAGCCCGCTCGGGGTCGAGGCGCTCGGGCCTTTGCTGCGCGAAGCCATGCTTCCGCCGCCTGGCAAGCTGAGGATCGGCTTCGAAAAACGGGACGGGGCAGACGCCGGGACGCCCTGATCGGCGCTTCGCAAATCCACAGGACTGGACGCTCCCCGCTGCGCCGTGCTGCCATGCCTGCGAGCGCATTGCGCACCCTCGGGCGGCTGTGCTCTTGTTCGGGTCCGCTGGGAGGAAACGAGGATGTTCAAACCGACACTCGGAGCCGCGACGCTGCTCGAGCGCCAGAGTCACAAGCGGGCCGACACGGCCTACCTGGAAGGGCTGCTCGCGGAACCCGGTGCCCGCTTCCTGGTGCTCGCCGACCAGAAGCCGGTGATCCGGTCGAACCCCGAGCGCACCCGCGGCAGCATCCGCTGGTTCGCGCGCGACGAGCTGCAGAGGCTCGGTCTGCCGGTCGCCGACTCGCTGTTCCTCGGCGTCGATCCGCCGACCGGCGGCGGGCGCTTCGCCGTCGCCGTCACCGAGCACCGCGCGCGCAACGCGCCGGGCGGGCTCGAGGTGATGCGGCCGATCGTCGACCTGCGCTCGCTCGCCATGCAGGGCGTGCTGCCGCCGGAGGAGCTGTCGCTGCTCGGCCTCGCCAAGGCGCTCGCCGCCTGGCACGAGAACACGCGCTGCTGCGGCCATTGCGGCGGCACCACGCTGGTCAAGGACGGCGGCTGGAAGCGCAAGTGCTGGGCCTGCGGCCAGGAGCACTTCCCGCGCACCGACCCGGTGGTGATAATGCTGATCGTCGATCCCGCGAACGACCGCTGCCTGCTCGGTCACGAGGAGCGCTTCGCGGAGAAGATGTGGTCCACCATCGCCGGCTTCATCGAGCCAGGCGAGGATATCGAGCACGCGGTCAGGCGCGAGACGAAGGAGGAGACCAGCGTCGAGGTCGGCGAGGTCCGCTTCCACTCGGCCCAGCCGTGGCCGTTCCCGCACTCGCTCATGATCGGCTGCATCGGCATTGCCCGCACGACCGCGGTCAAGATCGACCCCAACGAGATCCAGGACGCGCGCTGGTTCCCGCGCGAGGAAGCGAGCCAGATGCTCGAGGGCAAGCACCCCGATGGCCTGTGGGTCCCCGGCCAGCAGGCCATCGCGCGCGCGTTGATCACGGCGTTCGTGGAGGGGGCGTATTAGATCGAGCGATGAAGCCCCTGACTACTCGAAGCAATCTGAAGTAGTGGATGGCAGGAATGGCCTTATCGAAGCCGACGCCCAAGTTCCGTCATGGCCGCGCAGGCGGCCTTCCGCGATGCCTCGCAGCGAGTGCTCGTGGAATCGCATCACGGGCACCCGCCTTCGCGGGTGTGACGGAGTGTGGGGCAGGTTGAGCGAGTGCCCCAAAGGGACAGTGTCGCACCTGCTCGCATCGGCCGCGCATCACACGCACCTTCCCCCATCCACCTCCAGCGCCACGCCGGTGATGAACTCGGAGGCCGGGTCGGCGAGGAACAGCGCGGCATTGGCGATGTCGGAGGGCCTCGACATGCGCCCGAGCGGGATGGTGGCGACGAACTTCGCCCGGTTCTCGGGCGTGTCGGGCACGCCCATGAACAGCTCCAGCATGCCCGTCTCGCCGATCACGGGATTGATCGCGCAGACGCGGATCTTCCTAGGCGCCAGCTCCGCCGCCATCGACTTCGTGAGCACGATCGCGGCGCCCTTGGAGCCGTTGTACCAGGTGAGGCCCGGACGCGGGCGCACGCCGGCGGTCGAGGCCGTGTTGATGATGACGCCGCCGCCGCGCTTCTCCATCTCCGGGACGGCGGCCAGCGTCGCCAGGTAGATCGCCTTCACGTTGACGGCGAAGATGCGGTCGAACTCCTCCTCGCCGATGTTCATCAGCGACTGGTTCCTGTGCGTGTAGCCGGCATTGTTGACCATGATGTCGAGGCCGCCGAACGCCTTCACGGCCTCGGCCACCATCGCCTCGACGTCACCCTTCTTCGCAACGTCGCAGGCGATGTGCGCCGCTGACGCGCCGATGCCGTTCGCCACCTCGCGCGCGCCCTGGCCGTTGATGTCGGCCACCATCACCCTCGCGCCCTCTCTCGCGTAAGTCTCGGCGATGGCCTTGCCGAACCCCGATGCGCCGCCGGTGACGATCGCGATCTTGTCCTCGAGCTTCATGGTTGTCCTCCGCTGGTTCCGGCTTTCCGGTTTCGTCGGGGCACCCTATCCGTGCGGCCGGCGCTCGACCTGCGCCCGGTAGGGGCTCGCGCGGTAGGTGCCGAGCACGGTGAGCTCCGAGGAGAAGAACGACAGCTCCTCCATGGCCAGCCGTACGGGCGGGTCCGCGGGGTGGCCCTCGATATCGGCATAGAACATCGTTGCGGTGAATGCGCCGTCGAGCTGGTAGGACTCGAGCTTCGTCATGTTGACGCCGTTGGTGGCGAAGCCGCCCATCGCCTTGTAGAGCGCTGCCGGTACGTTGCGGACCCGGAAAATGAACGTGGTGACGAACAGTCCCTGGCCCGGATCCGCGTCGTCCGGCTCCGGCGCGAGGATGACGAAGCGCGTCGTGTTGTGCGCCTCATCCTCGATGTCGCTCTTGAGGATCTCGAGCCCGTAGATCTCGGCTGCCAGCGAGGACGCGATGGCGGCCCGGGTCGGATCCTTCAGCTCGCCGACGAGACGGGCCGAGCCCGCCGTGTCCGCCTCCGGCACCGGGCGGAGCCCCAGCCGGCGCAGTGTGTTGCGGCACTGGCCGAGCGCCTGGGTATGGCTCATCACCATCCTGATCGTGTCGAGGCTCGCTCCCGGGAACGCCATGAGCTGGTGGCGCACGCGCAGGAAGTGCTCGCCGACGATGAAGAGCTGGGCGTTGGGCAGCAAATGGTGGATGTCGGCGACGCGGCCCGCGACCGAGTTCTCGATCGGGATCATGGCGTAGCGCGCCTCGCCCGATTTCACCGCCGCGAGCGCGTCCTCGAACGTCGGGCAGGCCATCGGCTCGAGGTCGGGGAAGACCTGCACGCAGGCCATGTGCGAGTTGGCGCCGGGCTCCCCCTGGTAAGAGATGCGCTGCGAAACGGTCCGGCTCCGGTCGGAGCCCGCGTGCGGTCTGGACCGGATTGCGCCGGCCGTCGGTTTCGTCCTGGAATGCGGCATGATTGCTCGGTCGGAATGCTCGGAGAGGACAGGCTGCGGCTCAGGTCTAGGCCGGGCGCGAAGGCGCGAGCAGTCGGCGCGCCCTCTCCAGATCGCCCGGAGTATCGACACCCAGCGGAACGGTGTCAACGAGCGTCACGTCGATGCGCATGCCGTTCTCGAGCGCGCGTAGCTGCTCGAGCTTCTCACGCATCTCGAGCGGCGAAGGGGCTAGCGTCACGAACCGCTCCAGCGCCGCCCGGCGGAAGGCGTAGATGCCGATGTGGTGATAGAGCGGGCCATCGCCATAGGGTGCGGTGGCGCGGGTGAAGTAGAGCGCCCGCAGCCGTCGCGGGCCGTCGCACCCGAGCGGGGTGCCGACCACCTTGACGACGCTCGGCGCCAGCTTCTCCTCCTCCTCGCGGATCTCGGCGGCGAGCGTCGCGATGTCCGGCCCTGCGCTCGCCAACGGCGACACGCAATCGCGAACGAGACGAGGCTCCAGCGTCGGCAGGTCGCCCTGCAGGTTGACAACGAGCTCGATGCCGCCGTCGGGGTCCAGCCGGCGCACGGCCTCGAAGGCGCGATCGGACCCGGAGGGGTGGTCGGCCCGCGTCATCACCGCCTCGCCGCCGGCGGCACGGACGGCGCCGGCGATCTCCTCCGCATCGGTCGCCACTACGACGCGGCCGATATCTGCAGCCCTTGCCCGCTCCCAGACATGGACGATCATCGGCTTGCCTTGGATGTCGGCCAGCGGCTTGCCGGGCAGACGGGTCGCCTGCAGACGGGCCGGGACGACGACGAGCGTGCCTGTCATGTAAAGGCGCCTTTCACAGCGGTGAGCCTCCCGACGGTGACAATTGGTCTCGGAGCGGGCGATTGGATCGAACGGCCAGCCCGGTTGCAAGTAAGAACGGAATTTCTATAGTCGGGCGCTCGTCTGGATAGGAATAATCGGCGATCGCGGCGGGCTGCGGGCGGAGGGCTGGGGTTTCCATGGATACCTGGGAGTTCAACAAGGCCGCCGGGGCGGTGCTCGCGGCGCTTCTCCTCATGTTCGGGACGGCGACGCTGATCGACATCCGCATGAGCGGCAAGCTCGACAAGCCCGGCTTCACTCTGCCCGTGACTGCGCCGCAGGCCACCGATGCCGCCGCAACGACGGCCGCCGCCGCGGGTCTGAACTTCGGGGAGGTCGCGGGGCTGCTGCAGAAGGCCAGCGCCGAGAATGGTCAGGCGGCGTTCAAGCGCTGCACGACCTGCCATACGCCGGACAAGGGCGGGCGCAATGCGACCGGCCCCAACCTGTGGGGCATCGTCGGGCGACCGAAGGCGACCGCGGGAGGCTTCAACTACTCCGAAGCCCTGAAGTCCAAGGGCGGAGAGTGGAGTTACGAGGACCTGGCCAATTACATCCATGACCCGAGGGGCTTCGCCCCCGGCAACAAGATGGCCTTCGCCGGCATCAAGGATAACGCGGAGCTCGCCGACCTGCTGGCCTACCTGCGGACGTTGCACGACAGCCCGCCGGCTCTGCCGAACTGAGCCGGCCAGCATCGCTTCGCGCCGTCCGGACTGGCTGCGGCCCGCCGGCTGGCTGCCCGAGACCGCGAGGCCGCCCGGGTCGACGGACCCTGCCATCGAATTGGCGGGACCGCGTTTGCTGCTATAAGGTCATCGACCCATAAGGGGCATCGCCAGGGGCTTCGACGGTTGTCTCGAAGCCGCGGAGGCCTCATCTTTCCTGGCGTATCGAGCGGCGATCGGCCGCCCGCCACCAATCGGGAGTATCGCGTGCAGGCACGCCTGAAGCGTAGTATAGGCAAGGGATTGCTGGCGCTGGCCATCGCGGCGCTGGCGCTCCATGCCGGCCCAGGTGATCTGGAGGCCGGCGCCGCGACGCGTCATCATGCGCTGTCGCTCGTCGGCGAGCCGAGGTTCGGCCCGGACTTCGAGCACTTCGACTGGGTGAACCCGGACGCCCCGAAGGGCGGCACCGTGCGCCAGTGGGCATTGGGCTCGTTCGACAGCCTCAACGCGTTCTCGGTCAGGGGCAACCCGGCGACGGGATTGGCGCTGATCTACGACACGCTGATGACGACGAGTCCGGACGAGCCGTCGACCGAGTACGGACTCATTGCCGAGTGGGTGTCCTACCCGGACGACTTCTCGACCGTCACGTTCCGGCTGCGCCCCGAGGCGCGGTTCCACGACGGCGCGCCGATCAGGCCCGAGGATGTCGTCTTCTCGCTCGAAGCACTGAAGAAGGCGCATCCGCATTACAATGCCTATTACCGCAACGTCGTGCGGGCCGAGAAGACCGGCGAGCACGAGGTGACGTTCACCTTCGACCAGAAGGGCAACCGCGAGCTGCCGCAGATCGTCGGACAGCTGCCGGTGCTGCCAAAGCACTTCTGGGAGGCCAAGGGCGCCGGCGGCGAGCAGCGCGACCTGTCGCGCAGCAGCCTCGAAGTGCCGCTCGGCTCGGGACCTTACCGGATCAAGTCGTTCGATGCCGGGCGCAGCATCGTCTACGAGCGCGTGAACGACTGGTGGGCGAAGGACTTGCCGGTCTCCAAAGGCCAGTGGAACTTCGACGAGCTTTCCTTCACCTACTTTCGTGATCGCGTGCCGGCGTTCGAGGCGTTCAAGGTCGGCAACATCGATTTCTGGCGCGAGACGAGCGCCAAGAACTGGGCGACGTCCTACGACTTCGAGGCCCTGCGCCGCGGCCACGTCAAGAAGGAGGAGATCGCGGTCAAGACGGTGACGCCCATGCAGGCGTTCGTCATGAACACGCGGCGCAATCAGCTCCAGGACCCGCGCGTGCGCCGCGCCTTCAATCTCGCCTTCGACTTCGAATGGATGAACAGGAACCTGTTCTTCGACCAATACAAGCGGACGGAAAGCTACTTCGGCAACTCCGAGCTGCAGGCGACCGGCCTGCCCACGGGCCGCGAGCTCGAGATCCTGAAGGAGATCGAGAAGGAGGTGCCGCCGGAGGTCTTCACGACCGAGTGGAAGAACCCGGTCAACGTCACGCCCGAGGATCAGCGCAACAACCTGCGGCAAGCCGCGCGGCTGCTCGCCGAGGCCGGCTGGAAGCCCAGCGGCGGCGTGCTGACCAATGCCGCCGGCGAACAGCTCACGGTGGAGTTCCTGCTGGTGCAGCCGGACTTCGAGCGCGTCGTGCTGCCGTTCAAGACCAACCTGGAGCGGCTCGGGGTGCGCGCATCGGTGCGCATCGTCGATACCTCGCAGTACCAGCGCCGGTCCGACACGTTCGACTACGACATCATCGTCGACTCGTTCCCGCAGTCGATCTCGCCGGGCAACGAGCAGCGCAACTTCTGGGGCTCGGCCGCGGCTGGCACCGAGGGCAGCCAGAACTCGATCGGCGTCCGCAACCCCGCCGTCGACAAGCTGATCGACAAGATCATTTTCGCCGGGGACCGGGCCGAGCTCGTCGCAGCGACCCGTGCGCTCGACCGCGTGCTGCTGTGGAACCACTACGTGATCCCGCAGTGGCATACGCCCTTCGACCGCATCGCGACGTGGGACATGTTCGGCCGGCCGGAGAAGCTGCCGGAGCAGGCGGTCTCGTTCATGCGCGTCTGGTGGATGGACCCTGATGCGCAAAAGAAGCTCGCCATGGAGCGCGGCCGATGAGCCGGCGCGCGATCGCGGGGACCGGGCTGGCGGCGGTGCTGCTTTGCGGCGCGCTCGCCGCGATGCCCGCCGTCGCCGGCGGCGGGACCGGCAGTCACGGCCTGTCCGCCTTCGGCGAGCGCAAGTACGGGCCGGACTTCAAGCACTTCGAGTTCGTCAATCCCGACGCGCCGAAGGGCGGTCGGCTGTCGCAGATCGGGCCCGCGGGCCGCATCACGTTCGACAGCTTCAACGCGTTCATCCTGAGGGGAGACCCGGCGCAGGGCCTCGACCTGCTGTTCGACAGCCTGATGGTGCGCGCGACCGACGAGCCCGACGCCGTCTACGGTCTGCTGGCGAGGTCGGCCGCGGTGGCGCCCGACCGGCGCTCGGTGACGTTCGAGCTGCGGCCCGAGGCGAGGTTCTCCGACGGCTCCCCGGTGACGGCCGAGGACGTCGCGTTCTCGTTCGACACCCTGAAGGCGAAGGGCCACCCGCAATACCGCATCGCCATGCGTGACGTCGTGCGCGCCGAGGTGGAGGGCGACCATCGCGTCCGCTACGACTTCAAAGGCGAGAACCTGCGCGACCTGCCGCTGATCGTGGCGACGCTGCCGGTGCTCTCGAAGGCCTACTACGCGACCCGCAACTTCGAGGAGACGACGCTGGAGCCGCCGCTGGGCTCGGGGCCGTACCTCATCTCCGAGTTCAAGCAGGGCTCTTTCACCACCTTCAAGCGCCGCGACGAATACTGGGCCCGCGATCTGCCCGTGAACCGCGGACGCTACAATTTCGACGAGGTTCGCTTCGAGTACTTCCGCGACCGCACCGCGCAGCTCGAGAACCTCAAGGCGGGCTCCTACGACCTGCGCGAGGAGTTCACGTCCAAGGACTGGGCGACGGGCTACAACGTCCCGCAGGTCAAGGAAGGCCGGCTGGCGCTGCTGACGCTCCCCGACGACAGCCCGTCAGGCGCCCAGGGCTTCTTCATCAACACGCGGCGCGCCAAGTTCTCCGACCCGCGGGTGCGCAAGGCGCTCGATTACGCCTTCGACTACGAGTGGACGAACAGCAACCTGTTCTATTCCCTCTACAAGCGCACGGCGAGCTACTTCGAGAACTCCGATCTCAAGGCGGCCGGCAAGCCCTCCGCGGAGGAGCTGGCCCTGCTCGAGCCCTACCGGGCGCAGCTACCGCCCGAGGTCTTCGAGGAACCCTATGTGCCGCCCGTGTCGGACGGCTCGGGCGCCGACCGTCGTCTGCTGCGCACGGCGGCGCAGCTCCTGACCCAGGCAGGATGGGAGCTCAAGGGCGACCGCCGCGTGAACAAGGCGGGCGAGGTGCTGGACATCGAGTTCCTCATCTACGAGCCGACGTTCGAGCGCGTGCTCGGCCCCTACGTCAAGAACCTGCAGGCGCTCGGCATTCACACCGCCATCCGGCGCGTGGACCCGGCCCAGTACGAGCGGCGCGTGAAGGGGTTCGATTTCGACATCGTAACCCAGCGATACGTGATGCGGCTGACACCCGGCGTCGAGCTGTTCAACTTCTTCGGCAGCGACGCGGCCGGCACCGACGGAAGCTTCAACCTCGCGGGCATCAAGAGCCCGGTGGTCGATGCGCTGGCCGCCAAGGTGCTGGAGGCCCGCTCCCGCCAGGAGCTGGTGACCGCCACGAGGGCGCTGGACCGCGTGCTCCGCGCCGGACACTACTGGGTGCCTCACTGGTACAAGGCGTCCCACAACATCGCGCACTGGAACAAGTTCAGCAGGCCGCAAGTCAAGCCGAAGTACGACCGCGGCATAGTTGACACGTGGTGGTTCGACGCGGAAAAGGCGGCGAAGCTTTAGGTATACATTCGCCACGCAGCGGAACGGAGTTCTCGACCCCGCATGGGCGCATATCTTCTCAAGAGAATCCTCCTGATCTTCCCGACGATGCTCGGGATCATGATCATCAGCTTCGCCATCATCCAGTTCGCCCCCGGCGGGCCGGTGGAGCGCGTGATCGCACAGGTCACCGGCACCGACGTGGCGGCCACCTCGCGCATCGGCGGCGGCCAGGGTGACGGGCTCGGCGGGCAGGCGGGCGCGCAGCAGGGTGCCGTGCAGGATGCCGGCGGGTCCAAGTACCGCGGCGCGCAGGGCCTCGATCCGGAGTTCATCAAGCAGCTCGAGAAGCAGTTCGGCTTCGACAAGCCGGCGCACGAGCGCTTCTTCATCATGATGAAGAGCTTCCTCGTGTTCGACTTCGGCAAGAGCTACTTCCGCGACGTCAGCGTCATGGAGCTCATCGTGGAGAAGCTGCCGGTCTCCATCTCGCTCGGGCTGTGGATGACCGTGCTGACCTACCTCATCTCGATCCCCCTCGGCATCCGCAAGGCGGTGCGCGACGGCGAGCGGTTCGACATGTGGTCGAGCGGCTTTCTCGTGGTCGGCTACGCGGTGCCGGGCTTCCTGGTCGCAGTGCTGCTGCTGGTGCTGTTCGCCGGCGGCTCGTTCTTCCAATGGTTCCCCTCGCGCGGGCTCACCTCGGACACCTGGAGCGAGCTGACGCTGGCGGGCAAGGTGCTCGACTACCTCTGGCATCTGGCGCTGCCGATCACCGCCATGGCGCTCGGCGCCTTCACGACCATGACGTTCCTGACCAAGAACTCGTTCCTCGACGAGATCCGCAAGCAGTACGTCATCACCGCGCGGGCCAAGGGCCTCAACGAGGGCCAGGTGCTCTATGGCCATGTGTTCCGCAACGCGATGCTGCTCATCATCGCCGGCTTTCCCGGCGCGTTCATCAGCGCCTTCTTCACCGGCTCGCTGCTCATCGAGACCATCTTCTCGCTCGACGGGCTGGGGCTGCTCGGCTTCGAGAGCATCATCAACCGCGACTATCCGGTGGTGTTCGCGACGCTCTACATCTTCTCGCTGGTGGGGCTGGTGGTGAACCTGGTCTCGGACTTCATCTACACGCTCATCGATCCGCGGATCGACTTCGAGAGCCGGGAGGTCTGAGCCCGTGGACATGCGCACCGACGGCAAGCTGAAGCCGACGGCGCCGGGCGAGAAGCTCGCCCGTGTCGAACGCCAGGAGAAGATCGCGGCGACGCCCGGTTTCCAGCGCCAGCCGACCACCTGGATCGGCCGCATGCGCGGGGCCTCCGGCCGCCGCTTCTCGCTGACGCCGATCAACCGGCGCCGCTGGGAGAGCTTCAAGGCGAACCGGCGCGGCTACTGGAGCTTCTGGATCTTTCTCGTGCTCTTCGTGCTGAGCCTCGGCGCGGAGGTGATCTCGAACGACAAGCCGCTGCTCGTCCGCTACAAGGGCGAATTCCTCTCGCCTGTGCTCGTCGACTATCCGGAGTCGAAATTCGGCGGCTTCCTCGCGGTCACCGACTACAAGGACCCGTTCATCATCGAGGAGATCGGGCAGAACGGCTGGATGATCTGGCCGCCGATCCGCCACTCCTATACCTCGATCAACAAGGACTACCCACGGATCAAGGGGCCCGAGGACCGCTGCCTCGGCTTCCCGGCTCCGCCGCCGTGGGCGACGAGCGCGGAGCTGTGCGAGGCGCCCCCCGACCAGCTCGCCCGCTTCCAGGAGCTCGGCAACCGCAACTGGCTCGGCACCGACGACCAGGGCCGCGACGTGCTGGCGCGCATGATCTACGGCTTCCGCATCTCGGTGCTGTTCGGGCTGGTCCTGACGTTCTTCTCGTCGATCATCGGGGTCACCGCGGGAGCGGTGCAGGGCTACTTCGGCGGCCGCGTCGACCTGTTCTTCCAGCGCGTGCTGGAGATCTGGTCTTCGATCCCATCTCTCTACGTGCTGATCATCATCTCCTCGGTGCTGGTGCCCGGGTTCTGGACGCTGCTCGGCGTGCTGCTGCTGTTCCAGTGGGTGTCGCTGGTGGGCGTCGTGCGCGCGGAGTTCCTGCGCGCCCGCAACTTCGAGTACGTGACGGCGGCCCGCGCGCTCGGCCTCAGCGACCGCAAGATCATGCTCAAGCACCTGCTGCCGAATGCCATGGTGGCGACGCTGACGTTCCTGCCTTTCAACCTGTCGGGCAGCATCACGGCGCTCACCGCGCTCGACTTCCTCGGCCTCGGACTGCCGCCCGGCTCGGCGTCGCTCGGCGAGCTCCTGGCGCAGGGCAAGGCCAACCTGCAGGCGCCGTGGCTCGGGCTGGCGGCCTTCTTCTCGCTGGCCACGCTGCTGAGCCTGCTCATCTTCATCGGCGAGGCGGTGCGCGACGCGCTCGACCCGCGCAAGACGTTCCGTTGAGGTCAGGCATGAAAACCGGTAATCCCCTCGTCCGGGTAAGCGACCTGTCCGTTGCATTCCGGTCGGGCGACACGACGAACCTCGCGGTCAAGGGCGTCTCGTTCGAGGTGAACAAGGGCGAGACGGTGGCGCTCGTCGGCGAGTCGGGCTCGGGCAAGACCGTCTCCGCGCTGTCGATCATGCGGCTGCTGCCCTACCCGGCAGCCTCGCACCCGGGCGGCGAGATCATTTTCAACGGCAAGGACTTGCTGAAGACCTCGGAAGCCGATATGCGCGACATCCGCGGCGCGCGCATCTCCATCATCTTCCAGGAGCCGATGACCTCGCTCAACCCGCTGCACTCGATCGAGAAGCAGGTCGGCGAGGTGCTGAGGCTGCACCGCGGCATGGACGATGCGGCGATCCGCGAGCGCGTGCTCGAGCTGCTGCACAAGGTCGGCGTGCGCGATCCGGAGAAGCGGCTGGCGGCCTTCCCGCACCAGCTCTCGGGCGGCCAGCGCCAGCGCGTGATGATCGCCATGGCGCTCGCCAACGAGCCGGACCTGCTCATCGCGGACGAGCCGACGACCGCGCTCGACGTCACCATCCAGGCGCAGATCCTCGAGCTGCTGAAGGAGCTGCAGGCCGAGCTCGGCATGGCCATGCTGCTCATCACCCACGACCTCGGCATCGTGCGCAAGATGGCCGAGCGGGTCTACGTGATGAACAACGGGCAGGTGGTCGAGGAAGGTAAGACGACCGACATCTTCGCCGAGCCCAAGCACCCTTACACGCGCCACCTGATCAGCGCCGAGCCCAAAGGCGAGCCGCCGCCGATGAACCCCGCCGCCCCGGTGGTGGTCGAGACGGACGACCTCAAGGTCTGGTTCCCGATCCGCAAGGGCCTGCTGCGGCGCACGGTCGATCACGTCAAGGCGGTGGACGGGCTGTCGCTGAAGCTCCGCGCCGGCCAGACGCTGGGCGTGGTCGGCGAATCGGGCTCGGGCAAGACGACCCTCGGGCTCGCGATCATGCGGCTCATCTCGTCGCAGGGTCCGGTGGCGTACCTGGGCAACCGCATCGACGCTTTCAACTCGCGCGCCATGCGGCCGCTGCGCAAGGAGATGCAGATCGTCTTCCAGGACCCCTACGGGTCGCTGTCGCCGCGCCTGTCGGTGGGCCAGATCATCGAGGAAGGGCTCACCATCCAGCAGCCCGGCATGAGCTATGACGAGCGCCGCGCGCGCGTCGCCCAGACGCTGGCCGAAGTGGGGCTCGACGCGCAAGCGCAGGACCGCTACCCGCACGAGTTCTCGGGCGGCCAGCGTCAGCGCATCGCCATCGCCCGCGCCATGGTGCTGGAACCGAAGTTCGTCATGCTCGACGAGCCGACCAGCGCGCTCGATATGTCCGTGCAGGCGCAGATCGTCGACCTGCTTCGCGACTTGCAGCTCAAGCACAACCTGGCCTACCTGTTCATCAGTCACGACCTGAGGGTCGTGCGGGCGTTGTCGAGCTACGTCATCGTGATGCGGAACGGCAAGGTTGTGGAGGAAGGCCCGTCCGAGGAAATCTTCCGCGCGCCGAAGACCGACTACACGAAGGCGCTGCTCGCCGCCGCATTCGATCTCACGGTGGCAAATCGCGGGGCGCTCGCCGTCTGAGCTTGCAATTCCGGGAGGGGGAGGCGTGATGGCGCTGCTCATCATCGGCAGCCAGCGGTCGGAGGAGTTCGCCTCCGCCGCACGCGAGCAGGTCCCGGACCTCGACATCCGGATCTGGCCGGACACGGGGCCCGTCGAGGACATCCGCTACGCGCTGGCCTGGGGACCGCCGGTCGGCGCGCTCAAGCGCTTCCCGGGCCTCGAGCTCATCATCTCCGTCGGCGCCGGCGTCGATCACCTGATGAAGGATCCCGAGCTGCCCGGCGTGCCCGTCGTGCGCTACGTCGATCCAGACCTGACAGGACGCATGGTCGGCTACATCGCGCTCAATGTCCTGATGCATTTGCGCCGCATGTCCGAGTACCTGGAGCAGCAGCGGCAGCGCACGTGGAGGTATCTGCCCGAGCCGGCGGCCCACGAGGTCCGGGTCGGTCTGATGGGACTCGGCGTCATGGGGAAAGCGGCGGCGAAAGGGCTCGAGGCGCTCGGCTGCCAGCTCCGCGGCTGGAGCCGGACTCAAAAAACCATCGAGGGTGTCGAATGCTTCGCCGGCCAAGAGAGCCTCGATGCCTTCCTGTCAGGCACGGACATCCTCGTCTGCACGCTACCCCTGACACCCGACACGCGGGGCATCATCAATCGCGACCTCATGCGCAAGCTGTCCCGGCACGGACGGCATCGGCGCATGCCCGGACCCGTGCTCATCAACGCGGGACGCGGCGCGCTGCAGATCGAGGCGGATATTCTCGCGGCGCTCGATGCGGGCGAGCTCTATGCCGCCTCGCTCGACGTTTTCGAGACCGAGCCGCTGCCGGCGTCGAGCCCGCTGTGGTCGCATCCGCGGGTCGTCATCACGCCGCACAACGCGGCCGAGAGCACGCCCGAAGCGATCTCCCGCTACATGCTGCGCCAGATCGCGCGGCATCGCGCCGGGCTGCCGCTGGAGAACATCGTCGACCCCGTCCGCGGCTATTGAGCTCCTGCGCCCGCGTACGCGTGACGAGCCGATCTAAACCGTTCCGAGAGGAACGGCCTGCAGTCCGCGACAGACTTGCGCTAGTGTGTGTCCGACTCGAATTCGAAGCATATCGGTTCACGCGGAACTCCCTTTCCAGCTGGAGCGGGCCAGGATGAGGGTAGTCGGGTGGTACGAACCGGGCAGACCCTAGCAGCCCTCCCCTCGACGGGGAGGGGAGAACTGCTCGCGACTCCCGTCTCAATCTCAATCGGAAAGGCCCATAGGCTTGCTTCTCACCTATCTCGCGAATGCCTGAAAACATGCTTCCCGACGACACCTTCCGCAAGCGGCTGCAGCACGTCGTCGCGGCGCTCGAGGCCTGGGCCGCCGAGATGGAGCCCTGGTCGGACATCGAGCTCGGCTTCGTGGACGGGGTATGGCGGATCAGCGCCGTCCCGCACGCGGAGACCGCCTGCCCGTTCGAGATCGTCATGCGGCCGGACCAGAGATTCGACATGACCGTCGGCGGCGAAACCTACGAGGACCTGCCGCTCGACGCGCTGACCGATATCCCCCAGCTCGTGCGCGCCATCTCCAACGGCCGCGTCCTCATCCGGCACTGGTCGAGCAGCACCACCGGCCTCGAATACAATGTCGAGATGATCGTGGACCTTCCCGGCGCCGGCGAGGGTCGCTTCGAGCGACCCAACCCTGAGGCGCCGCCCATCGAGGACGCCGAGCTCATGGCCACGCCCGTGGCGTTCGCACCCTATCGCCGCTGAGCGTCGCCGCCTATCTGGTTTTCGTGGGCGGACAGCGCCGGCAGCCGCTTGATCGCGGCGATCTCGGCGCCCGCCCTGGAAATGCGGTGCACCGCGTCCGCCAGCGGCTCGACTGTGACCGCCATGTGATGCGCGTTGGCGTGCACCATCATGACACCGTCGCACAGGATGCCGACGTGCCCGGGCCAGAAGACGAGGTCGCCGCGCTTCAATCCGTCGAGGGAAGGGGAGATCGGAATGCCGGTGCCGAGCTCGGTCTGCTGCATGTCGGTATCGCGCGGGGCCGCCAGACCGGCCGCCTGCATCGAGACCTGCACCAGGCCCGAGCAGTCGATGCCGACCCTCGTCCGGCCGCCCCACAGGTAGGGCGTGCCTATGAGCCGTTCCGCGACATCGGCGAAATCGCGCACCCAGCGGTCCCGCTCGGAAACATGGCGATCGAAGACGTAGCCGCCGGCGGCCAGCCGGCAGAACCTGTCCACCCGCTCCACGACCACCAGCGGCGTGGTGATGCTGAGGTGCATGATCGGGGCCGTCTTGATGTCCGGCGCCGGGTAGACGAACGTGCCGAGCGCCGAGACCCTGTGGGTCGCCGGCCGCACATCGCGCGACAAGGCGTCGGCGGGCACGTAGCCGACGTAGTCATCGCGCTCGAGCTGAACCCAGGCCCAGCCGTCCGCCTCGTCGTAGACGGTCGCGACCTCTCCGAACAGCGCCTCGGTCTCGAGCCCGGCGGTCCCCGCCGGCCGCCGGCGCAGCGCGACCGCGGCGCGGATCACCTGCGCCTTGACACCCGCTGTGAAGCGCCGCGCCTCGACCTTGCCGCGGAGCGATTCGGCCGCGAGGTCATCCCGATAGGCGTTGAGCCGCGGATCGAGCCGCTGTGCCTGCGTCCCCGTTGTCACGCCTGCCGCCCTTTTCCAGATCCATAGGCGTCCCGCAGCACCTCGAAGACGGCGCGGGCGGCCTGCGGCTCGCCCCCTTTCGGGCCGAGCGGCCGCGCCGCCGGGCGCCAGCCATAGATGTCGAGGTGTGCGAACGAGCCGGCGTTGCGCACGAAGCGGCGCAGGAACAGCGCCGCCGTCACAGAGCCGGCGAACGGCGCATCCGGGACGTTGTTCATGTCGGCCACCTCGCTGTCGAGGAGCCGCTCGTAGCCCTCCCAGAACGGCATCCGCCACAACGGGTCGCCGACTGCCAGCCCGGCCGCCGCGAGCTCGGCGGCGAGCGCATCGTCGTCGGTATAGAGCGGCGGCACGTCGGGCCCGAGCGCCACCCGGGCCGCCCCCGTCAAGGTCGCGAACGAGATCAGCCGGTCGGGCCGCTCCTCGTCGGCGAGCGTGAGTGCGTCCGCCAGCACCAGCCGCCCCTCGGCATCGGTGTTGCCGATCTCGACCGTACGGCCGGACCGGCTCCTCAGCACGTCCCCGGGACGGAAGGCGTCGCCCGAGATGCTGTTCTCCGCCGCGGGGATCAGCACGCGCAGCCGCACCGGGAGACTCAGGCCCATGATCATGTGGGCGAGCGCCAGGGCAGCGGCGGCGCCGCCCATGTCCTTCTTCATGATGAGCATGCCGGCGGCCGGCTTGACGTCGAGCCCGCCGGTGTCGAAGCAGATGCCCTTGCCGACGAGAGTGATCTTGGGTGCGCCGGGTGCGCCCCAGACGAGGTCGATCAGGCGCGGGGCCCGCGCGCTGGCGCGGCCCACGGCATTGATCAGCGGGAAGCCCGCCGCCAGCTCGTCGCCCGCCGTCACGCTGACCGAGGCGTCATGCCGCTCTGCCAGCCGGCGGACTGCGGCCTCGAGCTCGGCGGGACCGAGATCGCTCGCCGGCGTGTTGATGAGATCGCGCCCGAGCCAGACGGCCTCGACGATCCGCTCCACGGCGGACCGGTCGGCACCGGCGGGCAGCACGAGGCCGGGCGGCGCCTCGCCGCCGTTCGACTTGTAGCGGCGGAAGCGGTAGGCCCCGAGGCCCCAGGCCACGGCGGCCGTCTCGGGCGCGTCGACGGGCGCGGCAAGCTGGTAGCGGCCTGGCGGCAGGCTGGCGGCAAGCTGGCCCAGGAGCAGCTCGGACGGGCCGCAAGGATCGCCGCGGGAGCCATCGCCCACGCCGAGCACCACGCCGGCCAGGTCCCCTTCCAGGCCGGGGATCGCCACCTGCTTCCTGGCCGCGCCCGTAAAGCCCATGGAGGCGAGCCACGCGCGCTGCACCTCGCTCAATCCCTCGAGCGCGCCCGGCGGCTGGCCCTCGCCCACCATCCAGACCCGGCGCGCACCTGCCACGGGATCCGGTTCGAGGAACAGGCCTTCGATGGAATCGTCGTTCATGGTGCCTTTACATCACTGACGGGCGGAAATCTCGTGTCGGCGGTATACAAGACGCATGCCGGCCGACTCGGCCAGTGCGTTCTCTGCGACATAGCACATCACGGCACAGCCGGGACGCACTCCGGCTGATTCTCGAGCCGTGCGCGCTTGCTATCCGCTTGCGGCGTGCGCACTATCGACAGCGGTCAGGCTCGATGCGGCGATCGGCCGGCGATCGGCCCTTGGGCCTGCCATGTTTTGCTCCGCGGGATATGGTTTCTATTCTCGGCAAAACCATGCCGGCGAGGCGCCCAACCGCACGAGGGAGAGACATGGCCGACCGCAACCCTTTCCTGCAATCGATGAGAGCCGTTGCGGTTGCCCTCGTCCTGACGGCAGGGGGACCTGGGCCCGAGGTGCGCGCCGAGGATGCGCGACCGGCAGAGATCGAGCACCGGCTGCCGCAGGACTCGGCCACGGAGCACGCCCTCGAGCTTCCGGATCGCACGCTGCGCTTCAAGGCCACCGCAGGCTCGATCCCGATCACCAACGCCAAGGGCAAGGTCCTCGCGGAAATGGGCTACGTCGCCTACACCCTCGACGGCATGCCCGCCGGCCACCGCCCCGTCACGTTCGCGCTGAATGGCGGCCCCGGCTCCGCCTCTGCCTGGCTGCATATCGGCACGCTCGGCCCCTGGCGCGTCCGCATGGAGGAGGCCGCGGAATCGCCCTCCGCCCCCGCGCCGCTGCTGCCGAACGCGGAGACCTGGCTCGATTTCACCGATCTCGTCTTCATCGATCCGGTCGGCACCGGCTACAGCCAGATCGTCGCGGACGGCGGCGACAAGAACGACGGCGAGGACAGGAGCCGGCGGCGCACCGCCCGCGAGGGCGGCCGGGATGAAGGCGGGGCGAGCTACTTCTGGTCGATCTCGGGCGACGTCGACTCGATCTCCGAGTTCATTCAGAAGTGGACCTACAAGAACGAGCGACTCGCCTCCCCGAAGCTGCTGGTCGGCGAAAGCTATGGCGGGTTCCGCGCCCCGAAGATCGCGCGCCGGCTGCACAGCCACCATGGCATCGCGCTGAACGCGCTGGTCCTGGTCTCACCCGTGCTCGATTTCGGCGGCCGGCGGGAAAGCCACCCGCCGCTGGCCTTCGTCTCGCTGCTGCCGTCGCTGGCGGCGGCCGAGATGGAGCGGCGCGGCGAGGACGTCTCCCGCGAACGGCTCGATGAGGTCGAGGAGTACGCCAGGGGCCAGTACCTCAACGACCTGATGCGGGGGCCGCGCGATGCGGCTGCACTGGAGCGCGTCGTGACGAGGGTGGCGCAGATCACCGGCCTCCCCGAGGTCGCGGTGAGGCGTTACGGCGGCCGCATCGGCGGGCGCACCTACAGCGAAGAGGTGAACCGGCCCAACGGCAAGGTCGCCAGCATGTACGACGCCAGCATCAGGGGGCTCGACCCCGACCCCACCTCGCGCCGGTCGCGCTACAGGGACCCGTTCACGACGGCGCTCAACGCGCCCATGACGAGCGCGATGCTGGAGCTCTACGGGGGCAAGCTCAACTACCGAACCGAGCGGCGGTACATCAAGATGAACGGGGAGGTGAACCGGAGCTGGATCTGGGGCAATTCGCCGACGCCGCCGGAATCGGTCAGCGAGCTCAGGGAGGCACTGGCGCTCGATCAGAGCCTGCGCGCGCTGGTGGTCCACGGCTACACGGACCTCGTCACGCCCTACTTCGCGAGCGAGCTGGTCCTCGACCAGCTCCCGGCCTACGGTGAGGGGCAGCGGGTCGCCAGCGTCGTCTATCCAGGCGGCCACATGTTCTACAGCCGAGATCGCTCCCGCAAGGCGTTCCGCGAGGATGCGTTCAACCTGGTCGAACGGATCATCGTGGAGGCCAACGCGAACAAACCGCCTGCGCCCGCCCCGTCGATCGCGCCCGTGGCCAACTGACGCCGGGCCACGTCTGTCGCCAGAGGCCATGCTTCCCCGGCACACCCTTACGCTGGAGCCGAATTCAAGCCGGCGCGATCCAGACGTGATTGTCGTGGAAAGCTGCGCCGCCGAACGGGGCGGCCTGGACGGCGCTCGTCAGCGTGTTCAGCCCTTCCTCGCCCTCGAACAGGGAGTTCGGCGGAATGCTCTCGACGATGACGACGCCGCGCTGCACGCCGTCGAACGCCTCGGCATGGATCACGATCTCGCCGCGCTCGTTGCCCATCCGGATGCGCGCCCCGTCGCCGATCCCGAGCGCCGCCAGGTCGTCCGGGTGAATTTTCGCGCGTGGCCGCCCTTCCCTGGCGCGGCTCGACGGCATCTCGTTGAACGAGGAGTTGAGATAGCTGCGTGCCGGCGAGGTCGCGAGCCGAAACGGGTGCCGGGCGTCCGCCTTCTCGTTGACGTCCCAGTGGTCGGGAAGCGGCGGCGGCAGATGAGAGATGCCCCACTCGTGCTTGCGGCCCACCGGAACCTCGGGCCAGCCCGGCCGGAATCGGAACCTGCCGCCGGGATAGGCGAAGCCGTTCAGATAGTGCGCGGTCTCGAAATCGGGCTGGCAGTCGATCCACTTCCTCTCTTCCAGCTCCTCGAGGGTTCCCCAGCCCGATTTCCGCAGCGTCCAGTCGATGATCTCGCGCGGGGTCATGTCGAAACCGGCATGCTTCGCACCGACCCGCCGCGCCAGCCCGACGATCACATCGTGGTTCGAGCGGCACTCGCCGGGGGGCTCGATAAGCTTAGGGCCGAGTAGAATGTACTGGTGCCCGCCACCCTGGTAGATGTCGTCGTGCTCGAGGAACATCGTCGCCGGCAGCACGATGTCGGCCATCTCTGCTGTCGCGGTCATGAAATGCTCGTGCACGCAAACGAACAGGTCCTCGCGGGCGAAGCCCTTCTTCACCAGCCGCTGCTCGGGCGCGACCTGCACCGGGTTCATGTTCTGGATGAAGAGCGCCGTCACGGGCGGGCCGTCGCCGATGTCATGAGGGTCGCCCGTCAGCACCGGGCCGATGCGCGACATGTCGAGCACGCGCACGCCCGGGTCGGCGGCGTCGAGCCCCTCGATCAGCGTCCTGTCCCAGCGGAAGATCGCGCCGTTGTTGTGAAACGCGCCGCCGCCCTCGTGCAGCCAGGCGCCGGTCACCGAGGCGATGCAGGAGGCGGCGTGCATGTTCACCGAGCCGTTGCGCTGGCGCGAGAAGCCGTAGCCGAGACGCAGGTACGTGCGCGGGGTCGTGCCGATCATGCGCGCGAACGTCTCGATCTCGGCGACGGCGAGGCCGGTGATGGCGCTCGCCCATTCCGGCGTGCGAGTCCTCAGGTGCGACTCGAGCTCGCGCGGGCAGTCGGTGTAGCGCTCCAGATAGGGCCAGTTGGCATAGCCGTCGCGGAAGAGGACATGCATGACGGCGCAGGCGAGCGCGCCGTCCGTGCCGGGCCTGAGGCAGAGCGCCAGGTCCGCCTGCTCCATCGTGGCGTTGCGATAGATGTCGATGGCCACGATCTTCGCGCCCCGGGTCTTGCGCGCCCGGACGGCGTGGGTCATCACGTTGACCTGGGTGTTGACCGGATTGGTGCCCCAGATCACCACCAGGTCCGACTTCGCCATCTCGCGCGGGTCGGGACCGGCGAGCTTACCCGTTCCGGCGATGAAGCCGGTCCAGGCCAGCGTCGTGCAGATCGAAGCATACATCTCGGAGTAGCGCTTCGCATGCCGCAGCCGGTTGATGCCGTCGCGCATGACGAGCCCCATGGTGCCGGCGTAGTAAAAGGGCCAGACCGCCTCCGGCCCATGCTCGCGTTCCGCCGCGAGCATGGCCTCGGCCGTGATGTCGAGGGCATCGTCCCACGAGATGCGCTCGAAGCTGCGGGTGCCCTTGGGTCCCTTGCGGCGTAACGGGTAAAGCAGCCGGTCGGGATGATGGATGCGCTCGGCGTAGCGGGCGACCTTGGAGCAGATGACGCCGGCGGTATAGTCGTTGTCCTTGGCGCCGTGGATGCGGCCGATCCGGCCATTGCCGATGAGCTCGACATCGAGCGCGCAGGTGGACGGACAGTCGTGCGGGCAGGCCGAGTGGCCGACGGGAACCTTGGCGTCCATGTTTCGTTCCAATGCATGCATCGGGCACAGGCCTGAACGCTACCGGGTTTAACCGAAGGATGAAAGCGCATCGCGGCCGGTGGCGTCGCAGTGTAGTGTCCAAGCACCTGACTGCGGGTGTGCCCGGGGCTGACAGCAGGGGGCGCGAACGGAGATGGGAATGAGGCTGTTACTTGCCATTCTGGTCGCATCAGGCGTCATGGCGGCGGTCCCCGACACCGCCGACGCCCGCAAGAAGTCACGCCAGGCCTACATCTGCCGGGACTGCGGCCCGCCGCCTTATCAGGCCTACGAGCCGCGCAGGCGCAGCTATGGGTACCGCTATCGTGAATCCGAGCACTCGGATTCGACCGAGTGCATCGAGGCGCGCGCGCTCGATCCCGGGGGCAACTATGCGGACTACCCCTGCTGGGCGCAGCGGGCACTGGCTCCGAAGAAGCAGTTCTGACGAGCTGTCGGCAGCAGCGCTTCCATGATCACGGCGTGGGCCGCGGTAATTCCGGCATGAACGGCAGGTCGGTCGGCTCCGGCTTGGCGCCGAGTTGGGTGAGCAGGCAATGGACCTGCCCGCGGTGATGGGTCTGGTGATTGAAGAGGTGTGTCACCAGCAGCCATCTCGGCCGCGTCAGCTCTCGGCCGGCTGCGCCTGAGTACCAGCTCAGATCGCCTTCGAGCGCCGCTGGCGCGAGGCTGTCTGCCCAGGCCAGGATTGCCTCGTCGCTGGCCCGGCGCTCGCTGGCGAGCACGTTCCAGTCCTGATGATAGTCGACCGACTCGCCGATGCTTTTCGGGCCGGGCGCCGGCCATCCGGCCAGCCGGTGCATCCAGATCCTGTCAGCCCAGAGCAGATGGTTGAGCGTGGCGTGGATCGATCCGAGGAACGCGCCCCGCGGCTCCTTGCGCCTGACGTCGTCCAGCGTATCCGCCGCGCCATAGAGCGACTGGTTCTGCCAGCGATTATAGCGCGCCATGGTCTGGACGTAGGCAGGACCGATCATGGCTCCAGGATATCACTTTCGAGCACGGCGTCCTCGACGAGTCTTACGCTAGAGTCCGGCTGAGATTGAAACAGTAGCGACGAACGCATCTCCCCTCCCCCTTGCGGGGAGGGGCGGGGGTGGGGGTGCCCAGGTTTGGACGTTGCATTCGTGGCCTCACCCCACCCGCGCGGCTTTCGCCGCGCCGCCCTCCCCGTCAAGGGGAGGGCATCGTATCGCCACCCTATGACCCTCACGCTAGCGTCCTCTCCCGCTCTTACCCGACGATCTCGTCGAGCCGGAAGTTGAGTGCGATCTCGCGCTCGGCCGAGGCGGGGCTGTCGGAGCCGTGCACCGAGTTCTCGCCCACCGACCGGCCGTGGAGCTTGCGGATCGTGCCCTCGCCGGCCTTGGCCGGGTCGGTCGCGCCCATCACGTCGCGGTACCTAACGATGGCATTCTCGCCCTGCAGGACCTGGATGACGATCGGGTCGGATGTCATGAAGTCGCAAAGCTCGCCATAAAACGGTCGCGCTTTGTGCTCCTCGTAGAACTTCTCGGCCTGCGCCCTGGTCCAGCGCACGCGCCGTTGCGCGACGATTCGCAACCCGGACTTCTCGATCAGCGCATTGATGGCGCCGGTCAGGTTACGCTCGGTCGCGTCCGGCTTGATGATGGAGAATGTACGCTCGATGGCCATCTCAGCTCTCTGCCCTAAGGTTTGCCGCTCGTTGGCGCCGGGTTATAGCTGCAGCCCCGCAGGCCAGCAAGTGAGGCAGCCATGAAGCCGGTCGAGGAGAAGAACGCGCCCCGTGAGGTGAAGGCCGTCTTCCGCGACATCAAGGCGACGCGCAAGACGGACCAGGTGAACAACTTCTGGAAGTACCTGGCCAACGAGCCGCGGATGCTGAAGCACACCTGGGAGAGCCTGAAGGCCGTCATGGGGCCGGGCGCGCTCGATCCGCTGACGAAGGAGCTCGTCTACCTCGCCGTCTCGATCACCAACAACTGCGAGTACTGCATGGCGAGCCACGGCGCGGCCGCCCGCGCCAAGGGCGCCAGCGACGCCCAGCTCAACGAGCTCTACGCCGTGGTCGGCCTCGCCAATATGACCAACCGGCTGGCGAACGCCTATCGCGTGCCGGTCGACGAGCAACTCCAGGAGAAGCCCTGAGCATGAGCCTCTCCGAGCGACATATCCCAGGCGGCGGCAGCCGGCGCTTGCTGCCGGGCGGAATGCCGCCTTATGCTCTGTGTCGGCGTATTCTGCGGCGAGGTTCGTGAGCGGGCGATGGCGGGGGCTGCTCCTCAGGTCGAGTGGTATATCGCGCGGGACGGGCAGCAGTACGGCCCGTTGAGCGACGTGGAGATGCGCAAGTTCGTCGAGCTCGGTCACCTGCGCCCGGCCGATCTCGTGTGGCGTCAGGGCTTCCCCGACTGGCGTCCGGCTCCCGCCGTCTTCCCGACGCCGGCTCCGATCCCGCCTCCCGCCCCGCCGCGGCCCGAGCCGCGCCCGGCATCGCGGCCGGCACACCACCCCGCCGCCGCCCGCGCAGCATCGCCCCAGCGCGGGTACCGCACAGCCGCGCCCCAGCAGAGCCATCGCGCGGTCGAGCGCGCCGCGCCTGCTCCCAGTCAGCTCGCAGTTGCCGCGTCTTTCGACGACGAACGCGATCACGACGACGAGGACGACGACCTGCAGGCGGAGCCGTCCCGCGGGTTGGGGCGCCGCATCGGCTTGATGCTCGTGCTGGTCGCGCTGCTCGGAGGCGCAGGCTGGCTGGCCATGGGCTACATCGAGAACCCGGCGAGGCTCGTCGAGCTGCTTCGGACCGAGACCCGCAGCGAGCCGTCCGCCGAGGTTCTGCGGTCGCAGCCGTTCCAGGGGCTCGGCAACAGCGCCGAGGAGATCGACGCGGCGTTCCAGCGCGCGGCCCTGTGGCAGGTCATCAAGCGCGAGTTTCCGGACTGGTACCGGGAGCGTCTGCAGCAGGCGGTCGAGCTGAAAGCGAAGAGCAGCGACGACGCGACCGTCGCACGCCGTCTGGCGGAGGCCGTCGTCGCGCTGCGGCGCAAGCATGCCGATCAGGCGCTGGCCGCGTCGCCGGGTGCTTTGCGCAGCATCGCCGAGAGCTTCCTCGCCAACCTCGAGCACCTGTCGGCTCACAGCATCGAGGCGTGCTACGGGTTCATCAGCCAGGGCGAGATCAACCCCCAGGTGCTCGAGCTGATGGGCTCGCCGGAGTACGTCCAGCCGCTGCAGCGTCAGGTGACGGCCGTGTTTTCCGCCGTAGCCGAGGGGCGCAAGTCGCCGCAGACGCATCTGCCGCCGCGGCAATCCGACTACCAGGCGCTGAAGCAGGCGCTGGCGGCCCGCGGCTGGACCGAGAAGGAGGAGCAGCTCTTCTCCGATCCGCAGGCCCTGGCGCGGGCAGCGCCGCAGGATGTCTGCAGGCTGGTGCAGGACTGGTTCGCCGCCCAGCTCTCGATTGCGGACAGGGGCGTTCAATTGCGGCTCTTGATCGAGTCGCTGAAGCCCGTCGTGGCTGGGTGAGCAGAGCTCCCGCGACGACCGGCTCGCCGCGAGAGCCGCGACGCGAAGGGTGACATTCCCCTCCCGAGCCGCTATCCCCGCACGCATGCTGCACATCAACGACCTGACCTTCCGCATCGAAGGCAAGCCGATCCTCGACCGAGCCACGACCGGCATCCCGGCGGGGCACAAGGTCGGGCTGGTCGGCCGCAATGGCGCCGGCAAGACGACCCTGCTGCGGCTCATCACCGGCGAGCTCGCTCCCGACGGCGGCTCGATCGGCATGCCCAGGCACGCGCGGGTCGGCTACGTGGCCCAGGAGGCGCCTGGCGGCGAGGATACCCTGATCGACTGGGTGCTTGCGGCCGACCGAGAGCGCGCGGAACTGCTCGCCGAGGCCGAGACGGCCACCGATCCGCTCCGCATCGGCGACATCCACCATCGCCTCGCCGACATCGACGCCCATGCCGCGCCGGCCCGCGCCGCGCAGATCCTCGCCGGCCTCGGGTTCGACGACGCGGCCCAGCGCCGCCCGTGCCGGGAATACTCGGGCGGCTGGCGCATGCGCGTGGCGCTCGCCGCCGTGCTGTTCCTGGAGCCGGAGCTGCTGCTGCTCGACGAGCCGACCAACTACCTCGACCTCGAAGGCACGATGTGGCTGGAAAGCTATCTCGCCGCCTATCCGCATACCGTGCTCATCGTCAGCCACGACCGGGATCTGCTCAACCGCGTGATCGGCTCGATCCTGCACCTCGAACGAGGCAAGCTGGCGCTCTACACGGGCACCTACGACGAGTTCGAGGACGCGCGCCGCGAACGTCAGAGCCAGGAGCTGAAGCTCAAGAAGCGCCAGGACGAGGAGCGCCGGCGCATCGAGGCGTTCATCGTCCGCTTCAAGGCCAAGGCGAGCAAGGCGGCGCAGGCGCAGAGCCGCGTCAAGGCGCTGGCGCGCATGAAGCCGATCGCCGCGCAGGTGGAGGACCGCGTCGTACCGTTCGTCTTCCCGAAGGCCGACAAGCCGATGGCGAGCCCGCTGCTGCGGCTCGAGGACGCCGTTGCGGGCTACGACCCGGAAAAGCCGGTGCTGCGCAGTCTCGATCTGCGCATCGACAACGACGACCGCATCGCGCTGCTCGGGCAGAACGGCAACGGCAAGAGCACGTTCGCCAAGCTCGTCGCGGGCAAGCTCGCGCCGCTGGCGGGCCGGGTCTTCGGGGTAAACCGCATCGAGGTCGGCTACTTCGCCCAGCACCAGCTCGACGAGCTCGTGCCCGACAGGACGCCTTACGATTACATCGCCGGGCTGATGCCGGACGCGACCGAGGCCCAGAAGCGCGCACGGCTCGGCAGCTACGGGTTCGGCATCGACAAGGCCGATACGCGCTGCGCCAGCCTGTCGGGCGGCGAGAAGGCGCGGCTGATGTTCATGCTGACCGCCTTCAAGGGCCCGCACCTCTTGATCCTGGACGAGCCCACCAACCACCTCGACGTCGACAGCCGCGAGGCGCTGATGCAGGCGCTCAACGAATTCGAGGGCGCCGTCATCCTCATCAGCCACGACCGGCATCTGGTCGAGGCCAGCGCCGACCGCTTGTGGATCGTGCGCGACGGGACCGTGAAGCCATTCGACGGTGACATGGACAGCTACCGGCAACGGCTGCTCTCGGAGCGCGGAGCGCGGACCCGGGGCCGCTCGAAGGAGGCAGCCGGCGCGGAGCGCATCGGACGCGCCGGACAGCGGCGCGCGTCCGCGGAGCGGCGGGCGGAGCTGGCGCCGCTGAAGAAGGCGATGCAGCAGGCCGAGCGCCAGGTCGAGCGGATCGCGGCCGAGATCGCGGCGCTCGATACGGCGCTCGCCGATCCTGACCTCTATGCCTGCAATCCCGACAAGGCCCAGCGGCTGTCGATCGAC
This sequence comes from Hyphomicrobiaceae bacterium, assembly GCA_023384095.1. GTDB lineage: Bacteria > Pseudomonadota > Alphaproteobacteria > Rhizobiales > Hyphomicrobiaceae > ZC4RG25. Next base: position 63,329 of record JAHDXT010000011.1, read on the forward strand.
CGGGGTCAGGCCGCCAAGCGGCTGACGAATGCGGAAGAGGCCTGGCTTGCCGCCACCGAAGCCTACGAGGGGGCCGCCGCCGGCTCGGATGCGGATGCGGTGGCCTGACGCCAGACCCACGCCCCCTGCGCGCTCGGTCCGGCCCCTGCCCCACGCTCCGGATTTCAGCGGCCCGAACGAAGATCACATCAAAGCAGATTGTGCGAGCCGTCGCAGAACGGCTGGTCGTCCGTCGTCTTGCAGCCGCACAGGTTGACGGTGCCGGACGTCTCGGCGACGAAGCGGACCGGCTCGAGGCCGGTGCCCTTGTGCGATCCATCGCAGAAGGGCTGCTTCGCCGACCGCCCGCAGGCGCACCACAGGTAAGCCCGCCCCATGACGAGCTCGACCTGGTAGGGGCCCTTCTGGGCCGTCATCGGTTCCTCAGCCATCCCTCGCCTCCCCGGCCTGCAACGCATTCGCGATCTAAGCAGGCGCGTCGGCCTTGTCCAGCCCGCGCCGTCCGCCCGCACGCGACTGGCTGCTGCGCGGCTTTTTCCACTATCCGCGGCCACCCCGGATTGCCTAGTAGTGTTGCAACCCAATCGAGGCTTGGTACCCTTTTTGCCCTCCAGCGGCGGGCAGACCCGGACGGGGGGTGCGGGGCCTGGAGGCGGAAAGCAAGAAGACCAAACCCGGGAGCCCATCATGCGGCACGGCGGCAAGATCCTCATCGATCAGCTCGAGGCGCAAGGCGCCACGACGGCGTTCACGGTCCCGGGCGAGAGCTTCCTGGCCGCGCTCGACGGGCTGCACGACTCCAACCGCATCCGCACCATCATCTGCCGCCAGGAAGGCGGAGCGGCGATGATGGCGGAGGCCTGGGGCAAGATGACGGGCGCGCCCGGCGTCTGCTTCGTCACGCGCGGCCCCGGCGCCGCCAACGCCATGAGCGGGGTGCATATCGCGCAGCAGGACTCGACGCCGATGGTCCTGTTCGTCGGACTGCCCGGCGAGCGGCACGAGGACCGCGAAGCCTTCCAGGAGATCGAGACCAAGCAGCTCTTCTCCTCGTTCGTGAAGTGGGCGGCGGTTATCCGCGCGACCGAGCGCATCCCGGAATACGTGAGCCGCGCCTTCCATGTCGCCGTGTCGGGGCGGCCCGGCCCGGTCGTGCTGGGCTTGCCGGAGGACATGCTGTCGGCGGCGGCCGAGGCTCGGGACGCCCGCGCTGCGCGGGTCGCCGAGCCGGCGCCGAGCCCGGCTGCGATGGCCGAGCTGGCGGAGATGCTGGGAAGCGCGAAGTCGCCGCTGATGATCGTCGGCGGCCCGGGGTGGAGCTCGGCGGTCCAGGCGAGGATCGAGCGGTTCGCGGCGCGGCTCGACCTGCCCGTCGCCGCCGCCTTCCGCTTCCAGGACTACATGGACAACCGGCACCCCTGCTATGTGGGTCACGCCGGCATCGGCATGGACGGCAAGCTCGCGGCGGCAGTCCGCGATGCCGACGTCCTGATCGTCCTCGGCGCGCGGCTCGGAGAGATGACCACCAGCGGCTACACGCTGATCGACATCCCGAACCCCAGACAGCGGCTCGTCCACGTGCACCCGAGCCCCGACGAGCTCGGCACCGTCTACGCGCCCGACCTGCCGATCACAGCGACCGCGCACCAGTTCTCCGCCGCGCTCGATGCTCTGGCGGCGCCGGCCGGCATCCCCTGGCGGCAGCGGCGCGCCGATCTGAGGGCAGCCTGCGAGACGGTGCTGACTCCCGTCGCCACGCCGGGCGCCGTGCAGCTCGAGCAGGTCGTCCGCACGGTGTCCGACATGCTGCCGCCGGACGGCATCGTCGCCAACGGCGCCGGCAACTACGCGGCCTTCGTGCACCGCTACTTCCAGTACAAGGGCTATCGCACGCAGCTCGCGCCGACGTCCGGCTCGATGGGCTACGGCCTGCCGGCCGCCATCGCCGCCAAGCTCGCCGACCCGATGCGACCGGTGGTGGCATTCGCGGGCGACGGCTGCTTCATGATGACGAGCCAGGAGCTCGCCACCGCCGTCCAGTACGGGCTCGATATCGTGACCATCGTCTGCAACAACGGGATGTACGGCACCATCCGCATGCACCAGGAGAAGAGCTATCCAGGCCGCGTGGTCGGGACGACGCTGATCAACCCGGACTTCGCCGCCTTCGCCCGCAGCTTCGGCGCGCACGGGGAGACGGTGCGGCACACGGATGAGTTCCGTCCGGCGTTCCAGCGGGCGCTCGACGCGGGCAAGCCGTCCGTCATCGAGCTGAAGATCGATCCGGAGGCGCTGACGCCGCGCCAGTCGTTGAGCCAGATCCGCTCGTCCGGCGCAAGAGGTTAGCGGAATCCTACATATGACGGTCCCGCATTAAACGTGTTGGGGCCTCGTCTTAGACTAACGAGCGGTTATCAGTTATAAGACAATTACGATCTGGGGCTTCGGAGCCTTGGTGACTTGCAGTCGGACACAAGCCTCATGGCGGCCGGCAGTTGCACCGCCGGGCGCGCCGATGCCGGACCGGCGAGGAGCCGTGCCGGCAATCGGGGCCATGAGGACGCAACCGAGGAGCCGCCCCAGATCGGTCAGCTTCTGTTCAGACAGGGCGCATCATTGTCTGACGGACGGGCATCGCATTCTTCCTCCTGACGACTCTCCCTCTTGCCTTCCCCTCCTCCACCCGGAGGAGGGGATCTTCTTTGTGCGCCGCCTCGCGGGCGTCGCGCGAGTCAGGCCGCCTCGGCGAAGTCGAGCCGGAACCCGTGCTGGTCGGCAAGCGTCGCGATCGCCCGCTCCGCCTCGGCCTTGGGCAGAGGGGTGAACGGCGGGCGCACCTCGGCCCAGCCTTCGTCCTGGCGGTAGTGCGCGATCAGCGCCTTCATGGTCGGAACGACCGGGAAGGACTGGATCGTCCTGCGCAGTGCCGAGATCTCCTCCTGCATGCTGTCCGCGTTGGCCCCGCGCCAATCGTCGTAGAGCCGCCGCAGGGCGCGCGCACCGACGTTGGCGGTGGCGGAGATGACGCCGGCCGCCCCGTTGCGCAAGCCCTCGAGCATGTAGAGCTCGGAGCCGGGAAACAGCTCGAAGCCCGGGAAGGCGTCCAGGATCGACTTCATGTTCGACCAGTCGCCGGAGGAGTCCTTGAGGCCGACGACGACGCCGGGGAACTCGTTCCGCAGCCGCTCGATCAGGGGCAGGGTGAAGCCGACCTGGGCGACCGGCGGGATGTGGTAGAGGTAGACCCGCAGTCTATCGTCGCCGACATCGTCGATGACCTCGGCGAAGAACCTGAACAGCCCCTCCTCGCTCGGGTTCTTGTAATAGAACGGCGGCAGCATCAGCACGCCGCCGCAGCCGAGGTCGACCGCATGCTGCGTCAGGATCGCGGCGTCCGCGACCGAGCACGAGCCCGTGCCCGGCATCAGTTTCGCCGGATCGACGCCACTGTCGACGAGCTCCTCGAGCAGCTCCATGCGCTCGTCGAGGCCAAGCGAGTTGGCCTCGCTCGTAGTGCCGAACGGCGCCAGTGCCGTGCAACCGTCCTCCAGCAGCCACTCGGCGTGCTCGATGAAGCGGTCCGGGTCGGGCGAGCCGTCCTCTCCGAAGGGCGTCAGCACCGGCGCGATCACGCCGGAGAAATTGCGGTGGACCTTCATGGTGCCTGTTCCTTGTGCGACTGTGGTCTTCAAGTGCCGCTCATCCGCCGCGACGCGCCGGGCCTCAGGGCAGCGGGATTGCGGGCTGCGGGACGGGCACGTGGTAGCCCGTCTGGACCGCGGGCCGCCCGGCGATCGCGCGGTACCAGCGCAGAACATTCGGGAACCGGTTCAGATCGACCGTCTGCCACTCGAACCGTGAGATCCATGGCCAGATGGCGATGTCGGCGATGGAGTAGTCCCCGGCCACGAACTCGACGGCGGCGAGCCGCCGGTCGAGGACGCCGTAGAGGCGCAGGGCCTCGTCGAGATAGCGCTCCTCCGCGTAGGGCGCCTTGCCCTTGTTGAACCTCACGAAATGGTGCACCTGGCCGAGCATCGGACCGACGCCGCCCATCTGCCACATCAGCCACTCGATGGTGCGCCAGTGCGCCTCGCCATCCCTGGGCCAGAGCTTGCCCGCCTTCTCGGCCAGATACATGAGGATGGCGCCGGATTCGAACAGCGCCAAGCCGTTGTCGCGATCGACGATGGCCGGGATCTTGTTGTTGGGGCTGATCTCGAGGAAGGCCGGCGCGAACTGCTCCTTCTTGCCGATGTCGATCGGGTGCACGGTGTAGGGCAGGCCGACCTCCTCCAGCATGATGGAGACCTTGCGCCCGTTGGGCGTCGACCACGTGTAGAGATCGATCATGGAATTCGCATCCCTCCAGCCGGGTGCTGCTGCAGCGCCGGGAGCCTGGTGTGATGAACGAGAAATTCGCCGGTGCTCGCGGCTTTGTTGCGAGCGGATTTCCCGATCTGAATCACACTAGCAAGTCTTTGAATCGTGTCCCGCTTGATTCCGAAGCTCGCTCGGGCCACCAGCGTCGAGCATCGGCGAGCTTCGGAATCGGGACACTAGACGAAACCGCCCTCGCGCCGCAATGGTGCACGACGCCGGCTACGACAACCGCGTGGCGAGGGTCCCCCTCGCGGCGCGCGCACCCGATCTGGCGGCTCGCTGCCGCCGGGAGCCGCGCTCACGCTCCTCCTCGATCCTGAGCAGCGTCTCCGAGAGGGCCCGCACGGCCGACGGCCAGTGCCCGGTGAAGCAGACGGCCTCCGTCCTCGGCGCCGGCCTGCGGGTTTCGAGACCGGCCGCGAGCCGCGGGCCCAGCATCCGGCGCAGGCAGGCGCGGGGGGTCAGCGGCCCTCGCGCGGCTTCGAGCTGATCCGTCAGGCGGACGACCCGGAGATCGGGGCAGATGGCCTGCAACTCCGCAATTGCGCCGGCGGGAGCGGCGACCACTGCCGTCCTGCCCTCGACGAGCAGACTGCGCAGGCAGGACGGCAACCCGAAGCGGTGCCCGCCCGCCTGCCATGTCGCGGCGAACCCTCCGTCTCGCTCGATCTCGCGGAAGGCGTTGCGCGTGACGGCGATCTCACCGTCCCGCCATCCGTTCCGCCGGGTCGTGATTCGCATCGGGAACTCGAACGAGCCCGATGGCATGCGCCGCCGCGTGGCCGTCAGCAGCAGGTCGAGCGCAGACTGCTGCGCGTCGACGACGAGGACGAGGCAGCCTGGCGCCGCTGTCTTGGCCCGGCGGCCGGGAGAGGAGCCAATCGTCCGGGTGCTGTGCGTCATCAGCCGGTCTGCCAAGCTCCAAATCGAGGTGCGCTAATCGATGCGGTGAATCCTTGCCGCCCCGCATCTCATCCGACTCGATCTCCGTTGTCGATGAATTCGTGCCGGCCGCGGCTCGCGCCGCCGCAGAAGCCGGTCAGCCCTGCGCCGGAACGGTCCCCCGGCCCCGCCAGTGGGCGGCCATGGCGCCGGCCAGCATCAGGGCTGCCACGACCAGCAGCGTGCCGGAGATCGGCCGGGTAGCGAATACGGACAGGTCACCCTGGCTGATCTGCACCGCGCGGCGGAACTGGATCTCGGACATCGGCCCCAGGATCAGGCCGACGATGACCGGGGCGATCGGGTAATCGAGCCGCCGCAGCATCGCGCCCAGGAGCCCGATCGCGATCAGCGCCGCCACGTCGACCAGCGACCGGTTTATGCCGTAGACGCCGAGCATGGCGAACACGGCGATGCCGCCGTACAGCCAGGGCTGCGGGATGAAGAGCAGCCGCACCCAGAGCCCGACCAGCGGCAGGTTGAGCACCAGCAGCATCGCGTTGCCGATCAGCAGGCTCGCGATCAGGCCCCAGACAAGGGCGCTGTTGGAGGTGAACAGCAGCGGCCCGGGCTGGATGCCGTACTGCTGGAAGGCGGCCAGCATGATCGCGGCGGTGGACGAGGTGGGCAGCCCGAACGTCAGCAGCGGCACCAGCACGCCGGCGACGGCGGCGTTGTTGGCGGCCTCCGGCCCGGCGACGCCCTCGATGGCGCCCTTGCCGAACTCGTCCGGGTTCCTCGCCAGCGACTTCTCGACCTTGTAGGAGATGAACGTCGGCAGCTCGGTGCCGCCGGCCGGCAGCGCGCCGAAGGGAAAGCCGATCGCCGCCCCGCGCAGCCACGGCCTCCACGAGCGCGCCCAGTCCTCTCGCGTCATGAAGGCGCGGCCCTTCACGGGCACGAGCTCCTCCCGGCGCAGGTCGGGCCGCGAGGCGAGGTAGAGCGCTTCGCCGACCGCGAACAGCGCGACCGCGACCAGCACGACGCCCAGGCCGTCCTGAAGCTCGAGAACGCCGAAGGTGAACCGTGACTGCCCGGTCTGCTGGTCGATGCCGACGAGGCCGACGGCGATGCCGATGAACAGCGACACCAGCCCGCGCAGAACCGAGCTGCCGAGCAGCGACGAAACCGCGGCAAAGGCGACCACCATCAGCGCGAAATAATCGGCCGGGCCGAACAGCAGCGCGAGCTTGACTACCTCCGGCGCCAGCGCCGCAAGGAGAAGCGTTCCGATGATGCCGGCGACGAACGACCCGATGGCCGACGTCGCCAGCGCAGCGGCGCCGCGGCCGGCCCGCGCCATCTTGTTCCCATCGATCGTCGTGACGATCGAGCCCGTCTCGCCCGGCGTGTTGATCAGGATCGAGGTCGTCGAGCAGCCGTACATGGCGCCGTAATAGAGGCCGCCGAAGATGATGAACGCGGAGGTGGGATCGATCTTGTAGGTGACGGGCAGCAGCAGCGCGATGGTCAGCGCCGGGCCGATGCCGGGCAGGATGCCGATCGCCGTGCCGAGCGTCACGCCGACCAGAGACCACATCAGGTTCGTCGGTGTCAGGGCGACTGCGAAACCGTGCGCGAGATTGCCCAGCACGTCCATGATCACCCGCCGGTCCACGCGTCGAGCAGAGCTCCCGCCGGCAGGGCGAGGCCGAGCCCGTACGAGAAGACGATCAGGATCAGGGCGCCGATGACGAGGCCGAGCGCCAAGTCCACGAGGGGACGGCGCGATCCGAATGCGCGGGCCACGCAGGCGAACAGCAGCGCGGCGGCCGCGGCGAAGCCCAACGTTTCGACCGTCAGCAGGAACAGCACCGGACCTGCGAGCGCCATCAGGAACGCGGGCCAGTCGTTCTCGACGGTTCTGTCCGCGGGGTCGGCTCGGGCCTCGCGCGAGCCCGCCAGCGCGGAAGCGAGCGTCAGCAGCCCGAGCAGAACCAGCCCGACGGCCACGATCGAGGGGAACAGGCGGGGTCCGAGGAGGACGACGGCCGGTGAGACGTCTATCCTCTGCGCATTCAGGAAGAGGCCGATGCCGGTCAGTACGAGCGCCAGCCCGACGAATGCGTGAGCATTGAGCCGACGTGGCACGCTTTGGGCTCCTCCTCGGGTCGTGGAATCGCGCGAACGGGGTCGCCGCTCTGATCGCAGGCACCGGCCCTGGCGACTGCTGACAGTGAGCTACTTAACGAGCCCCACGGACTTCAGGATCTCGGTGACACGCTTGTTCTCCTCGCCGAGATACGTCTCGAACTCCGAGCCGGCGAGATAGTTGTCGAGCCAGTTCCGCTGCGCGAGCTGCTTCCTCCACTGCTCCGACTTGACCATCGCATCGATGACGGAGGTCAGCTTCGCACGGTCAGCGGGCGCAAGATCGGGCGCGGCCATCACGGCGCGCCAGTTGCCGATCACGAGGTCGACGCCCAGCTCCTTCAGCGTCGGCGCGTCGATCCCGGCGATGCGCTTGTCGCTCGTCACCGCCAGCCAGCGCAGCTTGCCGGCCTTGACCTGCGGCTCCAGCTCGGAAGCGCTGTTGATGCCGAGCGTCACGTGCCCGCCCAGGATGGAGGCCATCGCCTCGCCGCCGCCGGAGTGAGCGATGTAGTTGATCTTGGCCGGGTCGACGCCGACCGCCTTGGCGAAGAGCGCCGCCGTGATGTGGTCGGTGCCGCCGGCCGAGCCGCCGCCCCAGGACACGGCGCCGGGGTTGGTCTTGAGCTTCGCGGTGAGGTCGGCCAGCGTCTTGATGTCGGAGCCGACCGGGACTGCAAGGGCTTCCCACTCGGACGTCAGGCGGGCGATGGGCGTCACGGCGGTGAGCTGCACCGGGGCCTTGTTGGACAGCGCAGCGCCGACCATCACGAGCCCGGAGACCATCAGAGACTTGCCGTCGCCCTTCTTCTTTGCGAACTGCGCGAGCCCGACCGTGCCGCCGGCCCCTGCGACGTTCTCGACGGTCACCGTCTTGACGATGCCGGCCGACTGCAGCACGTCCTGCATCACGCGGGCGGTGCCGTCCCAGCCGCCGCCCGGCGCCGCGGGCGCCATGATCGAAAGCTGGTCCATCTCCTGCGCGGAAGCAGGCAGCGCCGCGGCGCCAGCAGCCAGCACGAATGCAAACAGTCCCGCGTGGGTTGGCTTACGCACCATGCCCTCCTCCCATTGATCCCTCGCCGGAGCAGTCTGACTGCCCCCGCTTCTCAATGGTGTAGTCTCAGCTCTGCCGGCAAGGCAAGCCCGTCTAGTGTGGTGTTTCCGAAGTCCGCCTACGATCGTGACACTAGCCGCCATTCCATGCTGCGGCGCATCCGGCATTGGGCGAGCAGGCGGGCGGTCAGTCCTTGGCGCGCTCGACGTAGCTGCCGTCCGCGGTCATGACGACGACGCGGGTGCCGGCTGCGATATGGGGCGGCACCATGATGCGCAGGCCGTTCGAGAGCACGGCAGGCTTGTAGGAGGAGGACGCCGTCTGGCCCTTCACCACCGGGTCTGCCTCGACCACCTCGAGCGTCACCCGCTGCGGCAGCTCGATGGCGATCGGATTGCCTTCGTACAGGCTCACGGTGCAGGTCATGCCCTCCTGCAGGTAGACCGCCTGGTCGCCGACGATGTCCTTCGAGACTGCGATCTGGTCGAAGGTCTCCGGGTGCATGAACGTGTAGCCGGACTCGTCCTCGTAGAGGTAGCTGAGGTCCCGCTCCTCGAGATAGGCGCGCTCGACCTGCTCGGTCGTGCGGTAGCGTTCCGTCACCTTGACGCCGTCCGAGATGCGGCGCATCTCCAGGTGCGTGACCGGCGTCCCCTTGCCGGGATGGATGTTCTCCGCTTTCAGGACGACGCACAGCTTGCCGTCGATCTCCAGCACATTGCCCTTGCGGACAGAGCTTGCAATGATCCTCGCCACCGGGTTCTCCGTTGTTCCTCGCGGGGCCCACGGCCGGCGCAAGGGCGCGGCGATGCGGGACTGCAGTCGACTAGCGGCGGTTCATAACCCGTTCCATGGCCGAGGCCAAGGCCGGGCACGGTCCCTTGCCGAATCGCCGGCGGGCCAGGGCTGATGGCGCGGGCGCCGTTCGAGACGACGCCTTCGCCCTGGTGGGACGCGGGGCGGCACGCCGACCGGCGCCCGTTCCTGCTGGCGCGCAACCGCGTCAAGGCGGCGCTCCGGCGCTGGCTCGAGACGCAGGGCTTCGTCGAGGCCGATACCGCGATCCTGCAGGTCTCGCCCGGCAACGAGGCGCATCTGCACGCTTTCGAGACGACGCTCGTCTCCCCTGACGGCAGCCGCCGGCCGTTCTATCTCCACACCTCGCCCGAGCTCGCCTGCAAGAAGCTGCTGACCGCGGGCGAGACGCGGCTGTTCACGTTCGCGCCCGTTTTCCGCAATCGCGAGCGCGGCCCCCTGCACCACCCCGAGTTCACGATGCTCGAGTGGTATCGGGCGGGCGAGGATTACGAGGTCCTCATGCACGACTGCGCGGCGTTGCTGCGAGTGGCTGCCGAGGCGGCCGGCGCCACCCGGTTCCGCCACCGTGGCGTCGACGTGGCATGCTCGGCAGAGCCGCAGCGGCTGACGGTGGCGCAGGCGTTTGCCGAGCGCGCCGGGATCGACCTGCTTGCGACGACTCCGGACGGCCTTCCGGACCTTGCCGCCCTGGCTGCGGCCGCCTCGCGTGCCGGCGTGCGCGTGGCGGCGGACGACACATGGGCCGACATCTTCTCCCGCATCCTCGTCGAGCGGATCGAGCCGCATCTCGGGCGCAGCGGACCGACCTTCCTCACCGAGTATCCCGTCAGCGAGGCGGCGCTGGCGCGGCCCAAGGCCGGCGATCCCCGCGTGGCGGAACGCTTCGAGCTCTATCTTTGCGGGGTCGAGCTCGCCAACGGCTTCGGCGAGCTGACCGACCCCGCCGAGCAGCGCCGCCGCTTCGAGGCCGAGATGGCCGAGAAGGCCCGCGTCTACGGCGAGCGTTACCCGCTGGACGAGGACTTTCTCGCCGCGCTCCACCACATGCCGCCCGCCTCCGGCATCGCCCTCGGCTTCGACCGGCTGGTGATGCTCGCCACCGGGGCCGACCACATCGAGCAGGTGCTGTGGACGCCGCTGCCGTATGACACCGGCGGCGACCCTTGACAGCGGGGCCGGGATCGGCCCCATCGCGCTCATGAGCAAGACCGACAAGCCCGTCACCACGCCGGCCGGCCTGGCCGCCGCCGGCCTCATCCCCCCGGACGAGCTGGGCCGGCTCGAGGCGGTCGCGGCGCGCTATGCGGTGTCGATCACGCCGGCCATGGCGGAGCTGATCGACCCCGCCGATCCGGCAGACCCCATCGCCCGGCAGTTCGTGCCGGATGCGCGCGAGCTCGTCACGGCGCCGGGCGAGAGCGCCGACCCGATCGGGGATACGCGGCATTCGCCGGTCCCAGGTCTCGTGCATCGCTACCCCGACCGCGTGCTGCTGAAGGTCGTCGGCATGTGCCCGGTCTACTGCCGGTTCTGCTTCCGCCGCGAGATGGTCGGACCGGAGCAGGGGGCGCCGCTTTCCGAAGCGGAGCAGTCGGCGGCCCTCGCCTACGTCCGGGAGCGGCCCGAGGTCTGGGAGGTGATACTGACCGGCGGCGATCCCTTCGTGCTGTCGCCGCGGCGGATCGCCGAGATCACATCCGCTTTGAGCGCGATCCCCCACGTCCAGGTGCTGCGCTGGCATACGCGGGTGCCCGTGGTCGATCCGCAGCGGGTCTCGGACGAGCTCGTGGCGGCGTTGAGGTCCACGGCGCAGGCGGTCTGGGTCGCAGTGCACGCCAACCACCCGCGCGAGCTGACGCCGGCAGCCAGGGGCGCGTGCGCACGGCTGGTCGATGCCGGCATTCCGCTGGTCAGCCAGAGCGTGCTGCTCAGAGGCGTCAACGACGATCCCGATACGCTGGGCGCCTTGATGCGCGCGTTCGTTGCCTGCCGGATCAAGCCCTATTACCTGCACCACGGCGACCTCGCGCCCGGCACCTCGCACCTGCGCACCACGATCGCCGAAGGCCAGCAGATCGTGCGCCGGCTGCGCGGGCGGCTGTCGGGCCTCTGCCAGCCGACCTACGTCCTCGACATCCCCGGCGGCGCCGGCAAGGTGCCGATCGGGCACTGCCATGTGCATCCGAGTGAGGCGCCCGGAGACTATTGCCTGGAAGCCAGCGACGGCGGTCGCCACAGCTACCGCGAAAGCGTCGGCGATCAGGAGCAATTGGCGAAATCGCGCCCCCTGGATCCCGGCTCTCCGTAGCCGCGCGTGCGGCCTGGCTACCGCGGCCGGGACGACAATCTGACAAACCGGCTTGGCAACTTCCGACCCGTGTCATCCGGCCGGAGCGCATGAGCGCGGAGAGCCGGGATCCAGCGCAGCTTGCGTCGATGGTCCCTAGATGCTCAGGCCGCCTCCCGTCCGTAATAGATCATGACCACGTGCTCGGCTTCGGCGAAGAACAGCCAGCGCTCGAGCAGCACGCCCGCGCCCGCGGAGACGACCGCACCGAGCGCCAGCAGCAGCCCGATCCCGGAGCCAGCCGCCAGCATGAGAGCCGACACCAGCACCGGAACGACGAAGGTCAGCATCACGGCGATGCGCCGCAGCTTCTGTGCGTGCTTGCGCCCGATCCGGTAGCCCATCTCGCGCATGACGTAATTGGGCTGCGTGTGCGGCGGCTCGAGCGGGCGCACCTTGCCGAAGCGGCCGAGGCCCGTCGCCTGCTCGACCGTGTAAATGCGCTCCGCGCGGTCGGCGCGCGCCCAGGAGGCGGTCTTGAGCAGCCAGGCCGCGGCCAGCGTCAGGATGGCGAGCCACGGCGCCCAGGCGGTCGCGACGCCGACCAGCAGCAGGAGCAGGCTCAGCAGCAGCGCACCGGTCGCCAGCCCCAGCGCGACGTAGACCGGCACGACGAAAGGCTGATGCCAGGCACGGATCGTCGGCAGCGAGGCATAGATCATGCCTGTGCAGACGAGCGTCCCCACCGCAAAAACCGCCGCCAGCACGCCCATCGCCGCGAAGAAGCCATCGGTCCGCTCAAGGAACACCCAGCCGATGCCGAGCACGCCTGCCGGCACGTAGGTCGCAAGTGACGCCACGCCCTCGCGCGACAGCCAGGAGGAGCGCCACTGCGACAGGGCCCGCCAGGCACGCTCGGGATGACCCAGGTGCGCCGTCGACGACAGCAGTCCGCCGGTGACGAGGGTCAGCGCCAGCCCGAGCCCGACCAGCCCGAACACCGAGGTCTGCGGGACCCAGCCGAGCGGCCCCAGCAGCCCCAACAAGATCAGGAGACCGTAGCCGGCCCCGGAGGCCGTCGTGAAGAAGATCACCGAGTAGGCGGGATGCATGAGCTTACCTACTGCTCAGGGGCTCGATCTGCTCTCCCCTCGACGGGGAGGGCGGCGCATCGGACCGCGAGGCGCGATGCGCGGGCGGGGTTGGGCCAAGCAGGAAACGTCGGGTCTGAAGCACCCCCTCCCCCAATCCCTCCCCGCAAGGTGGAGGAGCCCGGGGTGGAGCGAGCGGAGCGGGTGGGATTTCACCGCGACAGCACCTTGTCCGCCCAGGCGAAGAAGCGGGCCGAGGCGGAGGCTTCATCGCCGCTGTTTGCCGAGACGCCGGTCGCCGCGGCGGAGGCCGCGGTGGCATCCCGGCGCGGGCGCGGCGGCAGGTACTTGTTGACGGGCTTGCACCCTGTCTCCGGCAGCAGGTCGAAGCCGCCGCGCTCGGCGGCGAGCTGCGAGACGGCGCTCGCCGGGTCGCCGAGATCCCCGAAGTGACGCGCCCCCGTGGGGCAAGCCCTGACGCAGACCGGAATGCGGTCCTCGGGCGCGAACGTCTCGTTGTAGATGCGGTCGACGCACAGCGTGCACTTCTTCATCACGCCGTCGGCGTAATCGTACTCGCGCGCGCCGTAGGGACAGGCCCAGGAGCACAGCTTGCAGCCGATGCAGGTGTCAGGGTTGACGAGCACGATGCCGTCCTCGGCCCGCTTGTAGGAGGCCCCCGTCGGGCAGACGGTCACGCAGGCCGGCGTCTCGCAGTGCAGGCACGAGCGCGGGAAGTGCACCGTCCGGCTCTGCGCCCCTTCCCCCACCTCATAGGCGTGGACTCGATTGAGCCACGCCCCGTGCGGGTCGGCGCCGTAGGGGTCCTGGTCCGTCAGCGGCGCCGAGTAGCCGCCCGTGTTCCATTCCTTGCAGCTCGTGGCGCACGCCTGGCAACCGACGCAGGTGTCGAGATCGATGACGAGGCCGAGCTTCCTCGCCGTGCTCCGGGGCAGCGTCGTCATCGCTGAGCCTCCCGGAAATCGGCGCCGAAGGCGGAGACCGCGGGGCGCGTTTGCCCAAGCGGATCCGCGAGGCGCTCGAAGCGCGGCCAGCTCTCCCCGGCCTCGTCGGGCTTCGCCCGTTCGACGCGCACGCGCAGGTCGTACCAGGCGGCCTGGCCCGTCACGGGATCGCTGTTGGAGAAGCGGTAGCCGCCCTCCCGCTCGGGCAAAAGCTCCGAGATCAGATGGTTGAGCAGGAAGCCCCGGGTCGCCTCCGGCGCATCCGGCGCAAGGCCCCAGGCCCCGGCCCGCTTGCCGACCGCGTTCCACGTCCAGACCGTATCCGGGTTGACGCCCTCCATCAGGCGCACCTGGCACTTCACCCGGCCGATGGCGCTCGTGATCCACACCCAGTCGTCATCGCCGACGCCGAGCGCGAGGGCGCGGTCGCGATGGATGTAGAGCCGGTTCTCCGCCGTGATCTGGCGCAGCCACGCATTCTGCGATCCCCAAGAATGATACATGTGCATGGGCCGCTGCGTGACGGCGTGGAGCGGGTACTCGGCCTCGTCCAGCACCGCGCCCTCGAACGGCGCGTACCAGAACGGGATCGGATCGAAGAACGTCTCGATGCGGCGGCGATGGCTCGGCGGCGGCTGCACCGCCCCATGCCCGCGTGCGGCGAGGCGGAACCTCTGCAGCGGCTCGAGGTAGAGCTGAAAGATGATCGGGTCGGCCGAGCCGACGAACCCCACCTCCTTCGCCCACTCGAGATACGCCTTGTTGGCGTGCTTGTAGAAGCGCTGCTCGGGCTCGAGGTGGTGCTGATGGAAGCAGCCGTTGGCGATGTACTCGTCGAGCTGCCTCGGGTTGGGCGCGCCCTTGCCGTAACTCCTGCCGTCGGCGCCGCGGAAGCCTGCCAGCGGCCCGATGCCGGGGCCTCGCTCGTGATTGACGATGTAATCCGCATAGCCGCCCGGGTACTTGGGCGCCCCCTGCTCATCCACGAAGCCGGGCAGCCTCAGGCGCGCACCGAGGTCGATCAGCACGGCCTGGAAGGGACGCACGTCGCGGTCGGGCGCCACCACGGGCTGGCGGATCGCATCGGCGGGACCGTCCGGCTCCGAGATGGGGCGGTCGAGCAGCGAGATGCAGTCCCAGCGCTCGAGATAGGTCGTATCCGGAAGGATAAGGTCCGCGTAGGGGACCATCTCCGAGAAGTAGGCATCCGAATAGATGATCCTCGGGATGCTGTAGTCGTCTGTTCCCGGAGCCTTCTCGGTCAGGTAGCGCAGCACGGCCGGAATGTTCATCGACGAGTTCCAGCTCATGTTGGCCATGTACATGAACAGGACGTCGACCGGGTAGGGATCGGCGTTGGCCGCGTTGGTGATGACCATGTGCATCAGGCCGTGGGCGGCGACCGGCGCGTCCCACGAGTAGGCCTTGTCGATGCGCAGCGGCCGGCCATCGCCGTCGACGAGCAGATCCTCCGGCCCCTGCGGGAAGCCTAGGGGCGAGCCGGCGAGCGGCTTTCCGGGATGCACCGTGCCGAGCTTCCCCGCGGGCCGGTTGGGCGGCGGCGTCGGCTTCGGGAACGGCGGCTTGTAGCGGAACCCGCCGGGGCAGTCGATGGAGCCGAGCAGGATCTGCAGCAGGTGCAGCAGGCGGCAGGTGTGAAAGCCGTTGGAATGGGCCGAGATGCCGCGCATGGCGTGCATGGAGACAGGACGGCCGGTCATGGTCTCGTGCCGCCGCCCCGCCCAGTCGGTCCACGGCACGTCGAGGCTGATCTGCTGCTCGAAGGCCGTGTGCGCCAGCTCGCGGGCGAGCCGCCGGATGGTCTCGGCCGGCACTCCCGTCACGGCCGCCGCTTTCTCGGGGGTGTATTCGGCCGACAGGAACCGCTCCGCCATCGGCACGAACGACGGCACCGCCGTCCGGCCATCGGCCAGCTCGTACTCGCCCACCAGCGCCGGGGCGATGCCGGCCAGGGTGGCGTCCGCGAGGGCGCCACTCTGCTTGTCGAAGGCGAGCGGCTTGCCGTTGCCGCCGCGGGCGAACAGCCCGTCGTCGCCGGCGCCCGGATCGCGGATCACGAGCCACGGCGCGTTGGTGTAGCGCACGAGGTACTCGAGATCGATCCTCTGCGTCCGCAGCAGCTCGTGGATCAGCGCCCCGGCGAGCATTCCGTCCGTGCCCGGCCTGATGCCGATCCACTGGTCGGCAATGGCATTGTAGCCGGTGCGGACCGGGTTGACGGCGACGATCTTGACGCCGCGGGCTTTCAGCCTGCCCAGCGCGGCCTTGATGGGGTTCGAGGCGTGGTCCTCGGCGACGCCGAACAGCATGAAGTACTTCGTCCGGTCCCAATCGGGATCGCCGAATTCCCAGAACGAGCCGCCGAACGTGTAGAGGCCGGCAGCCGCCATGTTCACGGAGCAGAACCCGCCGTGGGCGGCGAAGTTGGGCGTGCCGAACTGCTGGGCGAACCACCCGGTCAGCGCCTGCGACTGGTCGCGGCCGGTGAAGAAGGCGAGCCGGCTCGGGTCCCTCTCGCGCACCTCGCCGAGCCACCCGGCCGCGATGGAGAGCGCCTCTTCCCAGCCGATCTCGGCGAACTCGCCCGATCCGCGCGGTCCCACACGCTTCAGCGGCGCCTTCAGCCGCGCCGGTGAATAGTGCTGCATGATGCCGGCGGCGCCTTTGCCGCACAGCACGCCCCTGTTCACCGGATGATCGCGGTTACCCTCGATGTACCGGACCTTGCCGTTCCTCAGGTGCACCTTGATGCCGCAGCGGCAGGCGCACATGTAGCAGGTCGTCGTTTTGGCCGCGTCGCCGACGGGCACGGAAAGGGCGATGCTGGGCTCCCCGGTCGGCATGCGCGACGTCTCTCCGCTGGTCCTGTCGTCTGTTCGGTGTCGGATTGTATCGTTGGACGATACGGCGCGTTTCGGTGCGTGAGACTGCCATCACGGGATACGGGGCTCAACAAGAATTCGTAACCTCGAATATAAAGACCGGCAAGGACGGAACGGGCCCGCTTGCGCTCGCCCGCCGGCCGGTCACGCCTCCGCCCCGGCAGCGGTTTCCGCGAACCCGAGCGGCAGCGCTGTGGTGTACTTGATCTGCTCCATGGCGAAGGCGGAAGAGACGCTCGACAGCTCGATCCTGCCGATCAGCCTCTTGTAGAAGGCGTCGTAGGCCGCGATGTCCGGCACCACGACGCGCAGCAGGTAATCGACCTGGCCGCTCATGCGGTAGAACTCGACCACTTCGGGAAACTCGACGATTACGGCGTGGAACCGTTCCAGCCAATCCAGCGAATGCTGACTGGTGCTGATGGAGACGAACACCGTCACGCCGGCGCGCACCTTCTTCGGGTCGAGCAGTGCGACGCGGCGCTGGATCACGCCCGCTGCCTCCAGCTTCTGGATGCGCCGCCAGCACGGCGTCGTGGACAGCCCGACGGCCTTGCCGATCTCGGCAACCGGCAGCGCGCAGTCCTGCTGCAGGATGCGGAGGATCTTGACGTCCATCGCGTCGAGCATGGGACCCTCGATTTCTTGCAATTCCATTCTCTCCTGCCGCTGAGTGCGCAACAGGATTTTCCTTCGTAGCAGAAGCACGGCAGAATTTAGTATTTTTTTCTTGTTTCTCGGTCGCCACGTGTTGTCCGCAGGCAGCCCGCGCGGCATAATCCTCCGCAGTCCGCCGGTCAGTCAGCAGCGTCCGCCCCCCCGACAAGGTCGTGAGCCAATGAAGTCGATCACCTACATCACTCCGAGCTTCGCGGTGACAGATATGCCATCGCCAGAGGATTTCGGGCGGTTCGCCGCGCTGGGCTTCAAGTCCGTCATCGGCAACCGCCCGGACAACGAGGAGGAGGGGCAGATCACCGGGCGCGAGGAGGCGGTGCTCGCCTGGCGCGACGGGCTCCGGTTCCGCCATATACCGGCCGCCAAGCACGGTCTGTTCACAGATGCCGTGGTCGAGCCGATGGCCGATGCGCTGAACGCGCTCGAGGGTCCGGTCATCGCCCACTGCAAGACGGGCCTGCGCTCGGCGATCGTGTGGGCCGCCGCCAGCGCCCGCAGCCAGCCGGTCGACTGCGTCCTCGCGGCGCTCAGAAAGGCCGGTTTCGACCTCGACTTCCTGCGCGACGACCTCGAAGCCCAGGCCGACCGCAAGCGCTGGCTCGGCTCGAGCCCGGCTCTCGACTGCCGCCAATCGGCGCTGCTGCCGGACGACCCGGGACAGCGGGCTGCCGCCTGAGCGGTCCGAGGACCTCATGGCAGCGCGCCCGACGGCGGTTCAGGGCGGGTCGCGCGGGAACGGCTTCAACCTTGGAGAGCGCTGCGCACCTCGCGACGCAGCGCCGGCAGTAACTCGTCCTCGAACCACGGATGGGACCTGATCCAGCCGTTGTTGCGCCAGGAGGGGTGCGGCAGGGGCAGATAGCGCGGCCGCTCGGAGGCGGCCATCACCGCGCGCCAGTCGCGCACCGTATCAGTCAGGCCCCGGGCGGCCGGCCCCAGGTGCCAGCGCTGCGCATGGTGGCCGACCAGGAGGACCAGCTCGAGCCGGCGCAGCCCGGCGAAGACCTGGTGGTGCCACAGGGCAGCGCATTCGCGCCGCGGCGGCAGGTCGCCGCCCTTGGCGTCGTGACCCGGGAAGCAGAAGCCCATCGGCACGATCGCCACCCGGCGCACGTCGTAGAATTCCTCCTTGGTGACGCCCATCCATGCGCGCAGCCGCTCCCCCGAGGGATCGGTGAACGGCATCCCCGAGGCGTGGACGCGCGTGCCCGGCGCCTGCCCGCAGACGGCGAGCCGCGCCGTCGGGCCGACGCGCAGCACCGGCCGCGGCTCGTGCGGCAGCGGCCGGCCCAGCGGCTCGTCCCGGCAGCGGCGGCAACGCCCGATCCGATCCAGGAGCGAAGCCAGTCCGCCCTCCGCCTGCCGGGTCTCAGACATCGACCACGAGGCCGTCTTCGGCGAGCAGCACGCCGGCGGCCCGAGCCTCCTCCCGATGCGCCAGCATGTGCTCGTTCATGTGGGTGATGAGCACGCGTCCGGCGCCGAGCCGGGCGAGGTTGGGCGCCAGAGTTTTCCAGGTCATGTGGTAGGGCACCGGCTTGTCGTACCCGTAGCATTCCGCGATGAAAAGGTCGGCGCCGGTCGCGCACGGCACGAGGCTGTCCACCCATTCCGTGTCGCCGGAGAAGGCGAGCGTGCGGCCGCCGGCCTCGATCCGCAGCGCGCACGAGGGCGCTCCCGATGGATGCGAGACCTCGTAGGCCGTGACGGTGGCCTGACCGATCGGCATCGGCGCCCCGATGCGGTACACCACGAACGCCAGCTCATGGCGGCGACGGTTGCCGCTCGAGCCCGGGAACAGCACCTCCGACGCGGCGCGCACCCGCTCCTCGATTCCGGCCGGGCCGGCGATGACGAGCGGCTCCGACCGCCGGCTTACGTAGTAGGCGTGCATCAGGAACCAGACGAGCCCGCTGTAGTGGTCTCCGTGCAGGTGCGAGATGTAGATGGTGCGGATGGCATTGGGGTCCATCCCATGGCGGCTGAGCGCGATCAGCGCCGTGGCGCCGCAGTCGATCAGGAACTGATCCTGCCCCGTCGCGACGTGATAGCAGGTCTGCAGCCGGCCGCCTGACCCGAATGCGTCGCCGCTGCCGAGCAATGTCAGCTTCATCGCTTGCCCCTCCCCGGCTCCCGGTCAGGCCTTGGCGCTCGGCCGCGAGGCTACGTCCTCGTACCAGCGCTGGAGATTCTCGAGGCCGCCAGGCCGCTCGATGCGCGCCGGCTTCATGAAATCGACCGCCACCAGGGCCGTGATGTCGGCGATCGTGTACTCGCCGCCGGCGATGTAGCGGCACCCAGCCAACTCGGTGTCGAGCCAGGAGAGGACCTCGATGACGCGTGGCCGGTTGGCATCGCCCCACTCCTTCACCTGAGGCTCCTCGATCCCGGCCATGGCCGGGTGCGAATGCCGGAAGCACTGGGCAACGCGGTAGAGGAGCCCGAACTCCATCCGCCGCTGCCACATCTCGACGTTGACCCGGCCCATGGCGCCTTTGCCGAACAGCGCCGGCTCGGGCTGCTGCTCCTCGAAATAGCGGCAGATGGCGACGCTCTCCGAGATCGCCGTGCCGTCGTCCAGCACCAGCACGGGCACCTGCTGCAGCGGGTTCTGCGCCGTGAAGGCCGTCGAGCGGTGCTCGCGCTTGAGGATGTCGATCTCTTCGGAAGGCACGGTGATGCCCTTCTCGGCCAGGAAGATGCGCACGCGCCGCGGATTGGGCGCCTTGGCTTGCTCGATGATCTTCAAGGGGTCCTCCTCGGGGACGATGGCGGATCCAGGTGCTGCATCGCACCAGAGTGCCCAGTGTTCCACGGCGGCAATGCCGAGCCAATCCCCGGCGTGCCGGTGGCCGCGGCCGGCAATTCGGTCACGCCACCCGAAAACGGGCCTGCAGGGCGCTCGAAGTAAACGAGGAATTAGCATTTTCCGTGAACAGTCGGAACGGGGCCCGGGAACGACATGCGTTCACGCCGGCGGCGGGGCTGCGTTCTTCCTGACCTCCCGGCAAGAGGCCCGTCATGGCAGATCCGATGGCGATCGACACGATGAGGATGCCCGGCGGCGGCCATCGCGGCAGTGCGGGCGGCACACGATTCCAGGAGGCGCGCGAGCGGCTGGCGCAGGCCAGCGCGCAGCCGGACTTCGCCTACGAGCTGCTGGCGATGTTCGTGCGCAACGAGCTGTCGGCGCAGGCGACCATCCTGCTGCTGGCCGCCATCTTCTCGCTGGCCTCGATGTTCTGGGCGCCCTGGAGCCAGGGCGTCATGTGGCTGTTCCTCGTCATCGCCGCCAAAGTGATGCTGCTGGAATGCTGCTGCCGCTTTCTGTCGACCCCGGCGGCGGAGGCCGACACCGGGATGTGGCGCCGCCGGCTGATCGTCGCAGAGGCCATCAACGGGCTGGCCTGGGCCGGCTTCGCTCTCGTCGGCTTCAATGCGGCCGAGGCGATCCCGCAGGGCTATCTCTTCTCCTCCAACGTCTTCGTCTTCGCCTCTCTGATCGTCGTGCTCGCGATCCGCATGACGTTCGCCTCCAGCGTCATGCCCATATTCTACGTCGGCACGATCCCCATGACCCTCGCCGTGGCGGTCCGGCTGGTGCTGCTCGAGGACGTGTTCTACCTGACGCTGGCCGCCATGGCGGTCGGCGTCCACATCTACTTCGTGTTTCTGGCCAAGGGACTCAGCGGCACAACGCTGGCCATGATCGAGCTGCGGGCGCAGAAGGACGACCTCATCGCCGAGCTGGAAGAGGCCAAGTCGATCTCCGACGAGGCGCGGCGGCGCGCGGAGGCCGCCAATCTCGCCAAATCGCGCTTCCTCGCCACCATGAGCCACGAGCTGCGCACGCCGCTCAACGCGGTCCTCGGCTTCTCCGAGGTCATGAAGTCTGAGATCATGGGACCGCTGAGCAACCCCGTCTACAAGGAGTATGCGACCAGCATACATCAGAGCGGCAGCCATCTGCTCAAGCTGATCAATGAAATTCTGGACCTGTCGCGGATCGAGGCCGGCCGCTACGAGCTCAACGAGCAGCCGATCCGGCTCGTCGACATCGTCGACGACTGCCACCGGCTTCTCAAGCTGAGAGCGGAGAGCAAAGGCCAGCAGGTGATCCAGCGCCTCGACGAGAACCTGCCGCAGGTGTGGGCGGACGAACGCGCGATCCGCCAGATCTGCCTCAACCTCCTATCGAACGCACTGAAGTTCACGCCCAGAGGCGGGCAGATCACGATCATCGCCGGCGCGACCGAGGACGGCAGGCAATTTCTCAGCGTGCGCGACACCGGACCGGGGATTCCCAAGGAGGAGATCCCGAAAGTGCTGCAGGCGTTCGGGCAGGGCTCGCTGGCCTTTCGCACCGCCGAGGGCGGCACCGGCCTCGGGCTGTCGATCGTGCAGAGCCTGATCGACTTGCACGGCGGCTCCCTGGAGCTGCATTCGGAGCTGCGCAAGGGAACAGAGGCCATCGTCCGGCTGCCGCGCCGGCGCTCGCTGCAGGCCGCGCGCCCGCTGCAGGCCCGCGGCCGCGAGCAGGTGGGCCAGGCCGAGGCGGCGCCCCGCCCGGCCAGGCCGCCGCGCCTGAAACGGCAGGCGGTCCCCGTTCCGGCGGTGCTGGCGGGATAGAACGCTTTAGCGGCAAAGCGAACGGGGCACAGCTCCCGGGCAATGCCCCGCCGGAGCATGCCCGCTCATTGTGCGGGCGGGCTCCGATCCCTAAGTTGACGATTGCAGCCGAGGGGGGTGACTGGCGTTTGGATAGCCCTTGCGAAATCCGCGTGAATCCTGGCACCGCGCTGGGCGAGGGCGGCTGCCGCACGCTCCGTGTGACCGCCTGCTTGACCGGACCCTGCGAACGCCGCCGGATCAGGCCTGCGCGGCCGGGCCGGGGCACGCGGCTCATGGCGGGATGATGCGATGCTGTGGTTTCTTCTGCTGCTGCTTGCGACCGGCGGTCTGATCCTCTTCCTGAGCGGGGACAGCGGCACCATCGCGGGTCTGGACCCGGCGAGCTTCGCCGGCCTGGTGGCAGGCGGCGCGCTGCTCCTCTATTTCGCCGCGTCGCTCGCCGGCTCCTACCGCGGGCGCTCGGCCCAGGCGGTCAAGGACCTCGCGGTCTGGGTCTTGATCGCGTTCGCGCTCGTCGCCGCCTACAGCTTCCGCGACGAGGTGTCGTATGTGGCGCGGCGCATGGCCGGAGAGTTGCTGCCCCCCGGAGAAGCCGTGGTTTTCGAAGGCAGGGAGAGTGGAGAGCAGGCCGTACGCATCCGCCGCCGCCCGGACGGGCATTTCTCCGTCCGTGCGCAAGTCAACGGCGCCCCCGTCACCATGCTGGTCGACACCGGCGCCTCCACCCTGGTGCTGCGGCCGGCGGACGCGCGTCGCGCCGGGATCGACACCGATCGGCTGGTCTACTCGGTCCCCGTGCAGACGGCGAACGGCACCGCGTATGCAGCCGCGGCCCGGCTGCGCGACGTCGCCATCGGCCCCATCCGGCTCGACAGGGTCGAAGCGCTCGTGGCCAAGCCTGGCGTGCTCGAGGAGAGCCTGCTCGGTATGAACTTCTTAAGGCGGCTGCGCTCTTATGAGTTCTCGGGAGAGTTCCTGACGCTTCGCAGCTAGACCCGTGCCGGTCCACGCCATCGCGATGCGTCGCAGCGCTTGGCGGGAATCGGGTGATGCGTCTGTCGTCCGGCGTGAGGCTCGCACTGAGCGAGGCGGCGCGGTGGCTGCTCGTCTCGGCGATGATGCTGGGCTCCATCGTATGGTTCGACGAGCTCAAGGCGGGCGCTTCGTACGCGCTCGGGCTCAGGCTCGATACCCTGCCCGTTCAGCCGGCGCCGATCGAGACTGCAGCGGACCGCACCAGCCCTGGCACCGTGGAGCTCAGTGCGGGGGCGCGGGGGCACTTCACGGCCGCCGCCTTCGTCAACGGGCGCCCGATCCAGGTGCTGGTCGATACGGGGGCCTCGATGGTGGCGCTGAGCTACGAGGACGCCGAGCGGGCCGGAGTGTTCGTCCGGCCCGGGGACTTCACGGGCCGCGTCCGCACCGCCAACGGTATCGCCAGGGTTGCGCCGGTCGTGCTCGACAGCGTCAGCATCGGCGACATAACCCTCTACGATATCGATGCCGCGGTGAGCGAGCCGGGGCAGCTCGGAACCACTCTCCTCGGCATGACGTTCATCGGGCGGCTCAGCCGCGCCGAGATGCGCGGCGGCGTCCTCATCCTGCAGGAATGAGCCGGGCCGCCACGGGTTGGCCTCGGCCCGGCGATATTGCATGCTCCTCCGTGCCCGCCCCGACCCGGCCCGCTTGCCGGACGATCATTGCCTTCCGACCGCACCTGAAACGATGGTGACCACATGCTCCCCCTTCCGCGCGCCGACCTGAAGCCCAACACGGCTGACTTCGAGCGGCTGCCTCTCGTGAGGCCGACCGGCTTTCGCGAGTACGACGCCCGCTGGCTGTTCCCCGATGAGATCAACCTGATGGGTCTCAACGCCATCGGGCTCGGTCTGGCGACGCTGGCCGCCGCGCGCGGCGTGCCCAGGCGCTTCGTCGTCGGCCATGACTACCGCTGGTACTCGGCCTCGGTGAAGCAGGCGCTGATGACCGGCCTGCTGGCGGGCGGCGCGGAGGTGCACGACATCGGCCTCGCGCTGTCCCCGATGGCCTACTTCGCGCAGTTCGCGCTCGATGTCGAAGGCGTGGCCATGGTCACCGCCAGCCACAACGACAACGGCTGGACCGGCATCAAGATGGGATTGCAGCGTCCTCTGACGTTCGGGCCGGACGAGATGGCCGAGCTCAAGTCGATCGTGCTCGAGGGCCGCGGCGAGGCGGTCGGCGGCGGCCGTTATGTGTTCGTGCCGGACATGGGCGATCGCTACATGCGGTCACTGGCGGACCGGCCGAAGCTCAAACGGCGGCTGCGCGTCGTCGCCGCCTGCGGCAACGGCACCGCGGGAGCCTTCGCACCGCAGGTGCTCGAGGCGGTCGGCTGCGAGGTGATCCCGCTCGATACGAATCTCGACCACTCCTTCCCCCGCTACAATCCCAATCCGGAAGACATGAAGATGCTGCACGCCATGGCCGCGGCGGTGCTGGAGCATCGCGCGGACGTCGGCTTCGGCTTCGACGGCGACGGCGACCGCTGCGGCGTGGTCGACGACGAGGGCGAGGAGATCTTCGCCGACAAGGTGGGCGTGCTGCTCGCGCGCGACATCTCCGCCCGTCATCCGAACGCGCGTTTCGTCGCCGATGTCAAGTCGACGGGGCTGTTCAAGACCGATCCCGTCCTCCGGCAGAACGGTGCGAGGACCGACTACTGGAAGACCGGCCACTCCTACATGAAGCGCTACAGCTTCGAGACGAAGGCGCTCGTCGGCTTCGAGAAGTCGGGCCATTTCTTCTTCAACCCGCCGCTCGGGCGCGGCTACGACGACGGCCTCGTCGCGGCGCTCGCCGTCTGCGACATGCTCGACCGCTCGCCCGGCAAGTCGCTGGCGGACCTCAGGGGGTCGCTGCCGATGACATGGCAGTCGCCGACCATGTCCCCGCACTGCGACGACGAGAAGAAGTACGGCGTCGTCGAGCGCGTCGTCGCGCACTATCAGAACCTGAAGGCGGCCGGCAGGCCAGTGGCGGGGCAGACCATCGTTGACCTGATCACCGTCAACGGCGTCCGCGTCGTGCTGGAGGACGGCACCTGGGGCCTCGTGCGCGCCTCATCCAACAAGCCCGAGCTGGTGGTGGTGGTCGAGAGCCCGACGTCGGAGGCGAACATGCGCGCCATCTTCGGCGACATCGACGCGCTGCTGTCCGGGATGCCGGAAGTGGGCGCATATAATCAGAAGATCTGACCGGTCGCTGTCCGGTCCGAGAGCGACCGGCGAGTTCGGGGGGATTGGAAGTGTCGGGCTGGCTCTGGGTGATATTCACGATTTTGGCTGGCGGGGGGCAGACCCTGCGCAACGCCATGCAGAAGGAGCTGACGACGACGCTCGGGACAGTGGGCGCCACGCACGTCCGTTTCCTGTTCGGGCTGCCGTTCGGCATCCTGTTCCTGACCGTGGTGCTTCTCGCCACCGGCGCGTCGCTGCCGGCGCTCAACTCCGCCATGCTCGCCTGGACCGCGTTCGCCGCACTGGCGCAGATCGGGGGCACGGCGCTGCTGCTCGCCGCCATGCGCGAGCGGTCGTTCGTGGTGACGATCGCGCTCTCGAAGACGGAGCCGGTGCAGGTGGCGGTGTTCGGCCTTGCTTTCCTCGGGGACCAGCTATCGGCGGGCCTCGCCGCGGCAATCGTCATTGCCACGGTCGGCGTGATGATGATGTCGTGGCCGCGGCAGACGGCGGGCGCCGCCCTGTCGTGGCATTCGGCGGCGCTCGGCATCGGGTCGGGAGCGATGTTCGCCTTCGCCGCGGTCGGCTTCCGGGGCGGCATCCGCGCGCTCGAGGCGGACGGCTTCGTGCTCGCCGCCTCGACGACGCTGGTGGTCGGCCTCGTCATCCAGACGGCCACGCTGTCGGTTTATCTGCTGGTGCGCGACCGCGATAACCTGATCGCCATTTTCCGGGCGTGGCGGCCGTCGATCACGGCGGGCTTCATGGGCGCCTTCGCCTCGCAGATGTGGTTTCTGGCCTTTGCGCTCGAGAGCGCGGCGAAGGTGCGCACGCTGGCGCTGATCGAGATCCTGTTCGCCCAGGCGCTCTCGCGGCAGATGTTCAAGCAGAGCCTCGCCTCGCGGGAAGCGGCCGGCATCGCCCTCATCGTGCTGGGCGTCGCGCTGCTGCTCAACGCCTGAGCCGGCAGCGGCCAGGACGCAATCCGCATCCTGGCCTGAGAGCTGCCGGCTACTTGATCAGGCCTTCCGCCTTCATGGCGGCCTTCACCGCGGGCCGCTCCGTGATGCGGGCGACGTAGGCGGCGACGTTCTCGAAGCCCGACAGGTCGAGCTTCAACGGCTTCGCCCAGCGGAGCACGGTGAAGGCGTAGGCATCCGCCAGCGTGAAGCTCTTGCCCATCAGGTACGCGTTGGAGGCCAGATGCCGATCGACCAGCCCGATGCGCGACAGCAGCACCTCGCGCGCCACCGCCTTGCCTTCCTCCGGCATGCTCGCGTTGAACAGCGGCGAGAAGCCCTTGTGCAGCTCGGTCGAGACGAAATTCAGCCAGGACTGCAGCTTGTAACGCTCGATCGAGCCGTTGCGCGGCGCCAGATGCGTGGCGTCCGCCCTGTCGGCGAGGTACTGGACGATGGCCGGCCCCTCGGTGAGGACGGTGCCGTCATCGAGCTCCAGCGCGGGCACGTAGCCGGCCGGGCTCACCTGCCAGAAGTCCCGCCCGTCCCCGGTCCGCTTCGCCTTGAGGTCCGTTTTCACCAGCTCGAAGGGCGTGCCGGTCTCGCGGAGAACGATGTGGGGCGAGAGAGAGCATGCACCGGGCGAATAGTGGAGTCTCATGGGTCTCAGCTCCTTGGATGTCTGTCGTTCGGTAATACCGAACTTAAGAACGCATGAGCAGCGTGAACAGTGCAGATCCACCGTCGATGACGCGAACGTGAATGGAGCCCGCAGGAGGCGGCCATCTGGATTCTTCGCGTCAATGGTGCTTAGGATGCCATGGCAACGAACTGCACAGGGACGACGGCTCATGACGGGCAACGGGGCGGAATCGGGTGTCGCGACTGGGACGTTGATGTCCGGCAAGCGAGGCCTCGTCATGGGCGTCGCCAACAACCGGTCGATCGCCTGGGGCATCGCCAAGGCGGTTGCCGCGCAAGGTGCCGAGCTGGCGCTCACGTACCAGGGCGACGCTCTGAAGAAGCGGGTGGAGCCGCTGGCGGCCGAGCTCGGCTCGAACGTCGTGCTGCCGTGCGATGTCGGCGACCCAGGCTCGATGGATGCCGTGTTCGCGGATCTCGACGCGCGCTGGGGCCGGCTCGATTTTCTGGTGCACGCCATCGCCTTCTCGGACAAGAACGAGCTCGACGGCCGCTACGTCGACACGTCGGAGAAGAACTTCACCCAGACGATGCTCATCTCCTGCTACTCGCTGACGGCGCTGGCCAGGCGGGCGGAGAAGCTGATGGGCGCCGGCGGATCGCTCCTGACCCTCACCTACTACGGCGCTGAGAAGGTGATGCCGCATTACAACGTGATGGGGGTCGCCAAAGCCGCCCTGGAGGCGAGCGTGCGCTATCTCGCGGCCGACCTCGGCAAAGGCGGCATCCGCGTCAACGCGATCTCCGCCGGACCGATCAAGACGCTGGCGGCGTCTGGCATCGCCGACTTCCGCTATATCCTCAAGTGGAACGAGTACAACTCCGCGCTCAGGCGCACGGTGACCATCGAGGACGTCGGCGCCGCCGGGCTCTACCTGCTCTCGGACCTGTCGCGCGGCGTCACCGGCGAGGTGCACCACGTCGATGCCGGCTATCACGTACAGGGCATGAAGAACGAGGACGCCCCGGACCTCACCGTGATGAAGAACGCCGCCGATTAGGGTATCGCGAGTCATCGCATCGCGGGGCTGGGGGGACATGAGGGGGGACCGGACGATCTACTTCGTGCGCCACGGCGAGACGGCCTGGAACGCGGCGCGGCGCCTGCAGGGCCAGACCGACATCAGCCTCAACGATACGGGGCGCCTGCAGGCGGCGCGCAACGGCCGCGTGCTCAAGGAGATGATCCGCGATTTCTCGGCGCTCGACTTCGTCGCCAGCCCGCTGAGCCGCGCGCGGGAGACGATGGAGATCGTGCGCGGCGAGATCGGGCTCGAGCGGTCGGGCTTCCGCACCGACGAGCGGCTGATGGAGATCAAATTCGGCCACTGGGAAGGCTGCACCTGGGCCGAGCTGCCGGACCGCGACCCCGAGGGCTACCGCGCGCGGCTCGCCGACGCCTTCGGCTGGTGTCCACGCGGCGGCGAAAGCTACCGCGATCTGACGGAGCGCATCGCGTCGTGGCTCACCGGCATCGCGCGCGATGCGGTGATCGTCTCCCATGGCGGCGTCAGCCGCGTGCTGCGCGGCCACCTTCTGGGCATCGACCCGCGCGAGGTGCCGCACCTCGACGTGCCGCAGGACAAGCTGCTGCTGCTGAGGGCAGGATACATGGCCTGGCACTGACGGCGCCTGGCTTTATGGCCATTCCGATCGAAATCGAAGCGATTCTTTTCCCCAGTTCCTCTCTCCCCGCGTGCGGAGTGAGGGGCGGCCGCGAGCACAGCGCGAATTTCTGCCCACCTCGCAGGGTCTGACCCTTACGCCTTCCTCGGGGTCAGACCCGGCGGGTCTGAAACGAAACTTGGCTATCCGGGAGGCCCCGAATCCGCTTCAAGGCATCAAAACCCAGTCGCCGCCGAAGCGAAGTGGCGACGGATCGCAGATACCCGCCTGCGCGGGTATGACGGTAAGTGCGGGCGGGCGGATGGGGATGAAACGGTGCGCCAAGCAGGTGCGCGGCCGGATGGCGCCACCGTTGCGCCCACCCGATCCGTCATTTCCGCGAAGGCGGAAACCCGTGATGCGTTTCAGCGGGCAAGACGGGGTCAGCCCCGGCGCGGCCTGCAGCGAAACTTGGCCGACCCACGAGCACCCAAGCATCAGGAAACCGAGGCGACCTCAGCTACCCCCGTTTCGTTATCGAGGGTCGGCAAAGAAGGTGAGCGGCTGACCCTCGAGCCCTGCCCGCCTTCCCCATTGCGATGGGGAGAGGGGATTTGGACGTTTCCATCTGAACCGGGGAAATTCTAGCCTGCACCGGAGCGCGGGCGCCTGAACAAATCGAGAGCCGAAGCAGCGGCAGCCCCGGCTCTCTGACGTGTTTGTCGCGGCGCCTGCAGTGCAGGTGCTCAATCCGCCCTGCGGGCGCGGTTGTCAGCCCGTCCCATAGGCGGGCTGGCTGGCTTTCGACTGCGGCGCCGGGCGTGCTGCCCGCCGTCCCAGACGTTTGGACGCACTGCAACCGTTGCACACACCGCGCATTGGCTCCCGAGTGAACGGGACCAGCGAATCACGATTGTGCAGTCCCTGCTTAAGCCTGCCGGTGTTGCTTGTCACCAAGCCTTCAGCAGCCGTCGCGCCTGCGCCGATGAAACCGATGCTGAAATGCTCGATGGCGCGGCACGGCAATTCACGCCCTCGCGAATCGATTCGAGGCCTCGCCGCCACCCGCCGGGCCAATCCACAGGAGCCGGCGACTCCCGCCTCCTTCCAGCCCCGTGCCTGTGCCACACTGCCGGCTCGATTCCCGGGGGTATCGACAATGGGGGCACTGCGCAGGCTACGACCTGAGCCCGCTATCGATCAGCGATCGGCATTTCTCGGCGTCACCCGCTCCGCCCGCGGGCTGCGATGGCGCGAGCGGATCGGTCCCGCCGACCTCAACCTCGCGACCGCGATCTGCCAGCGCCATGACCTGCCGGAGCTGCTCGGCCGCGTGCTGGCGGCCCGCGGCGTGGCGCTCGACGAGGTGCCGATCGTGCTCGATCCGACGATCAAGGCCCTGATGCCGGACCCGAGCGTGCTGCAGGACATGGACAAGGCCGCGGCGCGGCTGGCCGACGCGATCATCGCCGGCGAGGCGATCGCCGTGTTCGGCGACTACGACGTCGACGGCGCCGCGTCCGTGGCCCTCCTGCATCGGTTCCTGGCGCATCACGGGCTCGGCTGCCGGGTCTACATCCCCGACCGCCTGTTCGAGGGCTACGGCCCCAATGCGGCGGCGATCGAGCGATTGGCAGCGGACGGAGCCAGGCTGATCGTGACGGTGGATTGCGGCACCACCAGCTTCGAGCCGCTCGGCATCGCCAGAAAGCTCGGCGCCGACGTCGTCGTCATCGACCACCATCAGGCCGACGAGCGGCTGCCGGACGTGCATGCGCTCGTCAACCCCAACCGCCAGGACGACCTCTCCGGTCTCGGCCAGCTCAGCGCCGCCGGTGTCACCTTCATGGCGCTGGTGGCCGCCTCGCGCGAGCTGCGGCGGCGCGGCTTCTATTCGGCCGCGCGCCCGGCGCCGGACCTGCTCGGCCTGCTCGACCTGGTGGCGCTGGCGACCGTGTGCGACGTCGTCCCCCTCACAGGGCTCAACCGAGCCTATGTCGTCAAGGGGCTGCACGTGATGCGCAGCCGTCGCAACATCGGGCTGAAAGCCCTGTTCGACGCCGCCGGGCTCGATCAGGCCCCGACGCCCTATCACCTCGGGTTCGTGCTCGGGCCCCGGATCAATGCCGGCGGCCGCATCGGCGATGCGGCCCTCGGAGCCCGGCTGCTGGCAGGCGAGGACGAGCTCGAGGCGGCGCGCATCGCCCAGCTCCTGGACAAGCTCAACAAGGAGCGCAAGGCGATCGAAACCGCGATGCTCGAGCAGGCGATGGCGGAAGCCGAGCGGCAGCTCGAGGCGGACCCGGAGCTGCCGATCCTCGTGCTGGGCTCAGAGAGCTGGCACAAGGGCGTCGTGGGGCTGGTGTCCAGCCGCCTGACCGAGCGGTTCCGGCGGCCGTCGTGCGTCATCTCCTGGGAGCAGGACGCCGGCACGGCCTCGCTGCGCTCTGTCGCCGGCGTCGACATCGGCGGGGCCGTGCGCGCAGCCGCGGCGAGCGGCCATGTCGTCAAGGGCGGCGGCCATGCCATGGCGGCCGGCCTGACGGTCGAGCGGACGCGGCTCGAGCCGCTCAAGGCCTTCCTCGCAGCTCAGCTCGGCACGTCCGCAACGCTGGCGCGCGCAGCGGCCGGGCTGGACATCGACGGCGCCGTGACGGCGGCCGGCGCCACCGACGATCTGGTGCAGCTCATCGAGCGGGCCGGCCCCTACGGCCAGGGCAATCCGCAGCCGCGCTTCGCGTTTCCCGCGCACCGGATCAGGAATGCCAAGATCGTCGGCGAGCGGCACGTGCGCTTCGCGCTCGAGGCCGGCGACGGCTCGCGTCGCGATGCAGTGGCCTTCCGGGCCGCGGGCCAGCCGCTCGGCGAGACGCTGCTCGGCGCCGGCGGGCTGCCGCTCCACGTGGCCGGGACGCTGCGGCGGGACACCTGGGGCGGCCGCGACCGCATCGAAGTCACCATCGACGACGCCGCCGATCCTCGCCACCAGGGCTGAGCGCGGAGTGCAGGGGGCAGCGGCTGTTCTGTCAGAGACGGCCCGTGCGAGGTCGTCCCGCAGGCGCGTTCCTGGTGCCGGTCGCCAGCGCCGGCACTCGCCGCCCGGGGAGAAGAACCGCTGTTTCTTCAAGCTCAGCCAAGGGCGCCCTGCCCCGCCGCGCTGCCCGGCGCCCACCCTTGCCAGCCCCGCCGATCGACCCTATACCCTCGCCAACGCTCCCTTCGTCTATCGGTTAGGACGTCAGATTTTCAATCTGAAAAGACGGGTTCGACTCCCGTAGGGAGCGCCATGATTTTGTTACAGAATTTTGCAGCGAGCGTTTGGCACTTTTCTTTGTTCTGTTTTGCAGTTTCTGTTTTTGTTCTGTTCATGCCTTGGAGCCCGTAACTGTACTCCGAGCGTTCCGCGCCACCTTATCGATGGCGCTGACGGACCACTTCAATTGGTTGGCGCTCTTGACGTACTCGGTCACCATGCGGCTCGTGGTGCGGCCCGTGATCGCCATGATCTCGCGCTCGGTGCAGCCTGCATCGGCGAGCGTGCGCGCGGCGGCTTTGCGGAGCCCATGCGGCGCGCAGTCCTCGGCAGCTCGGCGGCCTCGATGGCATCCGCGAACCAACGCCGAAGTACACCCAGTCGAACCCCTACCCTCGGTGGTTGTGAGGATTGGGCCTTGCTGGTGCTGAATATCCTCCAGCTCAGCCGTCGGGTCCGGATGCTCGGCAATCCATGCTCTGCGTTCTAGCAGGTCGCTGAAAAATGGTCGACTTCGCGGCGTCTGGGGGACTGAAGGGT